>CASFPH010000024.1 GCA_949296645.1 uncultured Bacteroidales bacterium
ATTTCTGTGTACTGTTGTTACTGATTCTTGTGCACTGTTGTTACCGTTTTCTGTGCACTAACTTTACCATTTTCTGTGCACTCGTGGTTTCTGTTTACAGAAGATGAGTTGGAACAGGACAAACAGGAACTTGAAGGACTGCTTCAGGAAGTCAATTACCAGCTAATCGAGCTTCGCAATCTGCTGAAAGAAGTCAATGCGCTCAAAGAAGAATTGCACGGCATACACGGCAGTTTGAAGCATACCGTCCAACGGGAGCGGACAGCTTTTAATGCCTTGGTTGCGGCAAAGGACAGTGCGGACAATATCGTAAACGGCATCAACCGTGCCATTGTCAAGGCGGAACAGCACACCGTCATCCGTGCAGAAATCGGCACCGATGAAATGGAGAAAGTGCATCAATGCACAGTCCAACACATCAAGGCCGAAAAAGAACTGTTGGAGAAGCACAGCGTTAAAATGGCCAAACACCTCCAAAGCAATAAAGGAATTTGGCTCTCTACATATTGGTTTACTTTTTTTGTAATTATACAGTTCATTTTCTGCTTAGCTGTAGGCATATGGGCTTGGTTAAAATGAAAGAACTTCAAAATATGGTAATATATGGAAAGCATAGAAATTGCCATTGTAGTTGCTATAAATTGGAGCATATAGAACTACCATCTGATTCATTTTCAAATTTTACCGTCTTAATAAGATTAGCCCAATCTCTAAACTTCATTTCTGGTAAATTTCCATAATATTGCTGCGTAATTTTTATCGCTTCTAAAGTATGCGGAGTTTCTGTATCAAGAAGTGGTCGTAACTTTTTTAAAAGACCATTATCCGTTATCTTCAGAATCTTGCCATTGCTTGGAATGCCATATCTTGATGTGGAATCGTTTGTTGGTTTCCCGAAAAAGGAATCAATATTACGAAAAAATGACACAATATCTTTCCTTTTAAAAAGAACAGGTGTGTCTCCATTTTTGAGATTCTTCTTTAGAAATTCCCCTGAAACGACCTCTTCTTGAAAGAAACTACGAGAATAAAAAGAAACACTTTTCCTCTCGTTCAAACGTTGTTTCGCAATATGATGATTCCAGCAAACAAGTACATCATTAATTCTATCATAACCTAAAAACACAAACGGGATGATAGAATGTTTTATCTCATCAAAATCTTCCTTTACAGGTAATTGTGCCCTTGTAGTATCTGGTCTTGTTTTGAAATAAGCCGATGATAAATTCTTTACATAAACATAGTAATCTTTTCCTCCAATTTCCATCAAGAAAGGTTGTATCCCTTTTTTGTAAATGAAATCAGGTGCTGTCTCAAGTACATTTAACATAAGTTGCAGCAATGTTTCAGGTAAGACTTTTTCCGTTCTCATATCTTATAGACTTTTTATCAGTTTGCTATTGGGAAAAATTTCAGATGGTACACCAAGTGGAGTGACTTTTGACAAATCACAGTCATAATGAATATCAGAAATTTCTGCTGGTATTGAACTATTGTCAAGAGACGGAATATCCTTGCAATTATATTTTTGATATGTGTCACATGCTAATGCGTAATCAAAACAATACTCGCAGGCTTTTTCGAAATCCGACCCTAGTGTTTTTGAAATCATATCAGCAAGTTGAAAACGAAGTTCTGCATTCTCTAAGTTTGGTTCAATAGCATCCATTAAATCCAAAACCGTTTTTCCAACTCCAGATTGTTGTACACATAATGACGCTATTACAACAATCGAACTTTCATTTGGTGTTAGTTGATTATGCGAGAATCTGTGTACCCTATTAATACGAGAAGTACTTTTCACTTCCAGTTTGTCTGTCCCATCATTAAAGTCAAAAATATCTGAGGTAGTCGTATGCCATGACTTTACAAGGTAGCTTGGGTTAGATGAGTGCTCTATAACGAATAACTCTGCCCATAATCCTTGTATAGTTTTTATCGGAGGTCTCGAAAAACGCCTAAAAAGTTCTACAAGTTTCTGAATTTCATTTAATAAATCCTGTTGGCTTGGGAAATCGCCAAGCTTTTCAAGGACAATACACACGACATCTAAAAAATACTCTATATAATCTATCTGTTTTGATTTTAGCGTGATAACTGTATAATAGTTTTCATTTACAAATTTTGATTCAGTATCTTTTTTAAGCCGACATAATTCATTGAACTGAACAGTGATAAGTTCGAGGTTAATATTGGGTGAATTATCTGTAATTGAACTTCTTATAAAGAACATAGGACGATCATCGATTCCAACACCAAGTTTATGTGTCTTAGAGAATGGCACATTTATCACTGTATAGCAGTTGGCAGATTGAGAATGGCTGCCCATCAGTTTTTTATATTGTTGATATATTGATTTTCTCATCATTTAACCTTCTGTTTCAACATAGTTAATAGCAAAATCTTCTGGATAATAAATCGCTAATGTATATGCTTCTCTGCCAGACCAAATAACAGAGTCACATTTGAGTTTTACTTTGTGAATCTGTATGGTTAATGAATCTTCAAATTTAATCGCAGCATCTCCTGGATATACGGAACTTGATGTCGTTGAACGCCCCGAATGCAAATTTACAAGGCGTTGCGTGTCCTCATTGAATGCACGTAAACGAGCTTCTCTACTTGCATATGCCATATGTATTATATATCCATGTGTCAAAGGTGTATTAGTTTTGGTACTCAAATATTTGACATATCTTAGTGTTGCTTGTTTTCGTGCAGCATCTGGCATATTCTGAAATTTAAACTCTGTCAAGAATTCAATAAATTCCTGAATAGGTACTTTTATATATGCATGGTTTCTATCTTCTGTTCCGTAATCTTTAAAAAGTTTCCATTCTTGATGGGAAGTAAGAAAACTTTCAACGAACGAAATATTTTCAGGGATAGCCTGAAAAGCATTCATTTTACGCCAACCTGACAACTTCGTAGTTACGGTATCTTTTGAAAGAATATTCTTTCTTGTTGCGTTCAGCCTATTAGATATTAAAAGTAGTCTTTCTACATCTTCAAGACTCTTGTTCTCAAGCAACCAATTACGCATTTCCTCCTCATGTTCAACATATTCTCTATACTCAATGATAACTTCATAAGGCAAGAAAACACGACACGACCAAAGATAATTCTTTTTGTAACCAAAGAAACGGCATCTTTGCTGAATCGTATCTGCAGTAGATTTTCCTACACTATAGCGAGGCATATATGTAACAGCAAGGTGTTCAACCGTAAAGCCACGGTTCAACATATCTGCGCCAACCAATATGTGAGAACAACTCCCAGACCAATCTATTTCCTTGTTTTCTCCTTGTCTTTTATTTCTACTAATTACAAGCTCAATGTTCGTATCAAGAATGATATCATAAACATAATGCCATATTTCTTCAAAAGATGGATATGGTTCATTGTATTTTTCATACAAACGAATAGCTTCTACATAATTTTCATGAAATGAACTTCGGAGTTCCTGATAAGCCGGATCTGATTCTCCATATGCCAACATATTTGCCCAAGCATCTATCAAGTTTTTTATCCATCCATAAAATTTTTGACTTGCATCTTGTTCTCTGTCTGCATGTACCATCATAGACAAGAATGATTCTTTCTGTTTGATATATACAATGATTGCCACGCCCATAATATGAAGTTGCAATGCATTTATCAAAGAGTCCGGACAGTTTGTCAAGTCATTGTGTTTTGAATGGTATACTTGATCCTGCTTTATGGTTATTATCAAGCCTGGCTCATCTACAAAAAAGGTTTTACCACCTGTATATCCTTTCCCTGGTGTTAATACTGTGTGATTTTTAGGTGAAAGCAAATCCATGATACTTATTAGTAGTGGACCTTGAGGTGTTGCCGTGTATTGCACATAGGAGTGATTTTCCAATGCGCTACGGAGTTTCAGAATACTACTGTAAGTCGTTGTATATTCATCATCTTCCCACTCCTCTGATTTGCTGTTTTTATAGGCGTAGCCATTTAAACTGGCTTGGTCTGCTTCATCATCAATGATAAGAACCCCAGATTTAGCAATTGTGTTCTTTAATTGAATATTATTGAACATTGTCGCCAGTTCAGTAATGTACTTGTGATGTTTTAGAACAGTTATCAAAATCGTAGGCTTAGTGCTCATGGAAAGAGCATTGCGAATACGTTGCGAGTCATCTTTTGTAGGATTCTCAAACAACTTATAGTGTTTGGCATTTACACTGCCATTGATTAAATCAGTTCTTAATCGTTTTGTTGTTTGAGAAAGAAGATTATTCTTTGTCCCTGCAAAATATATAATGATCCTATAGCCGTTGTCATGTGCAAGTGCAGACAGTGTCGTAAATGACATCGTTTTACCACTTTGAACATATCCGACCACTAGATTTGTTATAGATTGACTTTCTCGTTTATTAGGATTTGTACACTTGGATAATATATCTATTGTTTCTTTTTGAAGCACGTCAATCCCTTCACTATCTACTTTAGCTTTTAATCTCGATAGCAAGTCAATGGTCATTTCTCCAATAATTGGAGTAAAACCTTCTTTTTTATTTTGTAAAATTTCTATTTCCATTACATCTGTAATATACCTTGGTTAAATAAGATTCTGACATTGGAAGCATATTTCGTTCCTCTGTCTGGTGCCATAATCTCAGCCAGTGTTAATGCCTTAAAAATAGTGACTATTGGCGTATAGTCTTGCCCCTTTTTGAACTGATCAAAGCGAGTAAAGAAAGGATGGGCGAGATTTATTTTACATACTATAGGCGCAGCTTCGGATTCTGTGTTTTCTTCGTCGGGATTCATAACAACAGAATATAAAGAATCGGCCTCGGTTTCTGTCACAAGTTCTATTTTTAGGATATAGTTTTTCCCATTATATTGGAATGTTTCACTACAACTATCAAGAGCTTCTGCCTTTATGATCTTTTCTTCATTTTTTTGGATATACTGAGTATTGTTTACATTGCTTTCTACAGCACTAACTTGTCTCGAAAGTTGTTTCGGCTTTGACTTTTTTTCCAAATCTTTTTTTATGGTCTTGGATATCTTTTCATAATGCTCTTTCCCTCTCTGTCTATAGTTGTCAGTTTGACTAAGGAGGCTTGGTTCATCTGCTTTTAGTTCATCTCTAATGCCTTCCATGAGCATATATAAGTCTTCTTCCTCTCTGAAACCATTTTTATTGAAAGAAACTTCAAAACCTTCTAGCTCTAACTCTCCAAAGAGCCTCCTATATCTAAAACTACCAGATTGTCCAAAAAGTACTGAAGGAAAATATCGTTCATCTCCACCTCCAACAATTACTCTACCACGCCGCATTAGTACTAATCCATTTGCTCCATTTTGAATCTTATCTAAAATAGCAATGAATCCTTTTGCTTTATAACCATCTATTTCAAAATCGATTTCTTTTTTCCAGAGGATATTTTCTCCATCTGGTGTCTTGTAAAAAGGTGCTTTTAGTATATTATAATTAGGTGCTTCCAACAGAGTCTCGTTGACAAATATCTCCACTTCGCCACTGCGTAAAAAATTACGGTAAATGCTTGACAGATGCCTCTTGATTTTATCCATCTGCATTGGTTTTGGCGCATTCTCGGATAAGTCTGTTAAAATTATTTCAGTATAATGAGAATCTTTCATTTTGGGCTGCTCTATTACAACAAGTTCCTCTCTTTCTTCTGCAGTGACTTTTCCCAAATCAAATTCTGTGAATCTTTCAACCATCTCTCCAAGAGCTTTTGTACGAACGCTCCACTTGTTCGAAAGCCATACAGAAGCTGTTTTCATTCCCATTCCAAACTCATTTAGCCCTGTGTCATCCAGAGGTATATGTGCAGGTTCAAAGGCCCTCTCATAATTTTGGGCGTCTATTCCTGCAGCATTGTCACAAATAGAAATGCTTCTATTTGTCCAATCTATAGTTATATGTACCTTTAATTTATAGTTACTGCCATCAGTTTCTAATAACTCTTTTTTGTGGTCGATAAAACTTTGGACGGCATTGTCTACATATTCTCCTAGCGTATTTGAGACTGTGTTGTTAAGATTCCTAAATGTATTGTATACATTCGGTTTCAACGCGATGGAAACTCTTTCTATTTGTTTCATGATAAGCGAATCAAGTTTTCTGCAATACGTTTCACGACTTCCACATTTACAGCATTCCCGAAAGCTTTAAAAGCACTGGCAATCGTATCAGGATATTCTTTTAAATCACCCATACACTGGAGTCGTGCACCTTCTTTTCTTGTCATATATCGACCTTGTTCTCCATTGGGAGTGACAATCCAAGGGATAATTGGAATTTGGGTCGTAGTAAGTACAAGTGCTGGAGAATATGTAGGCCGTTTTACTCTTATCCCGGATGGCCGGAATTGCACAATCTTTGTGTATAGATTAGGGTGTTCCTCGGCTCCACAATTCCATTCAAACTTTTGATGACTATTCTCAAAACCTGGCTTTCGAATATCTGCTATCCATTCATCAATCCAAGATTTATTCTCTTGATAAAATTTACGATTCAACCTAATAAACATTTTCTTCCAATCAGGGAACTGTCTTGCTTTTCCTTTGGGTTTACCTTGTGCATAAACAGGTAATTTTAGCAAATAATCATCCTTTGAGTTTCCGGTAATTTCTTCTCCAAATTTACCTTTCTTTCCTCTTAGTTGTTGGTTTTGTTGATAATAAGGTGCCGCACCCTCATAGTTGTATGTGGCACCAAATTCCATTGCCCATATAGGAAATGTTGGAAGTTGACATTTATTCTCATTGAGTAAATCTAAGAACTTCTGCCATGCAGCCATATGATCTTTAGTTATTTGGCGCAAAGACATATAGTCTGAATCGTCAGGAACAAGGATATCATTGATATTGCATTCCGGCCTCTCCGTATGTTCTGGGAAATTAAATCCTACTAATCCTCCTTTTGATTTAAGCCTGCCAACTATGTATATTCTTGTCCTATGCTGTGGAATACCAAAATAATGCGGAGAAATAATGTCATCTTGAATATCATAAAGTTGTGACAACGTACTATAAATCACTTTATATGTATTTTTGTTGTCGTGAGACTTCAAATTTGGTACATTTTCAAGAAACACAAATTCTGGTTTTTTGCATTCCAATATTTCCCATATTTTATAGAAAAGGTTTCCTCTTCTTTTTTGGTCATCAAATCCTTGTTGCTTCCCTGCTTGCGAGAAAGGTTGACAGGGAAAACCAGCGCAAAGGATATCGTGGTCTGGGATATCTTTTGTTATATCTATTTCATTGATGTCGCCACTGCATTTCATGCCAAAATTTCGTTCGTATAAAGACTGAAGTTCTGGTTGAATCTCGCTAGCAAAAACACATTCGCAACCCAATTTCTCTAAGGCTAAATGAAATCCGCCTAATCCGGCGAACAAGTCTATGAATTTTAGTTTTGCCATTATAATTTCCTTTTTACTCCTTGCGTTTGCACTGTATCTCGCAATAAATCTTGAATTGTTACTCCCAAATGTTGTGCTATTTGGATAAGCGTTTCCAAAGGTGGTTGAGATGTATTAGTACACCACTTTGAAACAGTTGAAGGGTTAACACCCAGTTGTTCTGCCAACCATTTGCTTGTGCGTTTTTGCTCTACAAGAACCAACTTTAAACGATTTATATCTCCCATCTTTATAATTTTTGCTCCAAAGATAATGAATATTTATCACTTAAATTCCTGTTGGTAACTTTTTAACATGTTGTAATCGTCATAAAAACGAAATGGATTTGCGAGTGAGTATATAATATTAGTTTGTTATTGTATTGTTACCCAAGATAATACTTATTAGACTATATATTTAATTATAAGATAGTTAAGTTGTATATTTATCTTGGAGGGAAAAAGAATAAGGAGATAGCGGAAATGGCCGGAATTTCCGAAAAAGCAGTAGAATTCAGGATCATGTCTGCATTGCGTATTTTGAGGGAAGAACTTTCGGATTTCCTTATATTTATAATAATGTTTTGGATAATTAGGGATTGACATGCTGAAGTTGTCATATAACTAAAGGGATATATAAGATGAACAAGAGACTGTTGCTAAAACATATTCAGGGCAGAACCGATTACGAGGAGTCGATGGAGGTTTTCAGGTGGATTGAAAAATCTCCCGACAATTATGCGTATTACGAGAAACTGGTGCACCAGTTGTCTGCACTTACATTTTCCGATACCTGTGAGTATGTTGGCAAAGAAGAGCTGGAGGAAAAGTTGAGAAAGGTAAAAGGAACGGGGAACAATGAGCGTATCCGTAGAGAACGCAGAAAACCAGCAAAGGTATTCAGGTATTTCCCGTATGCTGCGGTATTTCTTCTTTTCGTTTCGCTTGCCGCCAACTTCATGCAGTATAATCAGAGAAGCAGGGATATGTCAGCTTTCCGTAAAGCCCTTAATGTTACCGAAAGTGACAAATATTATTACACGGAAAACGGTGTCAAGGGAGGTGTCGTGCTTCCAGACGGGACATCGGTAGTTCTTAATTCGGGATCAAGACTTGTCTATCCTGAGCATTTCGATCTTGAAAGCAGAAATGTGGAACTGGTGGGAGAGGCCTATTTTGATGTGGTCAAGGATGAGGATTGGCCCATGATAGTCACGACTTCAAAGGGAATGAAGGTTGAAGTGCGTGGAACCAGGTTTCATATAAAGTCTTATGAAAATGACGATTATGAACAGACGACACTTTTTTCGGGAAAGATAAGTGTGACGAAATCGGATCCGGTGTCCGGTGAGGTCGTTTTTTCAAGAGAATTGAAGCCGATGGAATCGGTAAATATTCCTGACAGCAGTATTGATGAGATTTCATTCATGGAAATGGCGGATACTGCAAGGACTGTCGCATGGAAACGAGGAGAACTTATATTCGAGAAAACGCCTATGGATGAGGCAGTGAAAATGCTCGAAAGGTGGCATGGCTGTCATATTGAGGTTTCCGATACAAGTCTGTATTCGCTCAGGCTCAATGCCTATTTCACTTCTGAATCGATGATTCAGATCATGGAGCTTCTTAAATTCTCCACACCGATAGATTATGAGCAGAAAGATCAGAATACATATGTGATTTACGGGCTTGGGAGATAGTATGCTGTTTTGCTTTTATTTGGATTTTGTAATACAATGTATTACTTTTGTGATATATTGTAATTTATTCGTAAAATGGAAACAATAGTAAGAAAACAGACCTCATTTCGTTTGCGGGAGGACTTGTTGCATGTCTTGCAGGAAGAAGCGAGAAAAGCAAACAGGAGTCTTAATAACTTTGTTGAGAGTACACTGATGGATGCGATGTCTTATGAGCCGAATGAGGAAACCAAGGCTGCAATTAGGGAAGCTCGTACGGAAAAAGATAAGGAAGTTTTTGATAGTCTGGAAAGTTTAATGAAGGAATTGAGACAGTGAAAAAGAAACTTTACCCGACAACCCAATTTAAGAAGGATTTCAAACGGATTGAAAAATACCCTAAAAAGGTGGCGGCTTTTGTGCGTATCGCCAATTTGCTAATAAATAACTGCCCGATACCGGCAGAATATAGACCACATATGCTAAAGGGAGATTATAAAGGATGTATGGAGTGCCATGTGGAAAGTGATCTTCTCCTTATATGGATTGACGGAGATATTATCGATTTGATAAGAATAGGCAGTCATTCCGAATTGTTCAATAAATAAAGTGTGTTTTAGTATTTACCTGCTGTTCAGATAATTCAAGATTAATACATAGAAAATTTATAAAAAAGCCGTCTTTTTCGTTAGGGATGGCTTTTTTCATTCTGTCAGTTATAATATAACGACAAAAACACAACTTATGAAAATCAATTTTATGAAAGTAAAGAAAACATTTCAGTTGTTCACGATGATTCTGTTTTTCTTGTGTTCGACTGCGGTCTATTCGCAGAATCTGCGGCTTGACCTGAAAAATGTCTCTTTGAAGGAGGCAATGGAAAAGATCACGGAACAGACAGGTTACAGGTTCTTTTATGAAAATTCATTGGAAAGTGTACTGAAATCCAAGGTCTCTATCAAATCGGAGAATGAACAGCTGGAAAAGGTTCTCACCAGACTGTTTTCAGGAGTAAAAATCTCCTATAAGATCGCAGGCAAGAGCATTGCCCTCAACATTGAAAAGAAGACCGGAACAAAAAAGGCAGAGAATGCTGACAGCAAGGTATCAGGGCGTATAATTGACAGCAAGGGGCTTCCGGTGATAGGTGCTGTGATAAGTGTAAAGGGCGGTAACGAATATGTTGTTGCCGGCAATGACGGAAGTTATTCAATAAACGCATCTGAAGAGGATGTGCTTGTCGCAAATTCCGTAGGTTATAAAACAGCTGAGTTTCCGGTTGTCGGAAGGTCTGTTGTAGATATGACACTTGAAGAGGATGTGCAGATGCTGGATGATGTTGTGGTGACCGGTTATCAGACAATTAGCAGGGAGAGAGCTACCGGTTCTTTCGTTAAGGTTACTTCTGAGGATATGAAAGTAAAACCTGTAAGCAGTATTGCAAAGGCATTGGAAGGAATGGTGCCGGGTATGGAGTCAAATGGTTCCAACAGGTTTGTCATAAGAGGTGTCGGTACCATGCAGAGTCAGAAGGATATTGATCCTCTTGTAGTTGTTGACGGATTTGCCGTTCAGGGATTTTCAAACGGAACAAATCCTTTCGACATGGTGAATCCGAATGATGTGGAATCGGTTACAGTTTTGAAAGATGCAGCGGCTACTTCCATCTATGGAGCAAGGGCTGCGAACGGTGTGATTGTAATCACCACAAAAAGTGCCAAAAACAAAGATAAAATTAATATAAATTTTGATGCGAGAGTTACAGTTTTATCGAAATATGATCTTGAGTACTATATGGATTTTGCAGATGGCCAGACACAATTGGATTATATGATGCAAATGGAAAAATATTCTACATTGTTTGATTTTAATCCATATTCCAATGCAAAAAATCCAAAGACATTTGTACCTGAACTGACACAACTTATATATGAATACAAAAGAGCAGGGAATTTGTCCGAATCCGAATTCAATACGGCAGTCTCCAAACTGATGTCAAATGAAGGGAAATGGGTCGATGATTATAATAAGTATTTTTTCAGGAATGCTATCCAGCAGCAGTATAATTTGGGGATAAACGGTTCTTCCAGAAAAAACAAATATATGTTTTCCCTGATGTACAATAACAATCTCGGTTCATCAATCGGTAATTCCGACAACAGAGTATTGCTTAATTTCAATGATACGTACAAGTTTATTGATAAACTGTCTTTGAATGTAGGAGTTACGGCAAATTACAGAAGCTCTGTCAATAATGGCGTTTCTGTAGGCTCTCTGAAAGAGTATACAACTCCTTTTACAAGATTATTCAATGAAGACGGATCGTATGCACATATACCAATAAACGGAACCGTATATGCTCCTATACTGTTCGATAAATATGAAGATGTTACAGAGTACAGTTGGACCTATAATCCTTTGCAGGATAGAGACCAGTATAACAGTACATCTTCTTCAATGAGTCTGAGATTCCAGTCTTCTCTGGAATATGAAATGTTCAAATCATTGAGGATTTCTCTCAGAGGTCAATATGAAACTGCAGTTGCAACATCACAAAGTGAAGTTTTTGACGGTGCTTTTGCAATCAGGGATCTTAAAAATACGTATTCTAAACTTGATGCTGCTACGGGCAAGTACAAAACGTTTTTCCCTGAAGGAGGAAGTATTTCGAAATCAGGCAATCAGTATCAAGCATATAATCTCAGGGCACAGATAGATTTCAATAAGACAATAAAGGAAGATCATAATATCACCGCAATGGTTATAGCCGAGGCTTCTTCTTCTACAAGAAATATTTTCCCTTATTATTCGGCGTACGGATATAACAGGTATACCAATGCTGTACTCACTTCTCCTGATTATGTGAGTAAGGTAACAAATATTTTCGGAGTGAAAGTGCGTTATCCATATCCTTCATTGGGAAGTTTGGATAACAGGGAGGACCGTTTCGTTTCGGCAGGAGCTAATTTCGCATATTCATATAAGAACAAATATGTCTTTTCTGCAAGTGCCAGAAGCGATGCTTCAAATTTCCTTGCCGATGACGTTAAGAAAAAGTTCTCTCCTTTCTGGTCGGTAGGTTTCGTGTGGAATCTTTCCAAGGAAAAATTCGTATCTGCCCAGGATTGGATAGATGATTTGAGAATGAGAGTTTCCTATGGAACGGCAGGTGTCGCAGCAGGCAAAAATTCCATGTCAACCATAACTACGATAAAAACATTCTCCGGTTCTGTCGCATTTACTAACAATGAACCTTATAATGCCATAAATCTGCCAGGAAATCCTACTCTTACATGGGAAAAGTCCAGAACTTTGAATACAGGCGTAGATTTTTCATTTTTCAAAGGTCAGCTTTACGGTTCACTGGAATACTACAACAGGTACTCGTATGATGTGCTTGCGGAAGCTACGGTTCCGTATGCATCACAGTCTACTCCTACAATAACCTATAACAATGCCGCAATATCCAATTCAGGAGTTGAATTGAGCCTTGGCAGCCGATTGCCTGTATATAAGAAAGACATAGTATGGAAAGGCGACCTGAATTTCTCTTATAACAAGAGTGTCGTGAAGAAATATAATGTAACTCCGGCTTATCCTGGCGGAAGGTATGTAGTAGGCCTTCCTATGTCTCCTGTATGGGGATATAAGCTCGTCGGACATACGGAGCTTGGTGTTTTGAAAATGGAAGGCAAGGACGGTTCCGTTATAGAAATACTGGATAAGGAATCAAGCCATCTGGACGATATTCTTGAAGCTGGTCAAGGTCCTAACGACAATAACTGGAAAAGATATTACGGAACTTCGACACCTCCTGTTAATATAGGATTTACCAATACTTTCGAATTCTATGGTTTTACCCTTTCATTTATGATTACCGGTAAGTTCGGACATTTGTTTACCTATGATAATTACAACACCAATATTTATCCTAAATCTACAGACCTTGCATTGCGTAGTTTTGCGAAGGATGCGTTGGAAATGGACAGAAGCGGGTATTCAAAGGGTCTCCATACTTTCCCTGTACTTAATGAAGCCAATACTGACATATTCAATGCCGGTTCGTTATATGATTATTCAAGCAGGGTTTTCAGTTCAGCAGACTGGCATATCCGTGATGCAAGTCATATAAGATTGAATTCTGTCTATTTTGGATATGAATTGCCAGACAGGTTGTTTGAAAAGGTTATGCTGAAAAATGTGAATATCTATTTTGAGGCAGGAAATCTTGGAACCATATGGGTTGCAAATGATTTAGGATATGATCCTGAGGCAATGCCTGGTGAATTGAAACCTCTGAAAACGTATCTGTTCGGAGTAAGGTTGAACTTTTAAAATTTGTTATATATGAAAAAGCTAATAATATATACTTTTTTGATAATATCCATCTTGTCAGGTTGTACCAGATTTTTGGATGTTACTCCTGATAAGACAGGAAATGCCAATATCTATCATATTGATCAGTTGAGTGGCTTGATGGGAAACATTTCCATGTATAACGGTTATAATTATATATGGTATGAGAATATAATGTTCTCGGATGATGTGGAGGTTTCTCCGTATTTTTATTCTAAGATAAAAAACAGTGAAATTTATCAGTTGAGTTTCTGGGACAAAAATTTCCTGGCAACGGGCGGCAATATTCAGAGTTGTACATGGAACGGCTCGTACAAGCAGTTGTTTACTTTCAATACGGTTCTGGAGTATTTGGATAAAGTAGTACAGACTACTCCTGAGATGAAGGAGCAGGTTAGGGGAGAAGCTTTGTTCGGAAGGGCGTATTTCCATTTCTTTGCACTTGTAAATTATTGTAAATATGATATGTCTGCTCCCGGTATAGGATACAGGGACAATACCAATCCACCTCCTTCAGGGATTCCGGATAGAGAAACAGTAGAATATACAGTCAGCAGAATAAGACAGGATATAAAGGAGTCTGAAGAAGCATTGAAGAAAGCAGGCAGAACAGAATTCGAGATAAAACGCAATTTCAGAATAACATTGCCGACCCTTTATGCCTTTAAGGCAAGATTCGAGTTGTACATGGGTGACTATGATGCTGCTTTTGATGCTGCAGACAAGGCTCTGGCCGGATATAACGTACTTTTGGATTTCAAGAATGATCCGATGTACGAGAGAACCAAGTCCTATTCGATAGATGTTCTGGATCAGGAGGGAAATGCCACCGGTGAAACGATAGATTGTTATGAGATGTCGCAATTGTTGAATGAAGGCAATACGGCAATAGCTGAATATCCTGAACTGTATCTTCCGCATATAACTGATGTATTCTATGGTGACAAAAGCATTCCTATGTCAGAGTCCCTGTATAATTTGTTCGATAAGGAAAATGATGCAAGATGGTTATATTTCTATAATAACAATTATATACCGTGCAATGAGAGTTCGTTCAGCACGGGTGGATTCGATGTCGAAGAACAGAAGAATCTGAAAGAGTGGGAAAGACATACTTATTTGAGATTTGCAGCTTCATGGATGTCTGGCAAGTATTTCCTGCTCGGTCCTACTACAGCCGAGATGTATCTGATAAGAGCGGAATGCTATGCGAGAAAAGGGGAAACTGGCAAAGCAAAAGAGGATCTCGTTACCTTGAGAAAAACAAGGTTCATGAATGACGCATCAGCTTCCGATATAGAAGGAACTGTTCAGAATGTAATAGATGAAAGACGCCGTGAATTTGCAGGTGTTCTCAGGTTCTACGATCTTAAGCGCCTGAATTTCGGAGAAGATGCAAATATCACGGTTACCAGAAAAAAACATCAGGATATTTATGATTTTGACAGTCAGATTATCGAAGTTTCGTTGAAACCTGATGATTCATTCTATGCGATTCCTGTTCCTGCAGCAGAATTGAAACTTATGGGTTGGGAGCAGAATGATTAGTAGTGATTTTTGGTTTTAGTTTCTGACAGTGACATTCCATTTTGTGAGTGTCACTGTTTTTTTGAAGTTCGTAGTGGAGGTATAATGCGCCAAAGGAAAGGCATCGGGATATCTATGATTTCGGGAGTCCTGTCGTGGATATCGATTTCAGACCTGAGTCGAACAGATGACGGCTATTCTCTGTTCAGTTTCTCGTTGTTTATATGGCGATATTTGTCTCGGGAAGTTTTCTTTTCGAGATTTTTTCTGAAAGCTTCGGTAAGATCCACTCCCGTCTGGTTTGCCAGGCATGCAAGTACCCATAGTATATCGGCCATTTCGTCTGCCGGATCCGTATTTTCTCCTGGTTTGAATGACTGGTCCCCGTATTTGCGTGACATTATTCGGGCAAGTTCCCCTACTTCTTCAGTCAGTACCGCCATGTTTGTGAGTTCGCTGAAATAGCGTACTCCGTATTCCTTTATCCATTTGTCTACCGTTTTCTGAAGTTCTTCGAGTGTGATGTCTGTTTTCTGAATCATGTTTTATTTGTATATGGTATGTCTGGTTTGAGTCAAAACGGATGGAAATATACGAAAAAGCGTTCATATTGAATGATAAATCTTATATTTTTGTATTAATTATATTTGTGTCAATCGTATATGAAGAAGAAAGTGATTGCAATAGGCGAGGTGTTGTGGGATTGTCTTCCGGACGGAAGGAGACCAGGCGGAGCTCCCGCCAATTTTCTTTGCCATTTTTCAAGGAATGATATCTGTTCTGAATATGAACCTGTTCTTGTGAGTGCTGTCGGTGATGATTCCGATGGTGAAGAAATCATAGAATATCTCAAGGTGAACGGTATCACTCCTGAAATACGGAAATGCACTCATCCTACGGGAAGAGTGGATGTGTCCGTTTCTGAAGACGGTATACCGGAGTACCGTATTGCGGATAATTCCGCGTGGGATAACATTTCCCGTGTAGAGATGGATGGTATTGTACCGGAAGCCGTGTATTTCGGGTCTCTTGCACAGAGATCCCCAGTGTCGCGTTCGTCTGTCCTTGGTTTTCTGGATTCAATTGACAATACTTCCTGCCTGAAGATTTTTGACGCGAATCTCAGGGGCGGATACGGAAAGTATTATGACAGGAAGATTCTTGAAGAATCTCTTTCCAGATGCAATCTTCTTAAAATAAACGAGGAGGAACTGTCTGTTCTGATGGAGTGCGGACTGTGCGGTGATACAGATCCATGCAGGGAGCTTGTCAGTAAATACGGGCTTAAGTATCTTATCCTGACATGCGGTCAGAACGGCAGTTATGTATATTATTGTAATACCGGAACGGAGGTAAGTTTCATGCCCTCCGGGAAAGTAAGCGTGGTCGATACGGTAGGTGCAGGAGATTCGTTTGCAGGTGCGTTTGCAGCTGCCGTATTATGTGGAAAAGATATTGACGAGGCACACAGGGCAGCTGCAGAAGTAGCCGAATTTGTATGTTCCGTCAGCGGTGCCGTGCCGGATTATCTTGCCGAAGACGGGTTCATCTTGAGAAAGGCGGTTCCGGATGATCTTCCACGAATATGGGAGATATTTCTGCAGGCCAAGGCGCAGATGAAAAGAGAGGGCAAGAATCAGTGGAACGAAAGTTATCCGCTTCCGGCTAATATTTCCTCAGATATCGAAAAGGGATATGCCTGCGTTATGATGCATGACGGAAGCATTATTGCATATGGAGCAATGGTTTTTGATGGGGAGCCGGCATATTCCGCTCTGGAAGGTTCATGGAGTGCGGAAGGTCCGTATGTCGTTTTCCACAGGCTTGCAGTTGCTGATGAGGCAAAACGCAGAGGTGTGGCGGGCCGCTTTTTCAGAATGGTGGAAAAGTTGGCAGCAATGCGCGGGGTGCATATTTTCAGGGTTGATACGAATTATGACAATGCTTATATGCTGAGGGTTTTTGAAAAGTCGGGATTCAGATATTGCGGCGAGATAGTGTATACTTCCGGCGGACGCAATTCAAGAAGAATGGCCTTTGATAAACTTATTCTTTGATGACCTCATATTATATTGTATCCGTATTCATTTTAGTTTATTTAATTTAATATGGAAATTAATATGGGAAACGGATTCAATTCTTATCTTGCAAAGACTTCTCTTGCAGAGAATACAGTCTCTTCGTATGTTTGGACTGTAAATTATTTTCTGACACATTATGGAGAAGTGAACAGAAGGAACCTTCTGGCTTACAAAATGTATCTGATAGAAAATTTCAAGCCGCAGACAGTCAATCTGCGGCTTCACGGTATTAACAAGTATCTGGAATTCATAAGTAAAAAAGATCTGAAGGTCAAGTTTGTAAAGGTACAGCAGAAGAATTTTCTCGAAAATGTCATAAGTGACGCGGATTACAGGTTCCTGAAATCCAGCCTCAAGTCGGACGGATATTATGAATGGTATTTTGTGATATGGTTCATGGCAGCTACAGGTGCACGCGTAAGCGAACTGTTGAGCATAAAGGTCGAACATGTTCTTGCCGGTCATATAGATCTTTACAGCAAGGGCGGAAAAATACGCCGCCTTTACATACCTTTGCTCCTCAGGACAGAGGCTGCGGCCTGGCTGGAATCGGAAAACATAACTTCAGGATACATGTTCCTGAACCGCTTCGGCAAGCCTATGACTTCCAGGGGTATAGCCCAGCAACTCAAACTGTTTGCCGATAAATACGGGTTGAACCGGAATGTGGTTTATCCTCATTCGTTCCGTCACCGTTTTGCCAAAAATTTTCTTGAACGTTTCAATGATATCTCTCTTCTGGCGGATCTGATGGGGCATGAAAGTATTGAAACAACGCGAATATATCTTCGCAGAACTTCATATGAACAGCAGAAAATAGTAGATAGTGTGGTAGATTGGTAGAGATCTTCCGATAATACGAATTATGTAACCAAATATCCACTTATGAACAAACTGAAATTATCTGGCGGTTGCGGCCTCCGCGACGGGGATTTGTGTGCCCGACGGTTAAACGGCAACAAACTAAAAGTTCTTTTATTATCAATTCTTCTTATTTCTGCCCCGGCTTTCAATCTTTCGGCAGAAACTTCAAATTCAGCATCAGTTTCAATTCAGGATGACAAGACGGTAGTTTGCAGCGGTACGGTTGTAGACGATGCTGATCTTCCATTACCTGGAGTGAACGTAGCGGTCAAGGGACATCCTACATTGGGAACCACAACAGACATAGATGGTAAATTTACTGTGAAGGTTCCTGATGACAAGGCTATCCTCGTATTCACTTTCATAGGAATGAAAACCCAGGAAGTGAGAATCCAGAGAACAAGCAAAATGGTCGTAAGACTGGAACCGGATGCAATAATGATGGAAGAAGCCGTCATCACAGGTATCTATACCCGTAAGGCGGAAAGCTTCACCGGTTCGGTCAGCACTTATCGCGTCGATGACCTGAAAATGATAGGAAACCAGAACGTGCTTCAGTCATTCAAGACCCTCGACCCGGCCCTGATTTTCAATGAAAACGTACTGTCAGGTTCAAACCCTAACGCGCAGTGGGATGTCAATGTCCGCGGAAATACGAGTATCGTAGGGCTGGAACAGGAGTACGAAACGGATCCTAACCAGCCTCTTTTCATCCTCGACGGATTCGAAACCACGTTGCAGACAATCAGCGACCTCAGTATGGACCGTGTACAGAGTATCACCATCCTGAAAGATGCCGCGTCAACAGCCATCTACGGTTCAAAGGCTGCAAACGGTGTCATAGTTGTCGAAACAAAGAGACCTGAACCGGGAAAACTCCAGTTCAGTTACAACGGCAACATGCAGATCGGCTGGGCAGACCTTAGCGACTACAATCTCATGAACTCGACGGAAAAACTGCAGTTCGAGAAACTTGCAGGTTATTACGGAGATCTTGATGAAAACGGGGAAGTTATCGACGAGTACAACCGTTCACTGTACTATGAGCGCCTCAAATCAGCCAAACAGGGACTCAATACATACTGGATGAACGAGCCTCTGAGAGTAGCCATAACTCACGGACATACGCTTTTCGCTGAAGGCGGTGACTCGGCATTCAGATACGGTATAGGTTTCTCGTATAAAAGCACCGAAGGTGTGATGAAAGGTTCCGACCGTGATGCAATAAACGGTAACATAAGACTTATGTACAGACTTAACAATCTGTCGTTCATGAACCAGACCAGCATCGACTATGTAGATGCAAGCAATGAAATAGTAAGTTTCAGCCAGTTCTCAAGAGCAAATCCATTCTATATGAAAAGAAATGAGGACGGTGAAATAGAAAAGATCCTTGATACATATTCCGAACTCGGAGGTGATGTAAACGTATACAACCCTCTGTGGGATTTCAACCAGAACAGTTTCAAGGTAAACGATGCTCTCTCATTCACAAACAACTTCCAGGTTGAATGGAAAATAATTGAAGAACTGCGACTCAGAGGTAAATTCGGTATAGTTACCGGACGTTCCCAGAACGAAAGTTTCATTTCTCCTAATTCCAGTTCATTTACCGATACGGATCCTCTTAAACGCGGATCGTATAACCGTACCGACGGTATAAATACATCTTACGACGGCAGCATCGACCTTACATACGGAAAGGTTATCAAGAAACACACCATCAACCTCATCGCCGGTATGCAGGTTACCCAAAGTGCAAACCAGTCATATGCATGGGGAGTCCAGGGTTACATTACCGACCAGTACTTCAACCCTAACTTCTCAAGCGGATATCCTGAAGGAGGAAGACCGTCTTCATCAATCAGCAAGGCACGTTCTGCCAGCTACTATATAAACGGAAACTACTCGTACGACAACAGGTATCTTCTCGATCTCAACTACCGTATGGACGGTTCTTCAGTCTACGGAGTCAGCAATCCGTTCGTAGGCACATGGTCATTCGGTCTTGGATGGAACATACACAATGAAAAATGGTTCCAGACTCAGGATGTGATGAATTACCTGAAACTCAGATACTCCATGGGTAACCCTGGTAACCAGAATTTCGATGCGAAACTGGCGTCCAGCGTGTACAACTATTCTTCAACCTACCAGAATCCTTTCGGAACCGCAGCAATAATTTCAAGATGGGGTAACAACAATCTGGAATGGCAGAGAACCCTTGACATGAATGCCGGTATCGACATGGAATTCTTCGACAGAAGACTCAGATTCAATGCCGACTACTTCATCAAGAGGACAGACCCTATGCTCCTCAGAATATCGCAGCCTACATCTACAGGTACTTCAACAGTGCCTATGAATATCGGTGCTACCAGAAATGAAGGTTTCACCCTCGTAGCAAACTACAATATCATCAGGAATCAGAATTTGAGCTGGGCCATAAACGCTAACCTCAGAAACATCAGGACAACCTATTACAACATAGGTGACATGCTTGAAAAATTCAATGAGGAAGGACGAGGCAACCAGACTCTTACCCGCTATTATGACGGTGCAAGTACAACAGCACTCTGGGCAGTCAGATCGGCAGGTATCGACCCGATGACAGGTAACGAAGTATTCATAAAGAAAGACGGTTCATATACGTTCGAATGGGATTCAGCAGACGAAGTGGTAGTCGGAGACAGTACCCCTACTGTTGAAGGTATATTGGGAACTTCATTGTACTGGAGAGGATTCTCGATGAACGTGAACTTCCGTTACCGCCTCGGAGGACAGACAATGCTCAGCACACTGTTCAACAAAGTTGAGAATATTTCATACGCATCACTGCACTACAACCAGGACAAGAGAGCCCTGTATGACAGATGGCAGAAACCTGGAGATATTGCGAAATACAAACGTATATCGAGCACTGAACTGACGAACATGTCAGACCGATTCATCGCAGACGAAAACACACTCTCATGCGAATCCATATCGATAGGATACGAGACTTCGACAGCCAACTGGGTAAAGGCAATAGGCGCATCTTCTTTCAATATCCGTCTATATGCAAATGAACTGTTCAGGTTCTCTACCGTAAAGGAAGAAAGAGGTATTGACTATCCTTTCCAGCGTTCTATATCACTGTCACTCGGAGTACGTTTCTAACATAAAAACAGAATAACATGAAATTCAATAGAATAGCAACATTATTTATCTCCGCACTGCTGATAACATCTTCCGCGTCATCTTGTGCTAAATGGCTGAATGTAGAAATGGAAGACAGCATCATGGAGAACACACTCTTCAAGACGAATGAAGGGTTCATGACCGCCCTGAACGGCGTGTACTCCGAAATGAACGGAACCTACGCCGGAGCGCTGAGTATGGGAATGATTGATATAATGGCCCAGTACTATAGCGTAAAAGGCAATGCACAGCATAAATACTATATGTATGCCAATTACGATTACAGCCAGGAAAGCTTTGACTCGACATCCGGAAGCATATGGACAAATCTGTACTTCCTGATAGCGAACCTCAACGTCATCCTTGAACATTGCGATGCGGAAAACAGTGCAATAACTGCGAAATATTATCCGTTTGTAAAAGGAGAAGCCCTTGCTCTCCGTGCGATGTTCCATTTCGATCTGCTCAGGCTTTACGGTCCTATCTACGGTCCGGATACCGAAAATACGCTCGTGATGCCTTACCAGGCCACTACCTCCAAGGAAATCCAACCGCTTGAATCCGCAAAGTCTATTCTTGACAATGTAATCAACGACCTGCTGGAAGCTGAAAAACTGCTTAAGGATGTGGACCCGATAATAACAGAAGGCGTTCTACACTCAGCAGGTGATGAAAATGAAGGAAACAACTTCAGATACAGACAGTACAGGATGAACTACTATGCTATCCAGCTGATGCTTGCAAGGGCATACCAGTGGCAGGGCAACAAAACCGAAGCCTACAACAGAGCCCACAATGTGTTGACAGCCATAGAAGTGGAAGATCCTGAAAAGACCGCTGTTTTCAGATTCTCGACAAAAGACGAAATCGTTGCTGGAAACGACAGAGTATTCGGTCCGGAAGTAATGTTCTCCCTCTACAATATGAAGAGAGTTTCGAACTACAACTCTTTCTTCAATTCAAATGTTGAAATTCTGAACAGACTTACCTTCATAGGAAGCTCTATTTCTCCTTCGGACCAGAATTCAAAGATTTCATCCTTCTATGATGATATGAACGACGTAAGAAGGTCAATGTGGAGTGTAACTACTGAAACTGCAGCAGGAGAAGAAGACAGTGAAGGATCACTCAGTTTCGTAAAATATGAAGACATCACCACCGCACAGTCCCGCTACATGGTACCTCTTATGAGAATTTCGGAAGTATATCTCATACTTGCCGAATGTACGGGCAATACTGAGGAAGCCTATGGTTATCTTAATACATTAAGAAACAACAGAGGCTGTACACATTTCGAAGACAATGACCCTGCCGTACTGCAGACAAGGCTTACAAATGAATTCGCAAGGGAAGTAATAGGAGAAGGACAGCTCTTCTATCATTACAAGAGACTTGCCATGGAAGAGATAGCTGCCGGAGACAAGGCCAGTGGAACTACAAGCATGACATTGTCTAACTATGTACTGCCTATGCCAAAAGTTGAAGCGGACAAACGTAAATAAACAGCAATCGATATGAAAAAATTAATATACGGCATATTTGCCATCTCCATGCTGACAGCGTTGGCAGGGTGCGAAAAAGAAATAAAAACATACGATGGAGTCGAAGGGCTTTATTTCGATGTACAATGGGGTGCCGCTCACGGTAACTACACTCTGTGGGCACATCAGATATATACTCCTCTTGAATTCGGAAAGTATGCGGCAACTGACAGCACCGTCCAGGTGAAAGTCATGGCTGTCGGAGAAACAAAGGACTACGACAGACCTTTCACAGTGGTAATAAATCAGGAAAATACAAAGGCTGAACTGGGCAAAGATTACAATGAATTCGACGGAAACGGAGTAATAAAGGCCGGAGAGACCTGCGGATACGTATATCTGACGGTAAACAGAACAGAAAAGATGAAGACGGATACCGTAAGGATATGTCTCCAGCTTCTGGAAAACGAATATTTCGAACTTCCGTTCACATCATTCGGTGACGTACCTGGCCGCTGGCCGGATATACAGACACAGTATATGGAAGATACCGACCCACGTTTCCACAATATCTTTGCAACCGACATTCTTTCAAAGCCGGAAAAATGGTGGGGTGGAGAAACAGGAGGCGGTACATGGGGCAAATGGACTGCCAAGAAATTCCAGCTCATGATGGATCTTACAAACACTACTGCAGAAGATTACACTACAGAAAAAATGCCGCTTGCAAGGGCAACCGTCATAAAGGATGCTGTTCTGGAATATCTCAATGAACAGATGAAGAATGGAACTCCTGTTCTGGAAGATGACGAAACATACATGTGGATGAATGGTGCAACCTGGGAAGAAGGAAGCGGACCTAACAATTAATCAAAACAGAAATCGATATGAAAAGAATATTTACAATAGCATCGCTTGGCATTGTGTTTCTTACTTTGTCATGCGTAAAAGACAAAGGTTCCTATGACCTCAAGGAGATAAACGAAATCGAAATCACCGGAGTCGAAAATGAGGAAGGCTATAACGCAATATCGTATGTTGACAGACTTGCAATCACTCCCGAAATCAAAGGTACACTTGACGGCGCGATTGAAGGCGACAAACTCGGCAACTATGAATTCAAATGGTATGTAAAGGATGCGGACCTGCTTGCTCCAAAGAGAACTGTTATAGGCACGGAAAAGGATCTTGATTATCTTGTAGAACTCGATCCAGGCACATACACGCTGTACTATAGTGTAAAGGACAAGAATACCGAACTTGAATGGATATCAGCAGCATCATTGAACGTTGCCACATCATTTACTACAGGATTCCTGCTGCTCGGTGAAGAGTCCGACGGCAGAATACGTATGGACATGATTGCCATGCCTGCAGGCAAGGACACGACCGTTGCTAAGAGGGTATTCGACAATGAACTCGGTCTTAAGGGCGCTGAAAACCTGATTTTTACAGGACGTCACTACAGAAGTCAGAATCTGTTCCTTATAACCGGAGACGGTACTCACAACCTTACCTCCGGCGGTTCATTCGAGCTTTATGATGAAGCTGGTCCCCAGTTCTTCACCACTTTGGATGTAAAACGTCCTATAAAAATAAAAATGCTTTTACCGCTGCCTTACAGAACCTCATCGAACAGCGGAAGCAGCAGAGGTTTCATAACCGAGGACGCCATATACTTCGCAAGCATCATTACAGGACAGTATATGAAAAACCCTATAAACAGATATTCCGCTACATCAAAGGATCTGTTTATCCCGTTCCCTTGCATGTTCTACGACATAAAGGCATATAGCACTGCAGGACTTTTCTATGACATAACAAACGAACAGTTCGTGACTCACGGCTCTTCTCTTGCATACTCGTCATATTGCAAAACACTCCAGGACGGAAACAATGATCCGTTCCCGTGGAACCAGAAACAGCTCGGACGTACACTCCTTTACGGGGAAAACCTGTTCGATACTTACAGGAGTTCAAGGGCCATAATGATCGACAAGGATGAAAACCTTACAATTTACGGATTCCAGGCGTCAATGACTCCTACAAAACTGCTTTCTGTGGACATAGATTCGGAAATCGCGAAGGGAATAAGCAAGGACAGCAAGTTCGCATTCTATTCAAACAACTTCATATTGCTTTACACCGTAGGAAGCCAGCTTTGGGGTTACAACTACAATCCTTCAGTCAATAGAGCAGTCATGCTGAAGGATTACGGCAAACCTATAACTTATCTTGCCTGTGAATACATTTCAGGTCAGAATGCCAACCACTTCATCATCGCAACCTATGATGAAGCTGCAAATGAAGCTGTGATCAGCAAATTCGAAATGAACCCTGATGCCAACTCCATAGAAATAGCCGAAAGGGAAAGGGATGTATGGAAAACCGACATGAAAGTTGTTAAGGCGGAATTCAAGAGCGCTTATTAAGGGTTCAGAAATTCCCAGATAATATCAAGGCGGTGTGTCAATAATTTTGGCACACCGCTTTTTAAATTTTAAGGGAAAAGATAATTAACTTTGAGGCCGGAAATTTAATGACAAAGGAATATGAAGAAAGAAAATATCATACTTACCGGGGACCGTCCTACAGGGAAACTACATATAGGACATTATGCAGGATCCCTACGCAGGCGCGTGGAACTCCAGGATACAGGTGACTACAAGGACATGTTCATCTTCATTGCGGATGCCCAGGCCTTGACCGACAATATGGAAAATCCTGAAAAGGTACGCCAGAATGTAATAGAAGTGGCCCTCGATTATCTTGCATGTGGTCTGGATCCTATGAAAAGTACCATTTTCATACAATCCCAGATACCGGAACTATGCGAACTGTCTTTCTATTTCATGAATCTTGTAACAGTCTCACGCCTTCAAAGGAATCCGACGGTGAAAACCGAAATACAGATGCGTAATTTCGAAACGAGCATACCAGTAGGATTCTTCGCCTACCCTATCAGCCAGGCTGCCGATATTACCGCATTTAAGGCTACTACCGTGCCTGTTGGAGAAGACCAGGAACCTATGCTGGAGCAGGCAAGGGAAATCGTAAGACGTTTCAATTCAATATATGGGGAAACATTGGTCGAACCGGAAATATTGCTGCCTGACAATGCCGCATGTCTTAGACTGCCGGGAACAGACGGCAAAAGCAAAATGAGCAAAAGCCTCGGCAATTGCATATATTTAAGCGATCCGGCTGATCAGGTCCAGAAAAAAATACGGAGCATGTTCACCGATCCGGATCATCTTCATGTGCAGGATCCCGGGAAAGTGGAAGGCAACACCGTTTTCACATATCTGGATGCCTTTTGCCGTAATGAACATTTCGGACACTATCTTCCTGAATATCAGAATCTGGATGAACTGAAAGCCCATTACATGCGTGGAGGACTCGGCGACATGAAAGTAAAGAATTTTCTCAATTCTGTCATGCAGGAAACGCTTGAGCCGATCCGTATGAGACGAAAAGAATACGAAAAGGATATTCCTGCCATATATGAAATGCTCAGGAAAGGTTGCGAAAAGGCAAGAGAAACAGCTGCCGCCACATTGGATGAAGTACGCCGTTCGATGAAAATAAATTATTTCAATGATGCGGAACTCATAGCTGAACAGATTGAACGTTTCAGCAAAGAATAACAAATACCATATATCAGTATTTGTGAAGAATCCTGCCGTTGTCTGTTCCGTTAGGATAAAAGGTATTACCGCTTTTATGATATATGTTTCCGTTACTGTCCATATAATCATCTCCGGAAAGTTTTGAAAGCACTTCCACACCTCCGTCAATCGATTTTCCGTATTCAGTATCGGAGGCATCTCCATCCCCGTAGGTGCTTACTTTAACCAGACTTGCACCATGCAGCACATAAAGAATTATATAGCCTAAAAACATAATGTATTTCATAGGGTAACAGATGAGATAAAAAGGAAGCATCGGAGCATATTTTCTGGACCTTGCCCAAGCAGTCAGGGAAACCGGCAAAGAAACAAGAAATACCAGTACAAAACACAGTAAAGCACCTGCAGATCCTCCTGCAGCGAAGAAAAATATGCCGACCAGGGCAGCTGCAAGTCCCAAAATGTTTTCGAGCCAGCGCGGTATACGCGGAGCAGTTCTGTTGAATACGAGCAGATTGGTCTCCACTCTTATGATAAGGCCCATCTGCAAAGTTGCCAGTATGATGAATCCGAAAAATCCGCCAATCGCATAAAAAAGCGAATACGGCTGGAATATCATCCAGAATGCATCCGTACCCAAAGACAAAGTATACCATACTTCCAATAAAGTCAGCAGAATCAGTGTAATCAACGATATGCGGTGCTTCATGTCAGGATGGAAATATTCCGGATCTTCGTATTTGTAAAGGAACATAAGAATCGCCATTATAATGATAAACGGTATAAAGAAATTCACTGCCAGTTTTCCTGCAAGAATCCCGTTGAAATACCCGCCTGTCTCAATATTGCGTATTTTGACCGGAAATGAGGCAATCCATTCCATATAGGCATCCGAAGCATTCGCATTTTTATAAAGCACATCGTCAAGTTCCTTTACGGATGTGATTCTCCTGAGATACTTTTTGTCGACATACGCCTTTTCCCCGCCGATATAGTCAAGTTCCACAAACTCACTTGATGGAGAAACTTCTTTTCCTATAAGAATGTCCCCATCCGAAAAACTCTTGACAGAAACGCCAAGTGAATCTACATAGGCAGACAGTCCGTTTTTATAATCTATTACCCACAGACTGTCCGTTCTGGCCGACATATATCCATAATAAACGCCGCATAAAGGTGCAATGAATCCAGGAACATGCGCCGTAGTACGGAGATTGCTGAAAGAACCGCATGTAATTTCCTTCCCCGAAACATATTTGCCCGAAAATGTGGCATTATCAGAGCCTGTAATTCTCAGGTCGAAATTTTCTGGGACGGTTTTCAACTTGCTGTAATGCCATGGATGTTTCTCCACGGTTCCCAGACCTGTCAGGAAAATCATTCCGTCATTTTTCCTGTATCTGTAACATTCGTATACATCACACTGTCCGCTATGCACGACAAAGGCATAACCGTCAAGATTGAATGAGAGATAGTGATATTTACCGGAATATACCTGTTTTCCGGTCTCAAATGAATATACCGACATGAAATAAGATGTATCGGAAGTTTCCTTTCCACCATTGCGTGCAGCAAGGGAAACAACCGACATCAGACAGAAAAACAAAATGACGAAGCGTTTCATAAACCGTTATTTTATACAGTTCTTTTCAATAATCTATTTCAGTTCACCTCTGGCCCGGCTCTTCGTTACACAATAGACTCCGACAAATATCAACGCTGCTGCCAGCACCTTGGACCAGTCGAAAAGAGCTATGCCTGCGATTATCGAAGCTGTTGCACTCACTACAGGCTGTACATAATTGTACATGCTCACCACTGTAGGTCTCAGATTCTGTTGTCCGTGCAACATGAAAATATAGGCTACGAATGTTCCGAAGATAACGACGTATCCGACCTCAAGCCATACGTCAAATGCATGATGTACTGCAAATGTCTCTTTGAGATCACTTGAAGCGACAGGCAGGAAACATATTGCGGCATACAGGAACATCCATTTCATCAGGGTGAATATGTGGTATCTTGATATAAGTTTCTTGAAAATAGTAAGATAGCAGGCGAATGAGAAAGATGCTCCAAGACACAGAAGATTGCCCCATATATTGCCGTTTCCTGAATTTCCAGAATCTGATATACCTCCTGCGCCAAGTACCAGAAGCAAGGCTCCTCCGAGTCCGAGCGCCACACCGGATGCCTTCAGCAAGGATATCGGTTCCTTAAGAAATACGGCTGCCAGAATCATGGTAATTATAGGCATTACAGTGACTATAATCGAAGCATCAACAGGCGATGTCATGGAAAGTCCGAAAGTATATGTACCCTGATTCAGTACAATTCCGAAGAGGGATGCAAAAAAAAGCGCGAAAAGGTCCCTTACGGAAACCTTTTCATACGGAACCAACAGTGATGCACACCAGAAACATACGGCACCGCCGACCATCCTCATTGATGCAAGCGAAAGTGCGGAAATACCCGACTCCATAGCCGCCTTGCCGACAGGCGCCATCAATCCCCAAATAGTAGCTGAAAACAAAAGTGCCAGATGCGCGGATACCTTTTTCTTCATTTCCTTTAAATTGTACAAATCAACCCATATAGCGGGCAAAAGGACAATAAATATCCGGAATAACCTATAGAAAGCAATTGTGCATTTTGTTCTGTTCCTTACTTATTGTCTCCAGATACTTTAGTACCTCCGCTCTGGATCCGGATTGTATGACCATTTCCATATATTCAAGTTTATCACGCATTTCAGCCATGGCGGGAAGAAGTTCTGGATTCAGCAGAATTTCAGAGAGCAGACTGAAGTCTTCCGAGAAGAGACCTTGAGCTACGGCAAGATGTCTTTTGTATGTAGTGCCTGGTATATCCCTCTCTCCAGTTACAGAAGAGAAAAGTATTGTGGAAATGAAAGGTACTCCGAGAGAATATGCCATGGCCCTGTCATGTCCGGAAAACGTATATTCCCTGATGTTCAAACCAATAGAATCATAGATCTTTCTAAAGAACAGGCGTCCTTCTTCATCACCCTCCGATATTATCACGGCATTTTCCCCGGCCAGTCTTGAAAGATCAGCAAATGTAGGTCCGAACATCGGATGTGTAGAAACGAATCGGAAGCCGGAAGTCAGGTAAAAATCCTTCAGACTTCCTTTTACCGATGTGATGTCGCAAAGCAGGCAATCCTTTTCAAGAAACGGCATGACTTCGCGGAATGCCGTCTCCGTCATGGAGAGCGGCACACAATTAAGCAGCATTTCAGGTAAAAAATTCCTTATTTCATTCTTGCCTATAACTTTAACGCCGGGTATTGCCTGTCCCGAAATTATGGCTATGGCTTCCGGAGATGTCTCCACTACCGCCACATCATGTGAAACGGAAAGGAGCCTTGCAAAAAAACGGCCCATCTTTCCTGCACCAAGAACTACCGCTCTCATAACAGCATTGTTCTTCCGTTCATAGCCTCACCGTTCATTACGGACAACTGCAAACGTACGGACTCCTGATGAATATCCCTGAAAACGGTACTTATGAATTCGTCTGACAAATCAAGCGCCTTGCCGGTACGTATCCTGTCTTTCAGGACTTCATCATATCTGGATGACTGGAGAACAGGCATTTCATGTTCTTTTTTGTAAACTCCTATTTCTCCGGAAATCCTCATCCTTTTTGCAAAAAGTTCAAGTATGCTCGAGTCTATCCTGTCTATTTCACGTCTGAGATCGACAAGATTTTCCGTGGTCTGATTTGTGTCCCTGATTACAAGATGTCCTATTATACATTCAAGTGCATCGGGAGTAAGCTGTTGTGCCGCGTCGCTCAGTGCTTCTTCAGGCCTGACATGTGATTCAACGAAAAGACCGTTCATATTAAGATCCATTGCCTGCTGCGCCAGTGGCGATATGAGTTCCCTCCTGCCTCCTATATGGCTCGGATCACAGAAAATGCATATGTCCGGAATCCTTCTTTTAAGCTCTATTGGAATATGCCAAAGAGGCAGATTCCTGTACAGTTTCCTGTCATAGGAACTGAATCCACGGTGAATGGCTCCTATACGCCTGAGTCCTGCATTGTACAGACGCTGTATGGCACCTATCCACAATTCGATATCCGGATTTACCGGATTCTTTACAAGTACCGGAACATCAGTACCCTTAAGGGCATCCGCTATTTCCTGCACTGCAAAAGGATTCACGGAAGTTCGTGCACCTATCCATAAAATGTCTATCCCGGCTTTCAGGGCTTCGAAAACGTGTTCTCGGTTAGCCACTTCAGTAGATACAAGCATTCCCGTTTCAGCCTTGACTTTCTTAAGCCATGAAAGACCCTTCGAGCCCACACCTTCGAATCCTCCCGGTTTGGTACGCGGTTTCCATATTCCAGCACGGAAAATCTTAACTCCGATTTCCGACAATTCTTTTGCAGTCTGAAGCACCTGTTCTTCAGATTCCGCACTGCACGGACCTGCTATTACCACAGGCCGTTCCGACAATGTTTCCGGCATGATTACCGGTCCAAGCCTTATTTCCATAATGTATGTTTTTTATTTAATTATTCATGTTTTTTACTCTCGCAAGCGCTTCTTCAAGCATTTCTCCGCTGCAGCACAAGGAAAGACGGATATATCTTTCACCGTGCATTCCGAATACTGTTCCAGGTGTCAGGAACACATTCGCTCCATATAATACCCTGTCAGCAAGCTGCTCGGCACCAGCTTCATTTTCAGGTATTCTGCCCCAGAGAAAAAGCCCTACCTGACTTTCGCTGTAAGTACATCCAAGTGCAGTCATTATCTCACCGGCAAGTTTTCTGCGGTTTCTGTAGACGGAATTTATCCCGTCGTACCATTTTTTCGGAAGGTGGAGCGCCTCTACCGCAGCCAATTGCATTGGTCTGAACTGTCCCGAATCTATATTGCTTTTTACCCTGAGAACCCAGTTTATGAATTTCTCATTGGATGCCATCATTGCGATACGCCACCCCGACATGTTGTGTGCCTTACTCATTGAATTCATTTCTATGCATATTTCACGTGCACCGGGTACAGACAATATGCTTTTCGGCCTGTCATTCAATATGAAGCTGTAAGGGTTGTCATTGCATATGATTATACCATGTCTCATTCCGAAATCGACAAGTCTACTGAAAAGCGATTCGCTGGCATCGGCTCCGGTAGGCATATTGGGATAATTCACCCACATCAGTTTAACGCCAGTCAGATCCGTCCTGTCGAGTTCATCCAAATCAGGCTCCCAACCGAGGGATTCCTTGAGTTCATAAGGGATTATCCTTGCCCCTACAAGATTGCTCACTGATGTGTACGTAGGATAACCGGGATCCGGTACAAGAACCCCGTCACCAGGATCAAGAAAGGCAAGTGAAATATGAAGAATGCCTTCTTTCGATCCGATCAAAGGTTGTATTTCTCTTTCAGGATCAAGTACCACTCCGAACCAGTCGCGGTACCAGTCAGAAAAGCCGTGCCTGAGTTCCGGCAGCCCGGTATAAGGCTGATACCCGTGTTCGTTCCGGTTTCTTGCATGTAAACACAATACATCTACAGCTTCAGGTGCAGGAGGCATGTCCGGACTTCCTATACCGAGATTGATTACATTTTTTCCGGATGCCTGCATACAAGCGATTTCCTTTAGCTTTCTTGAAAAATAATATTCCCTTACATCATTGACCCTTGCCGCCGGGATTATTTCACATGATCTGTTGTCCTTCTTCATATTCGCCTAATATTTTCAGATTGTTTACCAATGGAGATATTGCATTCAGTGCCTGTCTGTATATTTCCGTTCCGTCAAATACGACGTCGACATGGAAAAGATATTCCCATTCCCTTCCTATCATCGGGACCGACTGTATCCTCGTCAGATTCATCCCGTAAAAAGACAGTACCGAAAGCACTGCGGAAAGGGAGCCTCTTCTGTGAGGAAGTGAAAACACCATGGAAGACTTGTTTATACAGGTATTGCGGTCGCTTCCATTTATGTCTTCGGCCCTTTCCAAAATCAGGAATCTCGTGAAATTATGCTTGTTCGTTTCTATGCCTTCGGCAAGTATTGCCAGTCCGTAATCTTCCGCCGCCCTTTTCCCACATATGGCCGCATGTCCTGTCAAATTGCCCGCGGCTATCATTTTCGCACTCGCCGCCGTATCCTCCTTTTCCACTATTCTGCAGGATTCAAGGTTCTTGAGAAATTCCTTGCATTGCATAAGCGCTACCGGATGGGAATTCACTTCTTTCACATCTTCAATCCCGGTACCTGGCAATGCTGCCAGAACATGTGATATACGCATTTTTATTTCACCGGTAATCTTAAGTGCAGACCTGCATAAAAGCTCGTGATTCGGTAATATACTGCCCGCAATCGTATTTTCGATAGCCATAATGCCGGCATCCGCACGCCCGGATTCTACAACTGAAACAAGCTCTTCAAATGTATCGCACGGAACGATATCGATATCCGCAAAACCTGAGTTTTCCGCATGTCCTGAATATTTCCGAAAATAAAATCTTGCCGCTTCTTCATGGTAGCAGCCTGCAATCCCCTGGACTGCAATTTCCTTTCTGCAGTAAACTGATTCACCGGTTCCCTTTTTCATAACGCCGTAAAACAAAAAAAGAGGGTGACCCAAAAGCCAAGAGACTTTGAGGTCATCCTCTTTTTGTTGTATAGATCTCACAGGCTGCACTGCCGTATGTGGGAGAGTTTTT
>CASFPH010000025.1 GCA_949296645.1 uncultured Bacteroidales bacterium
CCTAAAAAAAACTCTCCCACATACGGCAGTGCAGCCTGTGAGATCTATACAACAAAAAGAGGATGACCTCAAAGTCTCTTGGCTTTTGGGTCACCCTCATTGCTCCTAACGGAAGCGGTAAAAGTACGATCCTTTCCATTCTGGCCGGCAAGGACTCTTCCGACATGGGAGGGAAAGTCAGGTTCATGAAGGAAATACGCGTCCATTTTCTGGAACAGGAACAGAATTTCAATCCGGAATCCTCCATTTTTGAAATACTTCTTGACGGTAATGACAAAATTTCGGAGGCTATCCGGGAATATGAACGCTCCCTTGCATCGAAAAAAACGGAAGACATGGACAAGGCTTCAGCCGCAATGGATGCGGCAGAAGCATGGAACTTCGAACATGAAATCAGGACCGTACTTTCAAAACTGGAACTCGAAGACGGAGGAAAACTTGCCGGCATGCTCTCGGGAGGTGAGAGGAAGCGCGTTGCCATAGCTTCCATGATCCTCTCAAATGCAGACTTTCTCATCATGGACGAACCGACAAATCATCTGGATCTGAAAGCCATAGAATTTCTGGAGGATTTCTTGAAAAAATCAAGATGCACACTGCTGATGGTAACACATGACAGATATTTTCTGGACAGGGTATGCAACCATATAATCGAACTTGACAACGGCAGTCTGTACGAATACAAAGGAAATTACCAGTACTTCCTGGGAAAGAAGCAGGAACGCGCCGAAAATCTTGCTGCCGAAAAGGAAAAGGCGCGGAATCTATACCGCAAGGAACTTGACTGGATAAGACGTATGCCTTGTGCAAGGGGGACTAAGGCTAAATACAGAGTCGAATCTTTCGAATCCATCAGGGAAAAGGCAAAGAACAGTACCGTAAAAAGGGAAATGGAAATCAAGACCGGGATTTCAAGAGTTGGGAAAAAGATCATAGAATGTACTGACGTATGCTACAGTTTCGGGGACAAGATCATTCTTGACAGATTCAGCTACAAATTCGGACGCTATGAAAAGATCGGCATTGTAGGCGAAAACGGTATAGGAAAGACGACATTCCTCAAACTGCTGACCGGCGAGATAAAACCTCTATCCGGAGAAATACAGATTGGTGAGACAGTACGTTTCGGACACTACTCACAGTCAGGAATCGTATTCGACGAAAACCAGACAATCATAGAACATGTAAGGGAAATAGCGGAAACGGTAACTCTGGCAGACGGTTCAAAAATTTCAGTAACTTCATTTCTCAATCATTTTCTGTTTGCGCCAAATACTCACAACACGAAGATAGCAAAACTCAGCGGAGGAGAGAAAAGAAGGCTGTATCTTCTCACGATATTGATGAAAAGCCCCAACTTCCTCATTCTGGACGAACCTACTAATGATCTGGACATTATCACGCTTAACATACTGGAAGAGTATCTGACAGGTTTCCAGGGGCCGATGATAATAGTATCGCACGACAGATATTTTCTTGACAAGATAACAGATCATCTCTTCGTTTTCACTGGAAATGGAGAAGTAAAGGATTTTCCGGGTACTTATACAGAATACAGGGAATATGCAAAGGAACTTGAAAAGGTCCAAAAGCAGAAAGCAGAATCTGTCAGGACGGATAACAGACCCACCAGCAGGGCCCATACCGCAAAAAAGAAACTGTCCTACAAGGAACGCATTGAACTTGAAGAACTGGACAAAGCCATGGATTCATTGAACAGGGAAAAATGCGAAATAGAACAAGAACTTTCTTCAGGCAAACTGTCAAGTGATGAAATCATAAGCAAGTCAGCAAGATATTCAGAAATAAAAGACCTACTTGATGAAAAGGAGCTGAGATGGCTTGAACTCGAAATGTCCGTATCGGAATAAAAGATTCCGGCACACCTTAAAAAACAATCTTTTCAAAGTGTGCCGGAACACTAAAATGCTTTTTATGTATTCTATTCCATAAGTTTCTTATACTTGAATTTTTTCGGTTCGGCATTTCCAAGCCTGCGTTTCTTGTTTTCCTCATATTCGGAATAGGAGCCCTCGAAAAAGTACACCTGAGAATCACCTTCAAACGCCAGAATATGCGTGGCTATCCTGTCAAGGAACCATCTGTCGTGCGAAATTATCACAGCACATCCTGCAAAATTCTCAAGACCTTCCTCAAGCGCCCTTATCGTATTCACATCGACATCATTGGTTGGCTCGTCAAGAAGCAGGACATTGGCTTCTTCCTTCAAGGTAAGTGCCAGATGAAGTCTGTTCCTTTCACCTCCGGACAACACACCGCATTTCTTTTCCTGATCAGCACCTGAAAAATTGAATCTGGAAACATAAGCCCTTGCGTTAACCTCCCGATTCCCAAGTTTCACGAAATCCGAATTGTCCGCTATCGTCTGATAAACTGTCTTTTCAGGATCTATTGACTTATGCTGCTGGTCGACATAGGCTATCCTCACAGTCTCCCCTACTGAAAATTCTCCCCTGTCTACTTTCTCAAGTCCCATTATAAGCCTGAACAAAGTGGTTTTTCCGGCTCCGTTCGGTCCTATTACTCCGACAATTCCAGCCGGAGGCAAAACGAAATTGAGATTGTCGAAAAGGCATTTGTCGCCATAGGATTTTGCAACGCCCCTTGCCTCAATAACCCTGTCACCGAGTCTTGGTCCGTTCGGTATGAAGATTTCCAGTTTTTCTTCCTTTGACTTTCCGTCTTCATTAAGCATCTTCTCATACGCAGACAGACGCGCTTTCGATTTGGCATGTCTGGCCTTCGGAGCCATTCTTACCCACTCAAGTTCCCTTTCAAGAGTCTTGCGTCTCTTGCTTTCCTGCTTTTCCTCCTGCATCAGACGCTTCGTCTTCTGATCCAGCCATGATGAATAGTTACCCTTCCACGGAATACCCTCACCTCTGTCCAGTTCCAGTATCCATCCGGCTACGTTATCAAGAAAATATCTGTCATGGGTAACGGCTATTACCGTTCCCTTGTACTGCTGAAGATGCGCTTCAAGCCATTGTATACTCTCCGTATCTAGATGGTTGGTAGGCTCGTCAAGCAAAAGCACATCCGGTTCTTTCAGAAGAAGCCGGCACAAAGCCACCCTTCTTCTTTCACCTCCGCTCAGATGCGCCACAGGCGTATCACCGTCAGGACACATAAGCGCATCCATAGCCCTCTCAAGCTTGGAATCCAATTCCCAACCGTTGACATGTTCTATCTTTTCAGTGAGCTCACCCTGATATTCTATGAGCTTAGTCATGGTTTCATCGTCCATAGGTTCCAGGAATTTAGCATTGACTTCCTCAAATTCCTTCAACAGGTCGACAACTTCCTGCACTCCCTCCTGCACTATTTCCCTGACCGTTTTCGAATTGTCCAGAAAAGGTTCCTGCTCAAGATATCCGACACTGTATCCCGGTGCCCATACCACTTCTCCGTGAGTAGGCTGCTCGATACCGGCTATTATTTTCATAAGCGTCGACTTTCCGGAACCGTTAAGACCTATTATACCTATTTTAGCGCCATAAAAAAACGAAAGATAAATATCCTTCAGTATTGCCTTGTTGCTCGCGGGGAGTATTTTGGAAACCCCGTTCATTGAAAAGATAACTTTTTCTTCTGCCATATCGTTACTTATTGTTCTGCAAATATAGCAATAATCAGAAACTTTCACGCTTTCACACATTCTTCTCACATCCGAGCATGTCATTCCTGTAAACTTGCGGAATACCCTGAAAAAAGATCTCTCCGAATTGAAACCGCACATATACGCGACTTCAGTTATCTTGAAAGAGAACTTCCCGGCCCTATTTCTCCTCATCAGCAGTTCCAAAGCCGTTTCTATTCTCTTTCTGTTGATAAAGGAACGATAATGACAGTCTGCATAGGAAGTTACCATTTTTGAGACATATGTTCTGTTGGACGAAAGCATGGTAGCCACCTTGTGCAGTCTGCACTCAGGATCAAGAAAAACCATCTGCTCCGAAACAAGCCTGTCGAATTCTTCCATCAATTCGGTTTCAAAATCTTTCTTCATTCCCGGAACACATTTTTCCGAACGCCTCATCACTGTTTTTCATGGAAGCCTTGGCATCCTTGCACCATTCAGCCGGACTGCACCCGGTGTTGCATCTGAAAGCCTGATTGAAAGATGCCATGGACTTGAATCCTGAAATCTCGCAAAGGTCCTTCATGCTTATGTCATTGTTTTTCTTGAATACGGACATTGCTTCCTGTATTCTGAAATAATTCACATAACGGTTGAAATTAGTGTTCATCCTGTCATTAAGGACTCTTGAAAGATATGTTTTATTCGTATATATTTCAGACGCCACGTCATTCAGCTTCAGATCAGGACGCAGATACGGTCTCTTGGTCATGAAATAATCTTCAAGTCTCGTTTTGATCTCTTCAAGAACATCCTGCTTCGCATAATCCGCTTCCGGCTCCTCAACACTTGCGGCAACCGCATATTCATGCCCCTTCACCACATACCTGGAATACTTCATGCATATATACAGAGTTGTACATTGGAAAAGCATGGCAAGAACAAGTACAGCTGAAGAAAGCGCGGCACTGTAATCGAACAGCATGGAGACCGCAAAAAGGAGAGATATCAACATGCAATATATGACAAAAGCCATATTAATGGCCACCGAATTTACAGTAACATATTCTTTCGACCAGTACGAACCGTGGTACAGATGAAAAAAACGGTGCATCATGAAGATCAGATACAAAACCATGGAAGCGACACAGCCGATATTATAACCTGATTCCCTGCGTACATTTGAAAAGGGAGGTACCGAATACAGGACAAGAACTGAAAATACCATAACAAAGACATAAAGCACATAACCGGCTATATGAATATTGGTAAGCCCCCCTCCATAAACGGTTCTGGTAAACGGCATCATGAACAGGGATGAAAAAAGAAAAAGCAGCATCAAAAAGATATTTCCGTCACGTATGAAGAATTCCAGAATCATCAACAATAGATAACCGACAGGAACAGCAACAAATTTTTTAAGATCGATTCTGAAAAAGGACCCCTTGTCCCCGCTTCTTAGTAAAGAAGAAAAACAGGAACCCGACAAAAAAATGAGCATTAAAACAGCTACAGCCTCCAAAATTTTAACAATCAATAAGTTATTACACATAGTTCTAGAAATAAGGTTGAACACGCAAATATATGCAAAGGGCGTACAGTCAAAAAACCATACGCCCTTTGCATTTGCAGTTTTATAAAATTTTAAAAAAATTTTTTATTTTTTCATCTGATCAAACCCTTGTCCATAGACGCCCATAACGCTTCCTACACTCATAAACGCATTGCTGTCTATTTCCTTCACTATTTTATAAAACATATTGACTTCCGTTTTACGTACAATAACAAGCAATATCTTTCCGTTTGTCTTCGTATACCATCCCTCACCGTCTATAACGGTCACGCCTCTTCCTACCTGTTTCATAACGGCATCCGCTATCTTGTCATACTCTTTGGAAAAGACGAATATCTGCATTGACTGCTTTGTTCCCGACAGCACAAGATCGATACTGTACCCCACTACAAAGGTGAGCACATAACCGTACATTACCGTAGCAAGTCTGTGTCCGAGAGAATTGTCTTCCATAGGTATGAAGAAGGACATCGCTATGATTACGATATCGATGGACAGTATTATCTTGCCTGGAGAAATACTCCTGTACTTGTTTATCATAAGGGCTATTATATCCGTGCCCCCGGTACTTCCGCCCTGGGTGAAAGTTATCGCTATTCCCGCTCCGGAACATACACCGCCTATTAGGGAAGCAAGCAATTTGCCGTTCGCCACACCGACCTCCTGTATGAACTCGGGAAGGATGATTTTCGGGATTATCTCGAAAAACAGGGACGCCACAACTATGGCATACACTGTCTTTATCCCGAATCCCTTGCCCAGCACCTTAAGAGCGATTGCCAGCAATACAAGGTTTATTACGAAGAATGAAATACTGATAGGAATACCGAAAGAGTAGAGCAATAAAGCGGATATACCGCTGACTCCACCTCCGACCAGATTATTGGGTATCAGAAAGATAACCCATCCTGACGTATACAGGAGCAGACCGAGGGCTATCACGATATACTCCTTTATGGTTATCAGGATTTTTTTATAGCTTTTTTCCATGATATATTGTTTTTACTTTTGATTTGCTCGAAACCGTTGCCATACACGCACAATGTACTGGTTATGGAAAGGAATGCCTGATTGTCTATCTCCTTGATGGCGGAAGTGACTTCCAGCAGATGCGGTCTCATAACCACAACAATCAGCACTTTGCCTTCACGCTGAGTATACCAGCCTACGGATTCCATTGCTGTCACGCCTTTGCCCATATTGAAAGCAAGCATATCGGCAATTTCCTTGTACTTTTGTGAAAAGACGAGAATCTGCACCGACTGCTTGTTTCCCGTGAGTATCAGATCCACCATGTAGGAAAACGAAACCATCTGTATATAACCGTATATGACATTTTCCAAAGCACGCTTTTCAGGAACTATCATTATGGATGCGATTATTATCAGGTCGCAGACAAGAAAAACACGTCCCGGGGAAATATCCCTGAATTTGGCCATGACTATGGCAATTATATCAGTTCCTCCGGAACTTCCCCCCTGCATGAAAACAAGGGCTATTCCCAGTCCGCTGAGCGTACCGCCAATAATGGCATACAGGAACTTTTCCTGAAGATCAAGTTCAAAATCTATAAGATCCGGAAGATATTTCAGAAAGATAAACGCCAGAAATATGCTGTACAATGTTTTGAAACCGAAACCATGTCCCAGAATCAGCGTACCTATGACAACCAGTGCCGTATTGATTATTATATAATAATACGAATAATCCCATCCGGTAGCATAGTAGAGGACAGTAGCTACACCCGGAACACCACCTCCGGACACTCCGTTCGGAATCAGGAGATGAGTCCAGCTGAAACAGTAAAGGAACATACCCAATGTTATTATCAGATATTCTTTAATCGATACCGATAAACTTTTCTTCAATACGGACATTTCAGCAGACTACATTAACGATTTTTGAAGGAACCACTATTATCTTTTTGACAGAAGCCCCTGAAAGGTACTTCTCGAAAAGAGGATCCGCCTTGACCGCAGATTCAACTTCCTGCGGAGACATAGACTTGGAAAGTCTGATCTTGAATCTCATTTTTCCGTTGAATGAAACCGGATATTCTACCGTATCTTCCTGAATGTATTTTTCGTCATATTCGGGAAATGAGGCATAGGCAATGCTTTCATCATGACCCGCCATCTGCCAGATTTCCTCCGTTATATGCGGTGCGAAGGAAGAAAGCAGAACTGCAAGCGGTTCCAGAACAGCACGCTTGTCGCATTTCAGATCATAAAGTTCATTCACGGCTATCATAAACGCACTTACTGAAGTATTGAACGAGAATGACTCTATGTCTTTCCTAACTTTTCCGATAAGTTTGTGCAGAGAACGCAGTTCTTCAGGAGACGGTTCGAGATCGGAAAGTCTGAAATTCCCGGCTCTGTCGAAATAAAGCCTCCAGTATTTCTTCAGGAATCTGAAAACACCGTCTATTCCTTTTGTATCCCAAGGTTTAGACTGTTCCAGAGGACCAAGAAACATTTCATAAATACGCAATGTATCCGCTCCGTATTTCTCGCATACCATATCCGGGTTAACCACATTGTACATAGACTTGCTCATTTTCTCTATTGCCCAGCCGCATATATATTCACCGTTTTCAAGAATAAATTCCGCATTCCTGAAATCAGGCATCCAAGACCTGAAGGCATCGAGATCCAGCCTGTCATTGTCAACTATATTGACATCCACATGTATTTCGGTAGTATCATAATTATCCTTAAGACCATAGGATACAAATGTATTGGTACCCTTTATCCTGTATACGAAATTAGAACGGCCCTGGATCATACCCTGATTTATCAGTTTTCTGAAAGGTTCCTTTTCACACACATAACCCAGATCATACAGGAATTTGTTCCAGAATCTCGAATAGATAAGATGACCTGTAGCATGCTCCGTACCTCCTATATACAAGTCCACCGATTTCCAGTATCCGTTGGCCTGTTTCCCTACCAGGGCCTCGTCATTATGAGGGTCCATATATCTGAGATAGTATGCACTGCTTCCTGCAAAACCAGGCATTGTGCTCTTTTCTATAGGAAAGCCGTTATAGGTCCAGTCCACAGCTCTGGCGAGCGGCGGCTCACCGGACTCGGCAGGAAGGAAACTGTCTATTTCCGGCAGATGAAGAGGAAGTTCCGATTCAGGCATCGGTTCCGCAATCCCGTTCCTGTAATAGATAGGAAAAGGTTCGCCCCAATACCTCTGTCTTGAAAATATGGCATCCCTAAGACGGTAGTTTATTTTTCTCTTGCCGATACCCCTTCTTTCCACCTCATCGATTGCTGCAGGTATCGCCTCGGCCACTGTCAGTCCATTAAGGAAACCTGAATTGCACATGATACCTTCTTTCGCATCGAAGCTCGATTCAGAGACATCGCATCCTTCGATCAGCGGTACTACCGGTAGATTGAAGTGTCTGGCAAATGCATAATCCCTGCTGTCATGGGCAGGTACTGCCATGATCGCACCAGTACCATAACCGGACAGGACGTATTCTGAGACCCATACCGGTACTTTTGCTCCCGTCAGAGGGTTTTCCGCATACGAACCTGTAAAGACACCCGTCACTTTCCTGGTCTCCGCCATACGTTCCCTTTCGGTTTTGCGGCCTGCTGCTTTCAGGTATTCATCCACTTCGGTCTTTCTTTCAGCCGTTGTCAGTTTTTCAACCCATTCGCTTTCAGGGGCAAGTACCATAAACGTAACACCGAAAACCGTATCGGCACGAGTCGTGAATATTGTCATGTCATATGATTCGGTTCCGTTTGAAACCTTGAAAACCATTTCCGCACCCTGGGATTTTCCAATCCAGTTTCTCTGCATGTCCTTGAGCGAATCGGTCCACTCCAGATCCTCCATGTCGGTAAGCAGACGTTCCGCATATGCAGATACCCTGAGAAGCCATTGCTTCATCTTCTTCTGCTCCACAGGGAATCCCCCTCTTACGGAGAATCCTTCCTTTACCTCATCATTTGCAAGCACAGTTCCAAGCTGCGGACACCAGTTGACCGAGGTCTCTCCCTGGTAAGCTATCCTGTACTGCATCAGTATTTCACTTTTCTTTACCTCATCATAAGAATTCCACTCCTGGGCAGTAAAGGTTTCCACTGTTCCACAAGCGGCATCGACATCGGAATTTCCTTTTTCCCTGAATATGGAAATCAGTTCCGAAACAGGTTCCGCCTTGTCCGACTTTCTGTTGTACCAGTGATTGAACATCTGAAGGAATGCCCATTGCGTCCATTTGTAATATGCAGGATCACAGGTCTTCACCTCCCTTGACCAATCATATGAGAAACCTATTCTGTCCAACTGTTCACGGTAACGCGCTATATTGACTTCAGTTGTTCTTGCCGGATGCTGTCCAGTCTGTATGGCATACTGTTCCGCAGGAAGTCCGAATGCATCGTACCCCATGGGATGCAGCACATTGTATCCGCACTGTCTCTTGTATCTGCTGAATATGTCACTGGCAATATATCCAAGAGGATGGCCTACATGAAGTCCTGCACCTGACGGATACGGGAACATGTCCAGTACATAATATTTGGGTTTGGCAGAATCGTTTTCCGCCTTGAACGTTTTGTTTTCAGCCCAGAATTTCTGCCATTTTTTTTCTATTTTCAAAAAATCGTATTCCATTAGCATCTCCGTTTTTCAAGCCGCAAATTTAAAAAAAATATTACAAGGCAATAATTTATCTTTACCTCAACCTGAATTCTACCGGCAAGGATACTTTGACCCGTGTTTTCACGCCTTTATTTTTGGCAGGCTTCCATTTCGGAGAAGCCGAAATTACCTTGACCACTTCATCATCTATCGCATCATCAAGGCCCTTCACTATCCTCACATTACTGACAGATCCGTCTTTTTCTATCACAAATTCAGCCATAACGGTACCTTTTGTACCATTACGCAACGATGATTCCGGATATTTTAGATAATGATAAACCCATTTTTCTAAAAATGTTTCCATACCCCCGTTAAGAAAAACCGGCCGCTCATCGACCTCGTATATGGTAGGCAGTCCGGAATCGTCACCTCTTACCTCCGTCGGCTGCGTACGTGAATATTCTCCTGATATGTTGGCACTTTTCATCAAGAAACCGTATATGTAGTTAAGGGTTCTTTCCATCAACGGATAATCGAGTCTGTCCGGAGTATCGGAAGCGGCATTTACATCAGGATTCATGCCGGATGTAAAACATGCAACCGGAATTCCGGAAGCATAAAACATCCTGTGAGAAGATGATCTTGAATCCGAAGAAAGCAGCGCCGGGGATATTCCAGTCTGTTCGTATTCCATATCGTCCATCACCGGCGCCAGTTGTTTTTCAGCTCCCATAATGAACAGGCCAAGTTCGCTGTTTCTGTTGCGACGGCCTACCATGTCTATATTAATCATCATTGAAAGGGAAGAAATTCCTTCAAACCCTCCGTTCAGGAAATACCATGAACTCAGCAGGGATTCATTTTCCGCTCCGAAAGCCACGAAAATGACTGAGCGCCTGAACATGAAGGACTCCGTTCGCGCACGTCTGGCAAGTTCCATGAGAACAGCAATGCCTGAAGCATTCGCATATGCCCCAGGATAAAACACATCTGTCTCTTTACCGTCGATCATGATCTTCCTGCTTCCCTGGGCATCATAACTGGCTGCCACCACTATATACTCATTCTTGAGCATGGGATCATATCCCTCCACGATACCAGCCACATTAACTGCGGTGAGAGTATCACCGTTCTCCAGCGTCAGACTGAATTCCTTACCTGGACGTCCGTCGAGCATTACCAGATCCGATTTGTCAAAATAATCATAAATATAGCCTGCTGCATAAAAAGCCCCGGCACTTCCTGCACTCCTGTCTTTACAGGACACAAGTGCCGCCACATGTTTTTTAAGGATATCCGCAGTATTTTCCTCCGCAGCCGGAAGCTGGAAAACGGAAATCAAGAAAAAGGACAATAAAGTAATATAACGGTATTTCATCAGTCATTTTTTTTAGACGGAACTACCTCAAGCCAGTATCCGTCCGGATCATTTATAAAATATATTCCCATTTTCTCATTCACATAGCATACACATCCCATTCGGGTATGTTTTTTAAAGGCACCCTCGTAGTCATCGGTTTCAAATGCAAGATGAAATTCATTATCTCCCAGATTGTAATCCCTGTTCCAGTCCCTGAGCCATGTCAACTCAAGAAGATGTCCCCCCGATGTACCGTCCGACAGATATACTATGACAAATGAACCGTCTTCAGCATTTATTCTTTTGACTTCCCTGAGATCCAGCGCTTCTCCGTAAAACGCCAGACTTTTCTCAAGGTCCCTTACATTTATGTTGTTATGTACAAACCTGAAATTACCCATTGAATTTCTATTAATTGGATTTTAATAAAAAAACCATCCCATGATCGGTAGTGCGGTCATGAGATGGCATACTATATAAAATACTCTAATCCTACTTTTTATAGAATGGAATCTTAACGACCTTGGCTTTCAGAAGGCGTCCCCTGACATTTATGAATATTTCCGAATCGACCTTGCTGAAAGGAGTCTGAACATAAGCCAGACCTATAGCCTTATGCATTGAAGGGGACATGGTTCCTGATGTAACATGACCTATCTCATTCCCTTCGGCATCACATACCGTATAACCATGTCTCGGAACACCCTTGTCTACAAGTTCAAAGCCTACAAGTTTTCTCTTCAGGCCCTCAGCCTTAAGCTTAAGCATGTATTCCTTGTCCACGAAGTCACCTTTGACATCATTGAATTTGGTTATCCAGCCCAGACCTGCTTCCAGAGGACTTGTAGTATCGTCTATGTCATTTCCGTACAGACAGAATCCCATTTCAAGCCTCAAGGTATCCCTGGCTCCGAGACCGATTGCCTTCAGATCATACGGTTTGCCGGCTTCGAACACTGCATTCCACAACTGATCGGCATCCTCATTGGCAACATATACTTCACATCCGCCTGCTCCAGTATATCCGGTAGTAGAGAGAATAGCATTCTTTATACCGCCTATCGTGAGCTTCTTGAATGTATAATACTCCATATCAGTTATATTCTGATCGCATATTGGCTGCAGCATTTCAAGAACCTTCGGACCCTGTATCGCCAGCTGGCAGATTTCATCGGATGCATTATAGAGATCCTTTCCCGGAACCAGACCGAAACGTTCGGCATAACCGCACAGATGATTCCAGTCCTTTTCTATGTTTGCTGCATTCGGAACAAGCATGTACGTCTCGGCATCTATGCAATAAACGAGAAGGTCGTCTACGATTCCGCCCTTGCCGTTAGGCATGCATGAATACTGGACTTTCCCCGGAACCAGTACACTGACATCGTTTGAAGTGACATACTGGAGAAACTTGAGGGCATTCGGACCCTTTACCCAGAATTCACCCATATGTGAAACATCAAATACTCCGGCACATTCTCTAACCTTGGCATGTTCGGCATTGATTCCGAAATACTCGACCGGCATGTTGTAACCGGCAAACTCAACCATTTTGGCACCCAGATCTATATGTTTCTGAGTAAATGCAGTTGTCTTCATTTATAATAAGTATTAATTTGATATTTAATTGTTAGTAACATGTTTCCCTTCATTACGGTCGTATATCCAGATATCTTCCGGACAGAACTCCGTTTCCATTATCTCAAACATGGCCTTTCTGGCTTCCGAGAACACATCCGACGAAAATGCGGAAACCACATCGAAACCGTTGCCGAATTTCAGCATTTCAGCGTCATAACCGAGTCCTTTCAGTTTCGTAATCATCTTCGGGGCATTTCCCGCATCCTTGAAACTTCCCACAACAACCATATATCTTGCACCGGTTTCAACTTTCTGTTTTTCCGCAAGTGCAGCCAGGGAATCTCTTTCAATTGCGGCAAGAGAATCTGCCATACGCCTGGCCTTAGCCTGCTCGGCCAGTTCGGCAATTCTGGCAGCTTCTATATCTTCGGAGGTAGGCATTCCGAAAAATGACCTGACTGCATCACAGCCTGTGAACAGCAACAAGGAAGCTGCAAGTAAAATGAATGTCCGCTTTAGTTTCATAAGAAAACCTTTAATTTATCAATTTGACAAATATAGCAAATTCAATTCAAAGTCAAAAAATTAATCTATATTTGGGGAAAATTTACGGATTATGTCTGAAAGGAGATTAGCAGAACAGATAAAACGCATAGTCAATCTGACCGACCACATCGATGTGGAGAACTCAATAGAAAGCATCAAAAAGAACATAGAATTCAGCGGGCCCAATGTCTGGATTCTTTTTTTCGCCATTGTCATCGCATCAGTAGGTCTTAATGTAAACTCCATACCTGTCATAATAGGCGCCATGCTGGTCTCACCGCTGATGGGTCCTATTACCGGAGTAGGTCTGGCTTTGGGAATAAACGACTCCGTACTGCTCAGGAAATCATTAAAGAATCTCGGGATAATGGTTCTTATAAGCCTTATCGCCTCATCCGCATATTTCCTGCTTACGCCTCTCAATCTGGATACACCCACAGAACTCCTTGCAAGGACTAATCCGACAATATACGACGTTTTCATAGCGCTTTTCGGTGGTCTGGCCGGAATAGTCGAAGTATGCAGGAAAGAAAAGGGAACTGTGATTTCCGGAGTTGCGATTGCCACAGCCCTGATGCCGCCCCTCTGTACGGCCGGATACGGGATAGCAAACGGAAACGGACTCTATTTCCTCGGAGCCATCTACCTGTTTTTCATAAACTCCGTATTCATCGCCCTTGCATCGTACATAATAGTGCGTTACCTCCAGTTCCCGTATGTCAGATTCGCCGATCCCGCAAAACAGAAAAAAGTAAGGAAGAGGATAAGTCTGTTTACACTCATACTTATTATTCCGAGCATATATTCCGCTGTAATCGTGATTTCGGAAAATCGTTTCAACCAGAACGCGAAAAGGTTCATAAATGAAAACAAAACCATGGAAAGATGCTACATATACGACTACAGTATAAACCATCATAAAAAACCTTCACAACTGATATTGTCGATTGCAGGGGACAAACTCTCTGACAAGGATGCTGCAAGACTTTATTCCGAAATAGAAAAATACGGCATTTCAAAAGAACAGCTTGTGATAGAGCAGAATTCCGCCATGCTTAATATGGAAAACACTACGGACAAGGATATGGTGAACGAGCTGTTCAAACGTACAGACAATGAAATAAAGAGCAAGGAAGAAACAATAAGGAAGCTGCAGAAGGAAATAGACGAATACAGATCATACCAGATACCGTACGACCAGATATCGGAGGAAATCAAGGCCCAGCATCCTGAGATAAAGTCAATAATAATCGGCAGGGGAATGGAAAAATCATTTGCTCCGGCACAGTCTGCACAGGAAAAGACCGTACAGGAAAAGAATTCAGAAACTGACGGAGAAAAGATCATATGCATAGTAAGGACATCAAAAAAGATGACACAGGAAACAGCTGAAAAGCTGAAAGACTGGCTGTCGGTAAGACTTGACCACAAAGCAATAAGAATAATACAGGAAATTGAGACCGAAAAGAAATAGATACATACCGATACTTATCCTGTTTGCAGTTCTTCCATCTGCAATACGGGCTGCACAATGTTGCAATGACACCCTGAAAATACTTTTCATAGGAGACCTGATGCAGCACAAGGCCCAGCTTGATGCGGCTTTGACAGAAGACGGTAAATATGAATACGACACCTATTTCAGTTTTATCGGAGACATCATTTCCCAATCCGATCTGGCAATAGCCAACCTTGAAACACCGGTAGGAGCCCCTCCGTACAGAGGATATCCGTCATTCTCGGCCCCGTCTTCACTTGCCGAAGCGGCTGTAAGAAACGGCATAGACATATTGCTCACAGCAAACAACCATATTTGCGACAGAGGCAGGAAAGGGATGCTTTCCACGTTGAGAATTCTTGACTCACTTGGTGTTCCGGGCACAGGCGTTTTCGATAGCGAATACAATGAAGGCAATCCTCTTGTAATTGAATGCAAGGGCATAAGGATAGCACTTGTAAACTTTACATACGGAACCAACGGAATAAAAATACCGCAGGGGATGCATGTAAATGTCATGGACAGCGTAAAAATAAAGTCCATCATGTTCAAGGCTAAAATGAGCATGTGCGATCTGATAATAGCCCTACCCCACTGGGGGACCGAATACAGGATTACTGAATCCGAAGAACAAAGAAAATGGGAAAAGTTTCTCTACAGAAACGGAGCTGACATGATAATAGGTACGCACCCGCACACTCCCCAACCTGTCTTCATCCGCGAAAACGGACAGTTCACCGCATTTTCTCTCGGCAATGCGGTCTCAAACATGACGGCACCTTATACAAGGACAGGGCTGCTGCTTATGGTCGAAATCGTAAAAGACAGATATTCATGGAAGCCAGAAATACTTGAACCGGAGATAATACCTGTATGGTGCTGCAGACCGGGAGATATAACCGACAACTTCACAATTGTACCGATAAAGGATTTTCTGGACAAAAAAGAAATGTTCAAAAGGAAATCATCACATGAACTGATGAAACATTATTACGAACTTATGATAAAAAACAATCTTGACAATGCAAGAAAAAAGAATATATCTGAAAGAGATTGATCCGGTTGAAATATACGGAGCCAACAATCTACTCATCGACAGACTGAGAAAACACTATCCCTTGCTCAAATCAGTTGTCCGCGGAGAAGAAATATATCTTAAAGGCGAAGAAAAGGATATTGAATCCTTTGAAGAAAAGATATATGCCCTGATAGAGACAAGGTCGAAAAAAAGGAAACTGACTGCAGACGACATCGACTCGCTTTTTTCTGAAGAGGGTGACGGGAACGAAGGAAAAGAAGATTCTGCAAACGGAAACGACATAATATTATACGGAAATGAGGGAAGAATAATAAGGGCACGCACAAAAAACCAGAAAAAACTTCTTTCAAGCTACAGGAAATGCGACATGATATTCATTACCGGACCCGCTGGAACAGGCAAAACTTACACGGCTATTGCACTTGCAGTAAAAGCACTAAAAAACAGGGAAGTAAGAAGAATCGTACTCACAAGGCCGGCAGTGGAGGCAGGGGAAAGGCTCGGTTTTCTGCCGGGGGACCTGAAAGAAAAACTTGACCCGTACCTCCAGCCGCTCTACGATGCACTCCAGGACATGATTCCGGCTGCAAAACTGAAGCAGTACATTGAAGACGGTACGATACAGATAGCTCCACTTGCCTACATGAGAGGCCGTACTCTTGACAGCGCATTTGTAATCCTGGACGAAGCACAGAACACCACGATAGGACAAATGAAAATGTTTGTCACAAGAATGGGTAACAATGCAAAATTTCTTATAACCGGAGATGCCACACAGACCGACCTTCCATCAAATCAGGAATCCGGACTTACGAAAGCAATCGGCATGCTAAGGGAGATTCCCGGCATAGGAGTCATCGAAATGACACGCGAGGATATAGTAAGACACAAACTGGTGGAAAAAATAATTCAGGCTTTCGACAAAATGGAATAAGCCGCTACCATGAGCCGCCGGCACCTCCTCCGCCGAAACTGCCGCCCCCGAAACCGCCGAAACCTCCGGAAGAACCGCCTCCAAAACCGCCTAAACCGCCTCTTCCATGTCCCGAAGAACCGAAAATGGAGCCAAGAAGGAACATATCCAGCGCATCAGGATTTCTTCTTCGTCCTCCACCCATATTCGAAGAACCACCGCCTCTGAACAAAGCGGATACTACCATGAATATTATAAAGGCGATGAACAGAAAACCCAGAACACCCATACCATGACTTCCGGCATCCATATACTCCTCGACAGAATATTCTCCTTTTGCAAGCGGCATAATTACATCAAGGGCGGATACCACACCTCCGAGATAATCTCCGGTCTGAAAATATGGAATCATATTCTTTTCTACAATGCGCTTGCAAACCGCGTCCGGCAATACACCTTCCAATCCGTAACCGGTAGCAATGAATACCTCACCCTTTTCATTATCATTCTTCGGTTTTATCAGGACGACCGCTCCATTATCGAATCTTTCGGAACCGACTCCCCATTTCTCTCCGATACTGTAGGCAAGGGAAGCCCTATCCATCCCGTACATGTCATTCACAGATACCACTACAATCTGATTGCTTGTTTCTCTTGAAAATTTTTCAAGAACGGATTCGAGACGGAGAACTCCTTCCCTGGGAAAAATACCGGCAAAATCATTTACCAACCTCGCAGGTACAGGCCTTTCAGGTTGTGAATAAGCATAACCTGAAAAGAGAATTATAAAAAGAAAGAGAATTGCCTGCAATGGCAATCTGCAGAATTTATGCGATTTCATAATGAATTCATATCAGGATATCCCACAGTTATACAAGGCAGAATCAACCGAAGGAGATATCATCAGGCTGTTCGTTCACATCATCGTCCGTATAAGGGAAAAATGACTTGAGCTTTTCACCTGTCATCCTTATTGCCGCAATTATTCCTCCCGCAAAATCCGCATTGGCAAAACTGTCGCCCATAACTTTTCTCACATCATCCCAAAAATCGGGTGCAACAAGATCATTTATCCCCTTATCTCCTATTATACAGAACCTGCGGGACTCATATGCGACATAAACAAGCACACCATTCCTTGCGGTCGTTCTGTACATCTTCAATCTGTTGAAAACATATACGGCTCTCTCCAATGCATCCGCACCGCATTTCGGCTCTACATGCACTCGTATTTCACCGGACGTATTGAGTTCCGCCTCCTTTATGGCAGCTACAATCGCATCCCGGTCCTCTTTGGAAAGAAACTTACAGGACATCAGAATTCCACTTTAGGAGCGGTTTCAGCACCATCCTGAGCTTCGAAATAAGCCTTCTTTTCAAAATCGAACATGGAGGCTATTATATTTTTCGGAAACGAACGGACAGCAGTATTGTAAACTCTTGCCACCTCATTGAACTTCTGGCGTTCCACGGAAATTCGGTTTTCGGTTCCTTCAAGCTGAGCCTGCAATTCAAGGAAATTCTGATTTGCCTTCAGGTCAGGATATCGTTCCTGAAGAAGAAGAAGCCTGCCGAGAGCAGATGAAAGTTCGCCCTGCGCTTTCTGGAACCTGGCCAGGTCTTCGGCATCAAGTTCGGAAGGATCGACAGTTATCTGTGTCGCCTTCGATCTTGCTTCCACCACGGATTCAAGAGTTTCGGATTCATGTGCTGCATATCCCTTTACAGTGGCGACAAGGTTAGGTATAAGGTCCGCACGTCTCTGATATACGTTCTCAACCTGGGACCACGCTTTCATAACATTCTCTTCCTTGGCTACAAATCCGTTATATACGCCCTTTACCCAGAAAAAGAGCATTATCACAACTGCTGCAATAACGAGCAGTATTGTCATTCCTTTTGATACTTTCATAAATCTATAAATAAATGTTTATTCTCCGGAAGCAAGTCTTACACACCTTACTGACGCCGCAAAATCCGTCTTGTCCACAGGGAAATACGGAAAATCAGGATTGTCATAATAAATATACCTGTATGAAGCATTGTCCTCGTCGTACTCCGTAGACGACCACCAGAATCCGCGTTCAAAAAGCATGTAGAAATTATAATATCCGTTATTGCCGTAACCTGAAGAAAGTGCGGCCCAGCAGAACATGTTCTGCGGAGTGTGGTCAGGACTGTACGGCCACATTCTTGTACCGTTGAACTTGGCATCCACCGTCACCTTTTCTCCTAATCCAGCCCAGTCGTCATAATACGTCATATCCTGCCCTGAAATAGCTTTTGCCAGGTCCTCCCAGTCCTCGTTTGTTGGAATGGACCATCCTTCAGGACATACCCCTTGAGGTCCGTTTCCCAATCCGGAAGATGTCTCTCCGCCTGTTGCATCATTCCATGTATAAAGACGGCCAGTCACATAAGACATAGCCTCAGAACGTCCGTAAGGCTGACCTTTACCACCTTCGTCCTGGCCGGCATAATCCAGATTCTGCGAGAACCAGTCAAGATTGCCTGCCGTAGTATAATTGTATATCTTTCCGTCTCTCGGATCCCGGAATGTCTTGCCAGTATATTCTATATCAGTAAGGGAACCGTCAGTACCGTCCGGACTTATGACCACAACATCCTTTGAATACTGTTTCGAATAATAGCCATCGGCCTCCGCCTTCACGGTTATTGTAAAAGTTCCTACTTCATCCCGCACAGTAAGCGAAATGCTCTGTACTCCGGTAATCGTATCATTACCGTACTGGCCGTCCCTGTCACCTATGAGAGACCCCGTCCATGTATAAGTTACATCATCGGGTTCCGTAATACCGGTAGCATCAATTGTCACTGTTTCCCCCACAAGAAGATATTGGGATATGTCAAAGGACAAGGTTCCAGTCATTGAATCGCTGTAAGTCGTTCCAGAGTCATCATCCTTTTTACATGAAACCGCCACCGCTAAAAAGGACAAGGCGATAAATGCGGATATAAAAAAATGTTTCCTATACATACAAACAGAATATATTGAAATGCAAACTTAAGCAAAGTTTGTTAAATTTGCACTAAAATCATGCCATTTATAATATGAAAAAAAAAACGATACGACATTCATGCATGGTTACGATACTGACAATATTGGCCTCATGCTCCTATTCAAGACATTCGTATGAAAAAATAAGCAATTTGGCCCAGGGTTCGGCATATCATGTGACATACAAGGGCAGCAATCCGGAAAAAATCAAAAAGGGCGTAGACTCCATAATGAGCGCCGTAGACAATTCGATTTCGCTATATAACCCGCTGTCAGTAATAACAAAAATAAACAACAACAAGGACATGAAAACGGACAGTATCTTCAATGATCTGTTCAGAATTTCAGAAAAACTATATTATGAAACCGACGGTTGCTTCGACGTTTCTTCAGGGCCACTCTTCAACTTCTGGGGATTCGGAGCCAGGACCGATTCCCTTTTCATGAAATACAGTGAAGAAGAACGGAGGGACACCATAAGGCAGATAATGAAACTCACCGGAATAGACGGATACAGACTCCATGACGGGAAACTGGAAAAACCACACTCGGCTTCCGAAATAAATTTCAACGCCATAGCACAGGGATATACCTGCGACATAGTAGGAAAATATCTGGAAAAGAACGGAATAACCGACTATCTCATAGAAGTCGGCGGAGAAATACTGTGCAAAGGGCTGAATCGTAACGGGGAAGAATGGAGTATAGGGATAGACAGGCCTGTAGACGGCAACCTGCTTGCCGGCAGTGACATTCAGGAAATAATATCCGTAAGCGGAAAAGGCATAGTAACTTCAGGAAACTATAGAAAGTATATTATCGAAAACGGGACAAAATACAGTCATACGATCAATCCCAAAACTGGATATCCGGTAAAACACAATCTGCTCTCCGCCACGGTAATAGCAGACGATGCGACAACCGCCGATGCATACGCCACATATTTTATGGTAATAGGGGTTGAAAAAGCGAAGGAAATATTGTCGGAGCGCAGCGATCTTGAAGGATATCTCATATACGGAGACCCGGAATCTCCTCAGGGAACCGAAGTATATTATTCCAAAGGATTGAAAATAAGGACAATGATAAAAAACAATACGGACGGGTCGAAATAGAACACGACCCGTCCGCATATAAATGCGCGCTCCGTCCTGCTGTTTACTTTATACAGTCAAGGGGTTTTATCTGCTTGAAAAAGTCATTACCCTTGTCATCAACCAGGATGAATGCAGGGAAGTTTTCTACTTCTATTTTCCAGATAGCCTCCATGCCGAGTTCGGGATATTCGACAAGTTCCACTTTCTTTATATTCTCTTTCGCAAGAACTGCCGCCGGACCACCTATGCTGCCGAGGTAGAATCCTCCGTGTTTTGCACATGCATCGGTTACCAGCTGGCTTCTGTTGCCTTTTGCTATCATTATCATGCTTCCTCCGTTTTCCTGGAAGAGATCCACATAGCTGTCCATACGTCCTGCCGTCGTAGGGCCGAATGAACCGCTCGGCATTCCGGCAGGGGTCTTTGCAGGGCCTGCATAATACACCGGATGGTCTTTCATATATTGAGGCAGTCCTTCTCCCTTTTCGATACGTTCCTTGAGTTTTGCATGCGCGATATCTCTCGCCACGATTATGGTACCCTTAAGAAGAAGGAAGGTAGACACGGGCAATTTGCTCAAATCGGCCAAAACCTCCTTCATAGGCCTGTCCAGATCTATATGCACACCATTACCGTTCACATTTCCCTTAAGATACTGTTCAGGGATAAGTCTTGCAGGATTCGAATCCAGGGTTTCAAGCCAGATACCTTCCCTGTTTATCTTTCCCTTGATATTTCTGTCCGCACTGCAGGAGACACCCATTCCCACAGGACATGAAGCACCGTGACGCGGCAACCTTATAACCCTGATATCATGAGCAAAATACTTTCCTCCGAACTGTGCACCTATTCCGGATCTCTGCGCTGCCTTTAGAAGCCTTGCCTCCATTTCCACATCCCTGAAAGCGTTTCCTCCATCCGAGCCCCTGGTAGGAAGTTCATCAAGATACTTCGTTGAAGCCAGTTTTACGGTCTTCAGATTCGCTTCTGCGGAAGTTCCGCCTATGACAAAAGCGATATGATAAGGAGGACAGGCCGCCGTTCCAAGAGTCTTCATCTTTTCAACAAGGAAATTCTCCAGAGTAGCAGGGTTCAGCAAAGCTTTGGTTTCCTGAAACAGATATGTCTTGTTTGCGGATCCGCCGCCTTTTGCGACAAAGAGAAACTTGTATTCATCCCCGTCAGTCGCATAAATGTCCACCTGAGCCGGAAGATTGCATCCAGAATTCTTTTCGGTATACATATCAAGTGCAAGAGTCTGGGAATATCTGAGATTGTCCGTAGTATATGTATCGAAAACCCCATGATAAAGGGCCTCCTCGTCACCTCCTCCGGTCCACACCTTTTGTCCCTTTTTAGCGACAATGGTTGCCGTTCCGGTATCCTGGCAGAATGGAAGCTGTCCCTCAACGGAAACAGCGGCATTCCTCAACATCGTAAGGGCCACAGCCTTGTCGTTTTCGCTGGCCTGCGGATCATTGAGTATTGATGCGACCTTCTCATTGTGCTCCGGACGCAACATGAAAGCCACATCGTGAAAAGCCTGTCTTGCAATAAGCCTCAACCCTTCAGGATCGACTTTGAGAACCTTCTCGCCCTGGAACTCCACTTCCGATACATAATCTTTTGTAATCAAATGATACTGAGTCTTATCCTTACCCAAAGGAAACAACTCCTGATACTTAAATTCCATAACAAATATCTTTTAGTTGTCGTTTATTGTCAATTTGCCGAATTTTCCATCAGAAAACTCTTCATGAATGCATCAAGACCTCCGTCAAGAACCGACTGCACATCGGATGTTTCATATCCGGTTCTCAGATCCTTGACCATCTTGTAAGGATGGAGGACATAACTCCTTATCTGTGACCCCCATTCGATTTTACGCTTTTTACCTTCAAGTTCAGCCTGTTTTTCCTGTCTTTTCTTCAATTCGAGATCATACAGATGCGATTTCAGAATACGCAATGCGTTCTGTCTGTTGTCAAGCTGTGACCTTGTTTCAGTATTTTCAACTACAATTCCCGTAGGTATATGCCTTACCCTGACACCGGTCTCCACCTTATTCACATTCTGGCCTCCTGCTCCGCTCGAACGGAACGTATCCCACTCCAGGTCGGCAGGATTTATTACAATCTCTATGGTATCGTCCACAAGGGGATATACGAATACGGAAGAAAACGTAGTCTGCCTTTTCCCCTGGGCATTGAACGGGGATATCCTGACAAGTCTGTGGACACCGCTCTCGGCCTTAAGGTAACCGTAGGCATAATCACCTTCGAATTCCATCGTAACCGACTTAATACCGGCATCCTCCCCTTCTATGAGATCCGAGACCCTTACGGTATAACCATGTTCCTCCCCCCACCTGAGATACATTCTCATCAGCATGGATGACCAGTCATTGCTTTCCGTACCGCCTGCACCTGAATTTATCTTGACTATCGCCCCGAGATTGTCACCTTCCTCCCCAAGCATGTTTCTCATCTCAAGCATATCCAGTTCTTCGACCAACTTACCGTATGCCGCATCCAGATCAGACTCTGCAGAAGGGTCCTCCTTTACTATCTCATATAGAAGTTCCACATCTTCCAGTTTTCCGTTAAGCGATGAAACCGCATTTACCCAGAATTTCAGCGGAGATATGCCTTTTAAAAACAGTTCGGCCTCCTTAGGATTGTCCCAAAAATCCGGCTTGAGGGTTATTTCTTCCTTTTCCTTCAGTTCCTTTTCCTTTCCGGGGATGTCAAAGACACCTCCTCAGGAGCTCAAACCGGTCTCTGCTCTCTTTAATCTGCTCTAATGTTATCATTTTATCATTCAATTTGTTTCAAATTTAAAAAAAATAGATCCAAGGCTCTCTGGATTTCATGGATTTCATATCCTTTGGACATGCAGTGCCGTATAATTGAAGTCCTGCATTTGTATCTGTCCGAAGCGTCCAGCATATCATACCTGCCTTGAACGGACATGTATTTCTTCTCAATAATCCTGCCAAGCGACACTTCCGAGACCCCTGGCACCTCTCCTAATATTTCACGCAGCAGGGGCTCCGCAATTTCAGCGCTTATACCCTTTGCCGCCAGCGCATACTTTATTTTCCTGCATCCCCAGCCTGAAATGAAAATCTTGTCTCTTATATAAGCGGCTGCGTATCTTCTGTCGTCAACAAAACGCTCTTCAATAAGCCTGTTCAAAATTTTTTCCGCCGCACTTCTGTCCAATGACGTTCTTGCGAGCTTGCTTTTCATATCCTGCACGGAATATTCGCGTCCGGCACACAGTTTAGCCATCCGGGCATACACCTTGCCCTCTTCATTCGTTTCCATGATACTTTCCCGATACCTTTCCGGCCAGCATCCCGCATGCGGCCAGAATATCTTCTCCTCTTGACGCCCTTAACGTGGCGGTAATACCGGCATCATTAAGTCTCTTCATGAACAGTTCGATGACAGGAAGAGGAGACGGTCTCAGACGTGAATCAGGTATGCGATGGAATCTTATGAGGTTAACCCTGCATTCCAGCCCCCTGAGCATGCCTGCAAGTGTATCCGCATGCTTCTTCGTATCATTGACACCCTCGAACATCGTATATTCGAAACTCACGCGCCTTTGTCCTGTAAAATCATATTGCCTTATCAGTGCAAGTATATCCGATATATGAAACCTGTTCTGTACAGGCATGAGGGCAAGTCTTTCATCAGGATAAGGATTGTGCAGACTGACAGCAAGATGAACCTTGGTACGGTCCAGGAAAGTTTTCAGGGCGGGAAGCACGCCTATCGTGGACAGGGTAATCCTTTTCGGACTCCATCCGAAACCCCACTCGGAGGTAAGGACTTCTATCACCCTCATAACATTTTCAAGATTGTCCAACGGTTCCCCCATTCCCATGAAGACCGTATTGGTAAGGCTTTCAGCCTCATCCACAGCATAATACTGCGAAAGTATCTGGGAAACGGACATATTCCCCCCGAATCCCTGACGTCCTGTCATACAAAAACGGCATCCCATCCTGCAACCAGCCTGGGAAGATACGCACAGCGTTCTGCGCTCACCGTCGGGAATCATTACAGATTCTATGAACCGGTCCTCGGAATAAGGGAAAACGTATTTCTTGGTTCCGTCAGACGATTCGCATTTTCCGGCATACCTTACGACTCCAACCTCGTAATTTTCAGACAGGACAGCCCTGGCCTTTTTAGAAAGGTTCGTCATGTCGGAAATGCTTACCGCCTTCTTTTTGTACAGCCAGTCTGATATCTGGGATGCCGTATACTTCGGAAGTCCGGCATCCCTGACTATTTCGGCCAGTTCGTCTGGCGTTTTTCCCAAAAGATGGATTTTCATATCAACCTATCGTGGCCCCGTTACCCATACGTTCTTCCGGAGAAACGATCTTCATCCCTCCGTTTTCCTCTTTTGACATAAGGATCATGCCTTTTGACTCTATTCCTCTTATTTTCCTCGGAGCCAGATTGGCAAGAATACATATCTGCTTTCCGACCATTTCCTCAGGAGTATAATACTCGGCTATACCTGAAACGATAGTCCTTTTGTCGAGGCCGGTATCTATGGTCAGTTTAAGCAGTTTGTCGGTTTTGGGCACCCTTTCAGCTTCAAGAACAGTAGCTGTCCTTATATCCATCTTCATAAAATCATCGAATGTACACTCTTCTTTCGCAGGAGCATACTCGGGAACTTCTTCAGCCTCCTTCGCCGCAGCCTTTGCCATGTTTTCCTGCTTTGTCCTGTTTAGCTTTTCTATCTGAGCCTCTATTACGGAATCCTCTATCTTGCTGAAAAGAAGTACAGGTTCATTCAACTGATGTCCTTCCGCAAGAATTTTGTCATTACCGATAAGATCCCATTCCATTTTCCCGACATTCAGTATGCCGTTCAGTTTTGCAGCTGAAAAAGGAAGGAAAGGTTCGAACGCTATGGCAAGGTCGGCACACAGCTGCAACGATATGTTGAGAATTGTAGCCACCCTGGTCATGTCACTTTTTGCCAGTTTCCACGGTTCCGTTTCCGTCAGGTATTTGTTTCCGAGACGTGCCAGGTTCATCGCTTCCTTTAGGGCCTCCCTGAACTTGTAGTTTTCCAGGTTATTTTCCATGGATTCCCTTATTACAGGAACAGTTGACAGAATATCCCTGTCCAGTTCAGACAATTCGCCCCTTGAAGGCACCTTTCCACCGAAATACTTGTGAGTCAAAACTACTGCACGGTTTACGAAATTTCCGAAGATTGCAACCAGCTCGCTGTTGTTTCTCGTCTGGAAATCCTTCCATGTAAAATCATTATCCTTCGTTTCAGGAGCATTCGCGCATAGAACATATCTCAGGACATCCTCCTGTCCAGGAAACTCGTCCAGATATTCATGAAGCCAAACGGCCCAGTTTCTCGATGTGGAGATCTTGTCACCTTCCAGATTTAGAAACTCGTTGGCCGGGACATTTTCAGGTAAAATGAATCCGTCACCGTAAGCCTTGAGCATGGAAGGGAAAACGATGCAATGGAAGACTATATTGTCTTTACCTATGAAATGGACCATCTTGGTATCTTCGCTCTTCCACCATTTTTCCCACTCGTCAGGAATAAGTTCTATGGTATTCGAAATATAGCCTATAGGCGCATCGAACCACACGTAAAGCACTTTGCCTTCCGCTCCTTCAACAGGGACAGGCACACCCCAGTCGAGATCCCTGCTCACCGCCCTTGGCTGAAGCCCACCGTCAAGCCATGACTTGCACTGTCCATAAACGTTTGTCTTCCATTCCTTGTGATCTTCCAGAATCCATTTCTTGAGCCATGGTTCATATTGATCCAGAGGCAGATACCAGTGACTTGTCTTTCTCTTTACAGGATTGCTCCCGCTGATAGCCGACTTCGGATTTATCAGTTCATCCGGGCTCAGGGTACTTCCGCACTTTTCACACTGGTCCCCATATGCATTCTCGGCACCGCACTTTGGACATGTCCCGGTTATATATCTGTCGGCAAGGAACTGACCAGCCTCTTCATCGTAATACTGTTCGCTTTCCTTTTCTATGAATTTTCCTTCATCGTAGAGTTTTCTGAAGAATTCGGAAGCCGTCCTGTGATGAATCTCCGAAGTTGTCCTCGAATAGATATCGAAACTTATACCGAACCTTTCGAACGAATCCTTTATTATCTTATGATACTTGTCCACCACATCCTGAGGCGAGCAATTCATCTGTTTCGCCTTTATGGTAATCGGAACCCCATGCTCGTCGGAACCGCAGATGAACTTGACATCCCGGCCCCTGTTCCTCAAATACCTGACATAAATGTCGGCAGGTACATATACTCCTGCCAGATGACCTATGTGAACGGCTCCGTTAGCATAAGGCAGAGCCGATGTGATAAGATAACGTTTGAAATCCTTGCCCATATCTGTAATCTAATTAATTAATTTGCAAAGTTACTTATTTAATCAATAATACGCACGCATCAAAGCGTAAGTCTGTTCAATTCCCTGGCGAATGTGTTTCGTACCTGCATTATGATCCTTATCTGTTCCATAAGTTCCTTCTGCAGTTCCGTATCACCTGCCTTCTGCGCCTCTCCCAAAGCCCTGCACAGATTGCTGTTGGCCTGTTCAGCCACCTTGGATTTATACACGAGGACCGCTTTCGGTACAAATTTTCCCAATATGTTCTCTTCAGGGACCAGTGCCTGAATAAAATGCTTTATGGTAAGATTATGTTCCTGAATGATTATCCCGGCAACCAGCTCGGACACCTTCTTGTCCGGATGATTAAGGAAATGCCTCATAATCTGCTCCTGTTCATGCTCCTTGAGTTTGAAATATTCGTCAAAAATATTCTTGTAAAGCAGGTTTTTCAGTTCAAGTTCGTCTGTCTGGAGTTCTGTCAATATATATTGCGCCACGGTCAGTTCCCTGTCCCTTTCCGCTCCCACATACATCTCGTCCTCAAGATACAGCTTATGCTGACCGAATTTCAACAGATAATAAAGCAACTCCCTCTCCGCGAACTCACAATAAGTATCATTCACGAAATCGGGTATCTTGCGTTTCTCAGGCATTGTCAGGGCTGCAATATTTTCTGAAGAATTAATCGTCGTACTCCTCCATTCCCTGCGTTCTTCGTTCCTTATAAGTTCTATCTGATTCTGGCGTATGACCTTGGCCACTTCCTGCTGAAGAAGAGATTCGTCGATATTGAACTTGCGGCTGCTTTCCTCGATATATACGGCACGCGTTATGGCATCCGGCATTACCGCTATGGACCTGATTACGTCATTGACAAGGCGAGCCTTCTGCATAGGATCCCTGTCCATCTCCGAAGAAAGCAGTTCTGCCTTGAAGGACATGAAATCCTGTTCCGATCTTTCAAGAAAAGCTACAAGCTCCTGCGGCGTAACCTTCTTTGAAAAAGAGTCAGGATCCTCTCCGTCCGGAAAAAGCACAACCTTAACCTGCAGACCCTCTTTCAAGAGCATGTCTATACCTCGGATAGAAGCCTTTATACCGGCCTGGTCACCATCATAAAGCACGGTTACATTTGTAGTGAATCTCTTTATCAGACCGATCTGATCGGTAGTAAGGGAAGTTCCGCTGGAAGCCACTACATTCTCTATACCGGCCTGATGCAGGGAAAGCACATCAGTATAACCCTCGACAAGATAACATTTCTGTTTCGACACAATTGAAGATTTTGCCTGATATATTCCGTAAAGGGAACGACTCTTGACATATATTTCCGTTTCCGGAGAATTAATGTACTTTGCCACTTTCTTGTCAGTACGCAGCGTACGTCCTCCGAAAGCTATGACCCTTCCGCTTATCGAGTGAACCGGGAAAATGACCCTGTCATAAAACCTGTCAACATATTCCCCCGTATCTTCCCTTTTCACCGCAAGGCCGCTGTCTACAAGATAGTCAAGATTGAAACCTGCAGACCTTGCGGCATTTACAAGTCCGGTTCTTTCATCGGTGGAATAGCCCAACTGGAATTTTTTGATTATTTCATCCCTGAAGCCACGCTCCCTGAAATAGGAAAGACCTATGGATTTTCCTTTGGGAGTCTCATAAAGTATCCTTGAAAAATATCCCTGTGCAAACTCGGAAACAAGAATAAGGGATTCCCTCTTGACCCTTGCCTCCGACTCTTCCTTAGTTTCCTCCTTCTCGGTTATCGGGATATTATATTTTGCGGCAAGATATTTCAAAGCCTCGGGATATGAAATCTGCTCATGTTCCATCACGAAAGATACCGCACTTCCTGCCTTTCCGCATCCGAAACACTTATAAATGCCTTTTGCAGGCGAAACGGAAAAAGAAGGTGTCTTCTCGTGATGGAAAGGACAGCATGCTATGTAATTCGCGCCCCTTTTCTTCAACGAGACGAAATCTCCTATAACTTCGACAATCTGAGCCGAATCGAGAATCCTGTCAACTGTAGCCTTGTCTATCATTGTCAGAACTCACGGAATCCAACAGCTTTTCTGACCTCTTTCAACGTAGCCGAGGCACTCGCACGCGCCCGTTCAGTTCCTGCTCTGGTCACCTGCCTTAAATAATCGTCATTATTATAGATATCATCTATCCTTTCCCTTATAGGCAGGGTTAGCCTGCATATGTCGGCAGCAAGCTGTTTCTTCAAATCCCCGTATCTTATTGAACAGTTTCTGTATTTTTCCTTGAAGAATTCCACAGTAGACGGCTCCGACACAAGTTCCAGCAACGTGAAGATGTTCTTCACGGGCTCCGGCATTTCGGAATCCGGCACTGCAGGACCTGCATCGGTAACAGCTTTCATGACCTTCCTGTGTATGGTCTTTTCATCATCATAGAGATATATCCCGTTACCTTCGCTCTTTCCCATCTTACCGGAACCGTCAAGTCCGGGAACCTTGACAAGATCACTTCCGAACCTTAGAGCCTGCGGCTCAGGAAAGACATCTGCTCCGTAAAAATTGTTGAAACGCCTTGCAAGAACTCTTGCAATTTCAAGATGTTGCTCCTGATCTCTTCCGACCGGCACCCAGTTCGCCCTGTGTGCAAGGATATCAGCCGCCATCAGTACCGGATAGGTCAGCAGACCTGCATTTACATTTTCGGGATTCTTCCTGACCTTGTCCTTAAAAGAAGCAGTCCTTTCCAATTCACCCTTATAGCTCAACATATTAAGCAGAACGTAAAGTTCACTTATTTCCGGTACGGAACTCTGCACGAAGATAGCCGATTTTTCAGGATCGAGTCCGGCTGCAAGATATTCGGACAATATAATCCTGACACTTGCATGAAAATCTTCCGGTTTAGGATGAGTGGTAAGCGAATGCAAATCCGCTATGAAGAAAAAACAATTGTATTTATCCTGTATATTGACAAAATTCCTGAGCGCACCGAAATAATTTCCAAGATGAAGGTGGCCCGTAGACCTTATGCCGCTTAATACCGTGTCCATAAACTATCTTTAATTTTATATTGCAAACGGTTGCCGCTCTCCGTTTACAACGGGCGTGCAACCGTTTGCCTGAGTCAGTCAAAACAGTCTTAATCCGTTATATTGCTCAAAGCCTCGCGGATCTTTGATTCTATTTCCTGGGCAAGTTCCGGATTGTCGTTCAGCATTACCTTCACGGCTTCCCTGCCCTGACCTATTTTCGTATCGCCATAGCTGAACCATGAACCTGATTTCTTTATAATATCGAATTCGACACCGAGATCTATGATTTCACCTATCCTTGATATACCCTCTCCGAACAGAATATCGAACTCAGCCTTTCTGAAAGGAGGGGCCATCTTGTTTTTGACGATCTTGACCCTTGTTCTGCTGCCCGTAGCCTCATCGCCGTCCTTAAGCTGAGTCGTCTTTCTCACGTCAATACGCACAGATGCATAAAATTTGAGGGCATTTCCTCCAGTCGTTGTCTCAGGATTTCCGAACATTACACCTATCTTGTCCCTCAGCTGGTTGATGAAGATACAGCACGTATTCGTCTTGCTTATGTTTGCCGTAAGCTTTCTCAGCGCCTGGCTCATCAGACGTGCCTGAAGCCCCATTTTGGAATCCCCCATTTCTCCTTCAATCTCGGCTTTCGGAGTAAGGGCGGCAACCGAGTCTATCACTATTATGTCTATAGCACCGGATCTTATAAGGTTATCGGCTATCTCAAGGGCCTGCTCTCCACTGTCAGGCTGAGAAATAAGCAATGTATCCACATTGACGCCGAGTTTTTTTGCGTATGTCCTGTCAAAAGCATGTTCCGCATCTATGATTGCTGCAATTCCTCCCGTCTTCTGGGCCTCGGCTATCGCATGAATCGCCAAAGTAGTCTTTCCGCTTGATTCAGGTCCGTATATTTCGATTACCCTGCCTCTAGGATAACCTCCTATTCCCAACGCATGGTCCAGAGCTATCGAGCCCGACGGAATAGTAGAGACTTCCCATTTGGGCTGGTCTCCCAGTTTCATTATAGTTCCTTTTCCGAAATCCTTCTCAATTTTATCGATGGTAGCCTGCAAAGCCTTGAGCTTCTCAGGATTGATTTCGGGAACCACCTTGTTCACCTCTGCACTTTCCTTTGCCATAATGATTCTGATTTATTAAAGTTAGTAAAACTTGAAATCATGCAAAAATATAGATTTATTCCATTAATTCATAAATTATATTTCTTTATCAGATCCAGTTCCTCTCCCGAATAAAACATGGACCTGACAAAAGAAAACAGCTCGTCTCTGAAAGCGTATATCAACAACGCCGCAAGGATTATCACGGCAAGTATCGCAAACACTTTGAAAAATCTTGCTGCAGGCTTTCCATCTGCGACATGTCCAGCATCAACATCCGGGCCATCAGATGCCTTACCCGCATTATTTCCGCTGGCATCATCCGCTGATTCTCTGACAAGCACTTCCCTGCTTATCAATTTCACCGTAACAGGCTCCAGACCATATGAATCCGGAGAAAATACGGCATCCGCTTCCGCTCTGAAAAAGATCGTACCTTCAGACGTAGAACGCAGTTCGCCGACACCCTGGATACGATAGACTCCACTCGTATTCAACTCCTTTCTCACCATACACATGAAATCCGATACCTTTCCGGCTGAAGCCTCCGCGGAAATTCCAGAATACTCTGCATATTTCTTTTCCAGGAGAGTATCATTCCATGATTCGGAAGTTCTGAAATATATCTTTCTCTCCGGAGGAAGTATGGTTCTTCCCTTGTCCACTATCTGTGCAGGCACATTTTCCGCTATGAAACTGCCCAATCCAGGAAGGGAAACCCTGTTGTTGACAAGAACCAACTCTCCAAGAATCTTCGAAAAAACTAAAGGATCCATCTTCTTATAAAATTGCATGATGCAAAGTTAAAAAAAATATAAAAAAATTTGCACGGTACGTTTTTTTGCCATATCTTTGCACACGCATTTGAGAAATAATATTCCTGAATAGCTCAGTTGGTTAGAGCATCTGACTGTTAATCAGAGGGTCCCAGGTTCAAGTCCTGGTTCAGGAGCAGAAACAAGAAAGAGGGTGACCCAAAAGCCAAGAGACTTTGAGGTCATCCTCTTTTTGTTGTATAGATCTCACAGGCTGCACTGCCGTATGTGGGAGAGTTTTTTTTA
>CASFPH010000026.1 GCA_949296645.1 uncultured Bacteroidales bacterium
TGTGTACTGTTGTTACTGATTCTTGTGCACTGTTGTTACCGTTTTCTGTGCACTAACTTTACCATTTTCTGTGCACTCGTGGTTTCTGTTTACACCAGCCTTTATCTCTGCATCTGTTTTGCCCATAAGTTCTACTGTAAGCGGGTGCAGTATTGCTGGTTTCCCATCAAGATCCTGCTGCGCGTCATGTGTCTCTACGGATGTTTTCAAAGTTTCTTCTATACTTACCACATTTGTCAACCAGAGACACAAGCAATATATGTTACGTTACCTTGGTTTTCATCATAAATAAAATATAGATAATATTTATTATAATCTAAAATATAATCATAGCACCTAAATTTGCTCCTCCAAAAGGATTATCTCCTGCAATGTAGTTATACCCGACAGAAAGTCCTAACCATTTTAGAGGTCTTATAATGATTCCAGCTTCAATGTTTAAATCATTGTTTTTTAATGGAGAATAATTTATCTCATCACCTGTTTGTCTCGGGGTATAGTCAGTAGTATTACAAGAGCCAATTCCTGCATATAAGTATCCATATTGAGTAACAGAACAAGTTATACCTGCAGTCCAATAAAACCTGGATATGTTTTTGGACAAATCTTCTGATGATATTGGGCTGTCTCCTGTTGTTTCTGGTTTTTCTCCGGATTTGTTCCCGAATTTGGCAAATATGCCAAAATAAGTGCATGCTATATTGTTTATGCCTAACAAAGCTCCTACCGGAGCGAATGTGGCATAATTATATCCAAGCATGAAATTGGAATTGAGACTTCTGAATTTAGTTGTCTTGACATTCATTTCAGATGAGCCGTTAATCTGCTTTTTTTCAACATCTATATGATATATGCCATTACCTTCAAACAGTTCTTTTATTATACTGTCTTTATTTGAATTGAAAAAATCATTATTGCCATGTTGCAATGTAGCAAAAGATTTTTTCTTTTTTAACTTTAATTTCTCATTCTCAGTTTTTATATGATATTCAAATGTATAGTAATCTTTTGTGCTGACATTACAAGTAGTGTCTGTTCCTGAGATATTAACGGTAATAGGTGGCAACCTACATTGTTCTACTTGTTTTCTTATGGCATCATTCAACTCATATATTTCTGGTCTACTGTTAATGTTTATTAAATGTTTAGCATTACCTAACATGTCTATATAAACTGAGTCTGAAAGTGTTAAATCAAGATTTTTAGGATTGAATTGTTCAATTGTAGAAGTAATGGCATTTGAAAGTATTTTTTTATATTTATTGTATTTATATCTGTCCATCGTCTCTATCGCGTATATTGAATCCTTTCTTTCAGCAAGAAAAGAATCTATTTTCGTTCTCCGTTCAAGGGCTTTAAGTTTAATTGCTATGCGTTCTGACATGAGTTTGTCTTGCTCTTCTTGCTCGGTTTGGTTTTTGATAAAATAAAAGTCACAATAGAGCATATCAGTTACTTGTGAATTCTGAATTTTTGAAAACAAAACACTAACAATGTATTTGTCGTCAAATGGAGTATCTATATTATTACCATTACCGTTCGCAATATCACTTAATTTGGAATTTGTTGCAATGAGTACCTTATTGTATTGTTTATGTCCCACTGCAGCATCACCTAGATAATAGTAAGAATATGGAGTACTTTTATCTCCATATCTGAAAAATTTGACTACTATATCAGTCTTGAAATTTTCAGATTCAATGTAAATATAATAAGTCCCTTTCTGTTCATTTCCCATTATTGTTATTGTTTCATTGAATATGGTCGGAGTAGGATAAAGCTCGTTCTTTAAACCGAATTTTTCAAAAGTATACTTCTTGTCTTGTGCACTACTTACTATATTAGAACAAATAACACATATAATCAATACTAGAATCTTTTTCATGATAGTTTTATTTAGTTTATTGAATATTATTTACATAAATGGCTTTTATAAAACGGATAAGTATTCTTTATTATAACTCTTTAGTTACTCTCTTTTTAAGAAATTTATATTGAATTATGGAAAAGAAGATGAGAATTCTGCTTTTAAATAGAATTCGGGTAGAATACAGGTAAAGATGCTCCATGGTAAGTTATGGTTTTATGTTCCATGCAGCCATATGAAACGTTAATTATAAAAGAAGCGGGCTGCAGTTCACATTTAGTCAGGCATCGCCAAACGCCCATGAATACACGTAAACACACAACCCGCATATACAAGTTGATCTGTGCCCGTGTATTCTTTATTGATAATTTGGCGATTTCAACTAAATAGGCACTTCTTGATTCAATATGTCTTGCCGTATAGAGAATATGTCTATAGGCTGAGACAAATATACTTAATATTTATTGTCATACAAACAATCTTTTCATCTCTTATTGTTTCTTGAAAGTCAGTTTGATGTAATTGTACCGGATACTGTACATCCACTCTATTACCCAATTAAAAACTACGGATAATTCATCTTTTATTATTTTAAGCAATACGGGGGCTCTTTCCCTGTGGAATTATTTCGAGAAATTCAATTAAGCACATGGAAACAGGAGGTTGCAGACAATGATACAACAAATTATCACTGCCATTTCTTTTTCTTGAAATACAGATAAAGGACAACTACGGATACCAGCATTGTACACAACGCCGCGGCATAACCGTACTTCCACTCAAGCTCGGGCATGTTTCTGAAATTCATGCCCCATACTCCGGCAAGAAATGTCAATGGGATGAAAATCGTGGAAACCAGCGTAAGTTTCTTCATTATATCATTCATCTTCAGTTCATTGTTACCTTTATGCATATCAATGAGTGAAGATATTGTTTCCTTGTGAGCCTCGTACTGCTGGAGACAATACTGTATATGATCGTTTATATCCGAGAGATAGAGTCCGTTTGAATCATTCATAAGCTCTGTATCGGCTCTCAGAAGTTTATAGTACTGGTCTTTCAAAGGCAGAATTACCTGTTTCACCATCAGAAAGATTTTACGCTGCCTCTGTATATTGATCATAAGGTCCATATCGGAAGAACCGGAAACCAGCTCCGATTCTATATCATCGAGGGAATTGTCTATCGAAAGAAGAATAGACATATAATTTCCTATCACATGATTAAGTATTACGTCTGCCAGATAATCCGCACTTTTGGATCTTATTCTGAAAATATTCCGTTCAAGTGCTTTTTCTATGTCATCAAGAGTGTCATCTCCGGCTTCAGAAAAAGTTACCACATAATCATGCCCCAGAACCAAGGAAAGCTGGCTTGAGTCGGCGCCGTTATCATCTGAAAAATGAAACAGCTTGAGGATGAATATTATATGAGTCTCCCGTATTTCTATCTTTACGGGATGATTTACATTCAGTATATCCTGCTTTGACAGGAAATCCATACCGCACAGATCTGCTATACGGCTTACTCTTTCAACATCTGAAAGTCCGCGGACACGGACCCACCTTATGCGTCCGTCTCCGCAGCACGAAATCTTTTCAGGAATTTCATTCTCGGACTGTACTACACCGGCACCATCGTAACTCACGGAAGTCACGGCTGTACCTTCTGCATACTCTCCCTTATACGAGAGCGTATCATTTATGAGATTGTTCCTGTTTCCCATGAAATCAATATTCCAACAAAGTAACCATACCGTCCATCGTACTTACCAGTATCCGGTTCTTTCCTACAGGCTGTATATAATTTATCAGAGCATAAGAAACCTTGTGTCTCCACAATACATTACCTGTTGCCATATCGAGGGCAATTATATTGCCCTTGTCGGTAGGCACGAAAACAATGCCCCTTCCCTTTCCCGTAGAAACCGATGTAATTGGAGTAGGTGAAATTTCATAACCGAAACCGGCATTGGAAGCCCATTTGAGCGATCCACGGTCATCGGCAGCCGAAAATGCAAGCACTGTATCCTGCATGGTCTTTACAAATACAAGACTCTTGTCAGGAGAAAGTCCTATGGACTCTCTTCCGCCTTTCTTTTTCCATATCTGGTATCCGGTATTGGACCTAAGACAATATGACACTCTTTCCGGAGTGACAATATAGATTCTGTCATCGGACTTCACAGGCCATACAGCGGCAGCGGAATAACCGCGTCCCTTCTTGTTCGTCCATGTCCACTGGAGTTTTCCGCTTGATGGATCGAGTGAATATAACTTGTTCGCCCAATCTCCGAACACAACCTGAGAAGCATCCACATAAGGTTTGCTTTCCACAAAACCCTCAACTTTGTCAAAAGTCCACAGAAGACGTCCGGATCTCAGATCAAGACATCTGAACCTGTTGTCGGATGCACCGATATACACCTTGCCCGAATAAACCGAAGGAGAAGCCAATACCGACTTGTCGCACATATATTTCCACAGGAGCTTACCTGTAGCGAGCTCGAAACAATACACATTGTTGTCGGTAGAACCAATTATCACCTTACCTGATGCTATTGCCGGAGTTGAAAATATTTTACCGTCCGTCTCATATTCCCATATCAGTGACCCGTCTGCTGAATTCAATGCACGGACCTCACCGGAAGTATTTGCATACACCACGTATTTTCCGGACATCACCGCACCGGAGCCTATATCGGACCTGTCCTGAACAGACCACACTGCCTTGACTTGCGGATACATGTCATTCACCGAAAAATCCGGACGGGGATATTCCGTTGCATCGTCGAAAGCCTTTCCCCTGCTCATTCTCACCGTATACCAAGGCTGCTTCAAAGCCCCTCCTGCTATTTTCTCCCTGAATTCGATTTTTCCCCCGTCTATTGTCACGATATTATAACCAGGACCGTCCTTTCCGTTCTCAAGTGCGGAACGTCCCATGACGCCAGGTATACCTTCAAAATCCATAACCCTGTCATTATGTCCGTGACCGCACATTATAAGCTGTACATTTGTCTTTTTCAAAAGGTCGATAACCTGGAAATAATTCAACATGGAATCATCCATGGGATAATGATTGATAAATATCACAGGTTGTTCAGGATCCGCTTCCTCAACCAGAGATTCAAGCCACAACATGCTTTCACGCGGGAGAAGAGCCGGAGCCATTCTCATGTTGGGCCCGCTGTTGCATCCTATGAATCTGATCCCGCCAGCCTCGAATGCGAAATGTTCGTATCCGAACACTTTAAGAAAAGTATTGCATCCGCTTTCCGACCATTTAGCATCATGGTTTCCAGCCAATATATAATACGGTTTTTCAAGAGCGTCAAATATTTTGCGTGCTTCCGCTATCTCCCTGTCGGTACCGAATTCTGTGACATCTCCTGCTATTATCACAAACTGAATGTCATCCCTTGAATTGATATCCGCAACACATTTCTCAGCACCGGCCACACTCGGAGCATCCACGGCGATATGCAAATCTGCCATATAGGCAAATACGACCTTGTCTTCATTCACTCCTGCTGCAGCTTTTGCCGGAAAAGACGAAATGAAAAACAAAAGGACAATGAAAAAAACAGAAAAAAAAGCCTTTCTCATAAATTTCCAAATATAATTAAATAAATATAGAACAGGTTGTGTCAAAACTTATTGCTTTGATACAACCTCTTTATTCATTATCCGAAAGGAGTCTTTACAAAGACCAGTACCTCAACTGATGTATTCTGTCCCTGAAAACACCTTTTATATCCACCAACAGACCGTTAGGATCAAGCATTTCCAGGAAATCCTCCTCGGTCATCGACATATAATCCCTGTGAGGAACGGCAACCAGAACCGCATGATATTTGCCCATAGGCTTTGGAGCCAGCTGTATTCCATACTCCTCATCAAGAGCCTCTGAATTGGCATACGGGTCAACTACGTCTACAGATACCCTGTATGATGCAAGTTCACGTACGATATTGATAACCCTTGAATTCCTGAAATCCGATACGTTCTCCTTATATGTCACTCCCATTACAAGAATACGGGCCCTCAAAAGAGGAAGATCATGTGACAACAGCTTCTTGACAGTCTGCTTTGCAACATATTCGCCCATACTGTCGTTTATGAAACGTCCTGCATGTATAAGATGAGAATGGTAATTCATTTCATTTGCCTTGTGCACCATATAATACGGATCCTTCGCGATACAAAGACCTCCGACAAGGCCTGGAGTACAGTACATGAAATCACTCTTGGTCGCAGCAGCCTTGATGACATCCTGTGTATTTACCCCCATTCTGTTGAAAACTATGGCAAATTCGTTCATCAATGCTATATTGACATCGATCTGAGTGTTTTCCAGAACTTTTGCAGCTTCTGCAATTCTCATGGTAGGAGCCTGATGTATGCCTGCCTCGACTACTAGTCCGTAAAGTTTTGTAATTTCATCCATAGACTCATTGTCGCATGCAGAAACCACCTTCACATTATTCTTGAGGCTGTTTCTTATATCACCTATGTTTATCCTTTCCGGAGCATATCCTACCTTGAAGTCACGCCTGCTTTTCATGCCTGAAACTTCCTCAAGCACGGGAACAAGCTCTTCCTGAGTACAGCCAGGATACAAAGTCGATTCATATATAACATAATCACCTTTCTTCAGAAAAGAAGCTACAGTTCTGGTTGCCTCTATTATAGGTCTCAGATCCGGCCTTTTATTCTTGTCTATAGGTGAAGGCACCGTTATTATGAAAACCGAGGCCTCTTTCAGATCTTCCTTTACCGACGTGAAACTTATATCTGTTCCGCTGAAAGAATCCGAAGGCACCTCCTTTCTCGGATCCACACCTTCCGATAGACTTTTCACCAGAGATTCATCAATGTCATAACCTATTACCGACACACTTCTGGAAAACTCGACAGCCAAAGGAAGGCCTACATACCCCAACCCTACCACTGCAAGCTTGGATTTCTTTGAAATAAGCTGATTGTACATATACTCTCTTCTCTAAATTATGTTTACAGAACCAAAGATAGGAAAAAATTGCGACCTTTAAAATTATAGTTTCAAAAAAACTCCCTGGGCTAAATCACCTCAATATCCTTGTTTTCCATCCATCCCTGACGTCCGTCTGAAAGTTCCACCCTTTTCCATGATGAAAGATCTTCGATAACCTGCAGTTTTGTACCTTCATGAAGAATCATGAGGCTGGTTCCATTCTGATCCGGAGCACCTTTCACGGAAGCCACCGGAGACATTACTATTGCATACTTATCATGTTCATAATCTTGTTTCTGCATATATGACAGAACAAATGCGAAAACCGAAACAAGTAAAAGAGCGGATGCCAGAAAGAAGGATGCTTTCCTGAACCTGAAAGTCGAACCGAAAAAGTAAGTCAGGAAAAAGACAACTGCTGCCGCCATCAAGACAAGTGAAAATACCGCCCATCCGTTCGAAGAAAAGGCATAAGTAAGATTTCTGAACCATGTTACCAGCACGAACTCGGGAACGGACTCTATTTTGTCAACAGTAAATGCCTTTGCCATTTCCAGATTGTTTATCACATCATCGTCTGAAGGCATAAGTCTGAGCGCCCTTTCATAATACAGGATAGACCTGGCATAATTGGACAACTTGAAATATGCATTTCCGATATTATAATACAACGCACCAGAAACGAGCCCTTCTTTCTCCACGGACAGATACAGATCCAGGGCCTTCTGGAAATCACCCTGCTTGTACATGGTGTTGGCATCGGCAAGAGCCTTGCGCCCGCTTTCCATATCAGCAGCATAGGCCCCTACGGACAAGGTCATAATCAATATGATGATTCTAAAACGTTTCATGATAATTATGATTTAAATTTATCCTCAAGACTTGTTATTATTTCTATGGCTTCACGGTAATGCTTGTCCATTTCCTCATATGAAGCCTCCGGCGCGTATCTGGCAAATTCACATGCATCTATCAAAGACACAAGCCTTTCAGCCACTTCCGAATCCACACCTCGGGATGAAACATACTCGGAAATGTTTTCCTTTGACATATCGGAAAAAGACATGGAGAATTTGTCCGCGACATATCCCATGATTGCCCTGTGCAGTTCCTCATAGAATGCCGAATAAAGTTTCTGCTTCAAAAGAGCATTCGCTGTCTGAAGCCTCAACTTTGCAATCTTGTTTGCCTTGCGGCTCTTTCGTCCGGCCACATCACCCCTCTTCCTGACTATTCCGGCCATTATTCTGTAAGAAACATAACCGGCCATAACAATAAGGACCACGATTATCCAATACAAAGGAGATGCGACAAAAAACGAAACACCCCTGCTCAGCGACAAGTTCTTCACATTTATATACCTTATATCTTCACCTAAAACCTTCACTGTCTGTTTACCGGCAGCCGAGACAGTGAGCGAAGACGCAGGCACTGAAGCTCCTCCGCCGACCTTGACAGTCAAAGGATCCGATTTTATCGTTCTGTATACTCCGGAAGATGTATCATAATACGAAAATTCGACAGGAGGTATCTCATATACGCCGGGCACTCTCGGTATGAAAGGATATTCGAAAATCTTGCTGCCCTGAGTACCGCCGGAATTGCTGCTTGTCCTGTCTTCCGTCTTGACATCATATACCTCGAAGTCAGCCGGAAAAGACAACTTGGGAGGTTCCACAAGATTGACATTACCGGTCCCGCTTATTGTAACACGCACGGAAGAAGCCTCATGAAGCGACAGACTGTCCCTGCCCATATCGACACTCATATCAAAACGGCCCACTCCTCCGCTGAAGGATTGCGGTGCATTTGCAGGGAGCGGTTTTACCCTTACAGCCAATCTGTCCGAGACAAGCCTTTTCCTTATCGTCTGGTAATTTCCGAAAAAATCATCGAAAATAGAATTTCCGCCACCGGACATACGTATCTGGATCTGTGCGACCATACTTGCAGGATCTATCTCTATCGTTCCATCCTGCTGCGGCAAAAGCATATATTTCCTGAGTAATGCCACATTGTATATCGTTCCCTTGTAATTGCGTCTTTCGAAATTCACATTCTGCGGAGATTCTATCTCCTGACTCCAGAAACCGTTGAATGTCGGGAAACGTATATCCTCGAATGCCATGATAGGCACCTTGGTAAAAAGTTCTATAGTTGCGATAACAGGCTCGCCCTTCACGGCAGAAGTCTTGTTTATCGACATTTTAAGGAAAATATCATCTTCAGAAGGTCCGGAAGAATATGAAGATTTGCCTGAAGAAGCATCGTTGCCTGAGTTCGCACCTGAAGAACTGCTGTCAGACTCCTTTACCACTTCTATCTTGCTCTCGTTCGAGTAATATGTTTTCCCTCCGACCGAAACGGAAGCTTTCGGCAAAGTGAAAATACCTTCCGACCTCGGCTGCAGGATATAAGTGAAGCTGACCTGGAAAGAAGACGTTCTCTTGCCATTGATAGTACTGGTACTCTGCGAAGTAAACTGCGTAGGCCCGGCAAGGATATCAAAATCCGGAATATCTGGAGCATTGAATTTATCCACGCTTTTATCGCAGGTATAAACCACTTTGAAGGGCTCGTTCAAAGCCACTACGGCAGGCGCATCCATTGTAAACGATACATTCTGAGCACCTAACACCGGAATAATCGCAAAAGCAAATAATAATGACAATAGTCTGTATTTCATATCACCAGTTTTTTTCTTTCTGTTTTGATTTCATCAGAAGGGCCTTTTCTTTCTTTACCTTCTCCTGCGTCTGTTTTTCCTTCTCGTCAATTGCCCTCAACATCTGCTGGGCTGCCTGAGGGGAGATCTTTTCATTCCCGGACTGCTGTTTTCCATTCCCGTTCTGATCATTCTGATTGTTCTGATTGTTCTGATTGTTCTGATCATTGCGGTCGTTATTCTGCTTGCCGTCGTTGTCAGGGTTATTCTTGTTCTGATCGTTTTGGTCCTGATTCTGATCATTCTGATTCTGGTCCTGATTCTGATTATTCTGATTCTGATTATTCTGATTCTGATCCTGATTCTGATCCTGATTCTGTTGATTTTCCAGCATCTTCTGTGCATAAGCAAGATTTGTTTTAGTTTCCATATCACCGGGACGTTTCCTCAATGAATTCTTATATGCTTCCACTGCCTCACCGTACTTTTTCTGAACCAGATAGAAATTGGCAAGGTTGTGGTAAAAATCAGGGGCCGCTTCATTACCTGAAACGGTATCCTGCAAAGGAGCGAGAATACGTTCCGCTTCCGGTGCCCTGTCCGTCTTGTAAAGGGTATTTGCAAGATTGTACTTTGCAATCAACGAAAGCGAATCCTTGAGAAGCGCCTTCCTGTACTCGATTTCGGACTCTTGATATTTTTCTTTTTCAAAAGCCTTGTTTCCCTTGCGTATTTCGTTTTTCTCAACCTGCGAATACGCGGAAACCGCGAACAGGATCAACATTAATGACAATATATACCGTTTCATACTTATATGAACAATTTTCTTCCCGTTTTTTTATCTCCGATCAACATTTCAAGAACCAGAAAGAACAGGGCTATACCGAAGAAATACATATACTGCTCATCGAAATCCACGAATACAACGGATTTGAAATCTTTCTGATCCATATTCTTCAATTCATCAACTATGGTATCCAGGCCGAAATCACGGCTTCCGGCCTTTACATACTCACCTCCTCCGGCTTCAGCTATCTCGGCCAGCATGTTTTCATTCAACTTCGTAACCACGATATTGCCGTCCTTGTCCTTCAACAGTTCTCCGTTTTCCATCGGAATAGGCTTACCTTCAGCGGAGCCGACACCTATCGTAAAAACTCTGACACCAAGACCATATGCATCAGCAGCTGCCTGCACCGGGTCATCCTCGTGATTTTCACCGTCTGTAATGACAACTATCGCCCTGCTGTTTTCACTCTCCAGACTGAAACTCTTTATACCGAGCCGTATGGCATCCCCTATTGCTGTTCCCTGTACAGGAACACTGGAAGTGTTTATAGAGTTCAGGAAAACCTTCGCAGACACATAATCGGTAGTTATCGGCAATTGCACGAAAGACTGTCCGGCAAACACTATGAGACCTATTCGGTCATCCTTCATCCTGTCCACCAGCCTCGATATGGCAAGTTTTGCCCTTTCAAGCCTGTTCGGAGAATAGTCCTGAGCCAGCATCGAATTGGAAACATCGAGAGCAACCATAATTTCCACACCCCGGCTCTGCTGTTCCTTCACACGCGCACCCAATTGCGGTCTTGAAAGTCCTATTGCAAAAAAGAAAACCGCTACGGACAACAATGTAACCTTGGCCCATCCCCTGCCTCTTGAAACTGAAGGCATAAGTCTTTTTATTATGGGCATCTCCCCGAATCTCTCAAGTCGTCGGTTCTTGATTCTCAATGACAATCCGTAAAAAAGAAAAAGAAACGGAATGATAAGAATCAGCAACAGATATTCTGCTTGTGCAAACTGTAACATATTATGGTATCCTTCTAATAATAAAGAATCTGAACAAAATCTCAAGCATCAATGCTATCAAAGCGACTAGCGCATAATCCATGAACAATTCCTTGTAGACCGGAAACGAATCCACAAGTACCTTGGATTTTTCCATTTTGTTTATCTCACCGTATATTTCAAGAAGCTTCGTATTGTCCGTAGCCCTGAAATATGTGCCGCCTGTAGTTTCGGCAATAGTCTTAAGCAGATCTTCATCTATTTCAACTTCAACCTGCTGGATTTCCACACCGAAAGGAGTCATGACAGGATATGGAGCCGTACCTTGTGCCCCTACTCCTATAGTATACACCCTGACTCCGTATGTTTTCGCTATTTCAGCTGCCATTTCGGGTGCTATCTCCCCTCTGTTGTTTACCCCGTCGGTAAGAAGAATCACCACCCTGCTTTTGGCCGGGGAATCCTTAAGCCTCGAAACCGCAGTCGCAAGACCGTTTCCTATAGCCGTTCCGTCCTCTATTAGACCGACTTCTATTTCCTTGATGAGATTGATCAGAGTTGCCCTGTCGGTAGTAAGCGGAGACTGTGTAAAACTTTCCCCGGCAAACACCACGACTCCCATCCTGTCGCTCGGTCTTTGTGATACGAACTCTATCGCGATATCCTTGGACGCATTTATCCTGTCAGGATTGAAATCCCTTGCAAGCATACTTGTGGAAACGTCCAGCGCCAGAACTATATCTATACCTTCCGTATCGGTAGTTTCCAGTTCGGAAGAAGATCTCGGTCTTGCCATAGCCAGAATTATCGAAGCAAGTGCAATCATTCTGAATATGAAAGGAAGATGGCGCATTCTCTTCTTGATACGCCCGGACGAAGAAGCAAGCCACGGGGAAATATTGGAAACCGTAAGAGTCGGAGACGAACCTTTCATCTCGCGCCATATATACAATGCTGCCAAAGGCAACAGGATAAATTCCAAAAACAACAGTTCAGGATATTCGAAAAACATAGCTTACCCCCTTTTTTCTTCTTCCAGCACTTCCTCGAAAGTACTGTTCACGAATCTTACGGCAACAGGAATCGCATTCTCGTTCTCTTCCCTGGAGGCCGTATATTTTGCAAATTTAACCAGGTCGGACAGACTGAAAAGATCGGACAGTTCCTGGAACTGCTCAGGTTTCATATTTTTCCCGGAAAGTTCTTCAAGTATCTCGTTGGACGTCTTCTCCATTGCCTGAATAGAATATCTTGCTTCAAGATATGCCCTAAGGATATCGGTTATAACCGTATAGTATTCCTTTTCCTTTCCTTCCTGCCACAATTTTCTGCCTCTGAGCAGATCCAGCTCCCTCAATGCTATGATATGAGGAGGATCCTTATGCACTTCCGACAGTTTTCCGGCCCTCTTTGCCCTAAGATATCCGACATACCTGTATACAAGATAAGATATGAGCAATATACCGAGAACAATAAGTATCCATGGAAGAATCTCCGCAAAGGTTATCGGATAAGTCATCTGACCCTTTATGTCATACGGTTCGAACGAAGCAGTGTCGACCTGTATTGTAAGAACTTCAAGTTTAGGAGCCTTCATGTCCAGAGTATCCAAGGTACCGTCAGTTCTCTTGAGATAGATAGGGAACGGAGGCAACTGATAGGACCCGCTGTCGAAAGAAGTGATCAGTACGGATGCTTCTATTTCGGGGACTCTGTTCTTCAAGGACAGGGTATCCAGAGTCACCCCGCCCAGTATTTCCACACCCCTCATTATTTCCCCCGGCTTGTCTGGCAGCATGAATCCGGACGTTTTCTCCAATTCTTCCGCAGGTATCCTTATGGACCATTTTATCTGATCACCGATAAGAATAGTATCCCTGTCGATTACGGAAACCGTATTGTTTCCATTCTGAGCCAAAAGCTGACCTGCAAAAAAGAACAATGCAGATACTGCAATAATATAATTTCTGAGACCGGAAACTCTCATCGTCAAACTTTATTATTTCAACTTCTGTTTTTAAACAATTCTATGAGTCCCCTGACATAATCCTGATCGGTAGCTATGCTCACCTGATCGACCTTGAACTTTCTGAAAAGCTGGCTGGCCCTGGCGTAAGCATCGGAACTCCACTTCGAATAGCTGCTTCTCACAGACGCAGATGAGGTATCAACCCATGCCTGCTCGCCTGTCTCGGCATCCACGACCCTTATCATCCCCACATCCGGCAGTTCACGTTCCCTGATATCGAAGATGTTTATTACTGAAATATCATGTCTGTTTACTGCTACCTTGAGGGCATTTTCATATCTGGGCGAAGCATCGGCATCCACATCCATCAGATCCGACAGGAGAAAGGCTGTACATTTTTTCTTTATGGCATTTGTAAGGAACCTGAGCGCCTCTCCTATATCGGTACCCTTTTCCTCGGGCCTGAACTCTATCACCTCCCTTATTATCCTCAGCAAATGACTTCGCCCCTTTTTCGGAGGAATGAACTTCTCCACCTTGGACGAGAAAAAAAGAGCCCCGACCTTGTCATTGTTGATTGAAGCGGAAAACGACAACACGGCCGCTATCTCCGCCATAAGATCACGCTTCAGTTTACCGGTAGTACCGAATATTCTGGAATCACTGGCATCTATGAGCAGCATGACGGTCAGTTCCCTCTCCTCTTCGAAAACCTTTATATAAGGAGACCTGAGTCTGGCTGTCACATTCCAGTCCATATTCCTGACATCATCCCCGTACTGATATTCCCGCACCTCGCTGAATGCCATACCGCGTCCCTTGAACGCGGAATGATACTCACCCGCAAATATCTGATGCGACAATGCCCTGGTCCTGATTTCGATCTTCCTGACCTTTTTCAACAAATCATTTTCCATATCAGAACCTCTCACTACGGAACTTCCACCGCATTCATTATTTCTGTAATTATATCCTCTGATTTGATATTCTCAGCCTCGGCTTCATATGTAAGACCTATCCTGTGTCTCAAAACCTCATAACATACCGCCCTCACATCTTCCGGTATCACATATCCCCTGCGCTTGATGAACGCATACGCCTTTGCAGCCATCGATAGGCTGATACTTGCCCTCGGTGAACCTCCGTAAGAAATCAGATCCCTGAGTTTTTCAAGGCCATAATCACCAGGAGTCCTTGTTGCATATACTATATCGACAATATAACGCTCTATCTTCTCATCCATGTATACATCTCGCACCACTTCCCTCGCCCGGACTATGTCTTCCGGCTTTAGAACCGGCATCGCCTTCGGAAACTCACCGCTGTTGTTCATCCTGATAATCAGCTTTTCCTCTTCCTTTTTAGGATAGGAAACAACTACCTTAAGCATGAATCGGTCCACCTGCGCCTCAGGTAGAGGATAAGTACCCTCCTGCTCTATAGGGTTCTGAGTAGCCATTACAAGAAAAGGCTGCGGAAGACGGAAAGTCTCGTCACCGATAGTCACCTGACGTTCCTGCATGGCTTCAAGCAATGCGGACTGCACTTTTGCCGGAGACCTGTTGATTTCATCCGCAAGAACGAAATTGGCGAAAACAGGACCTTTCTTGATCTGGAACTGTTCGCTCTTCTGGCTGTATATCATCGTACCGATTACATCGGCAGGCAAAAGGTCCGGAGTGAACTGTATTCTGCTGAACTTTGCATCCACAGCAGAAGCAAGTGTATTTATTGCCAATGTTTTAGCTAATCCGGGAACTCCTTCGAGAAGAATATGGCCGTTAGCCAGCAATCCTATCAGAAGATTCTCCACAAGATGCTTCTGACCGACTATCACCTTGTTCATCTCCATCGAAAGGATGTCTACAAAAGCACTCTCCTTCTGAATCCTTTCATTAAGTTCTTTAATGTTTACGGCTTCCATTATAAAATCATTTTATATTTTTGTATATTATCTATTGCTTTTAAAGTTTACTCAAACGACAAATTTAACAAAAATTTTAATGAGATACTTCATTTCACTATCGTATTCGGGGCTAAATTACAGCGGATGGCAGATTCAGGAAAACGCCGACACCGTACAGGGCAGGATAGAAGCATCGCTCCGCACATTGCTAAAAGAAGAAATATCCGTTACAGGTGCAGGACGCACGGACAGCGGAGTAAGCGCCAGAAACTATGTAGCCCACTTCGACAGCGACAGATTTCAGGAAATAACAGATCTCGGACACTTCATTTACAAATTAAATGCCATCCTTCCCAAAGACATAGTCATTCATGACATAAAAAAGGTTTCCGACAACGCACACGCGAGATTCGATGCCGTTTCACGGGAATACAAATATTACGTACACACCGAGAAAGATCCGTTCTCCGACACGTATTCATACAGATACCCATACAGGATAGACATTGAATCAATGAACGCCGCGGCGAAATACCTTTTGGGAAAACAGGACTTCTCCAGTCTTGAAAAACTGCACGGAGGCAACGACAATTCGATATGCGAGGTATACGAAGCATACTGGAAAGAAACCTGTCCGTATCACTACGTCTTCACGGTAAGAGCGAACAGATTTCTCAGAAACATGGTAAGGGCGATGGTAGGCTCTCTCCTCGAAGTCGGAAACGGCAAAAGGAAACCCGAATGGATCAAGGAAATGCTTGCGCTTAAAAACAGATCAGCCGCAGGCAATTCAGTACCGGGAAATGCACTTTTTCTAAATGCCATTGAATATTAGAATCAGATTAATTTGTATTTTTGCAACTTAATTTCGATCAATATGAGCAGCAACTACACGGAGGAAAATTTTCAGACACTCGAATGGAATGAACACATACGCCACAGACCGGGCATGTATATAGGAAAACTTGGGGACGGTTCATCTCCTGACGACGGTATTTATGTATTGCTCAAGGAAATCATAGACAACTCCATCGACGAATTCGCGATGGGCAACGGAAAACTGATAAGACTTGATATTCAGGGAGACTCGGTTTCCGTAAGGGATTACGGAAGAGGCATTCCTTTAGGAAAGGTCATCGATGCAGCCAGCAAGATGAACACCGGGGCGAAATATGACAGTAAGGCGTTCAAAAAAGCAGTAGGCCTGAACGGAGTAGGACTGAAGGCAGTAAATGCACTTTCATCAGCATTCCTTATACAATCTTTTCGTGACGGAAGAACTACTTCCGCCTTTTTCGAAAAAGGCAACCTCGTATGGAGCAGGGAGGACGACTCCAACGAAAAAAACGGTACGCTCATACAGTTCACCGCCGACAAGGAACTTTTCCCGGGATATGAATACAATCCGGAATTCATCGAGTCGATGATGAAAAACTATTCATACCTGAACACCGGACTGACACTGAAATGGAACGGAAGGGATTTCTTATCAAGGGACGGTCTTCTGGACCTTCTAAAGGACAACATGTCCGAAGAACCGCTTTACGAACCGATACACCTTACAGGAGAAGACATTGAAGTAGCCCTCACGCACGGCAACGGATACGGGGAAAACATCCATTCTTTCGTTAACGGCCAGTTCACAACACTCGGAGGTACACATCTTTCCGCATTCAGGGAAGCGGTAGCCAAAACGATAAGGGAATTTTTCAGAAAGGATCTTGATGCAGGCGACATAAGACAGTCCATGATAGCTGCAATAAGCATAAAGGTCCAGGACCCGATGTTCGAAGCCCAGACAAAGACAAAACTCGGTTCAAGGGAAATGTCACCTGGAGGTCCTTCAATCAGGAACTATGTGCTGGAATTCATGCAAAGCCATCTGGACAATTACCTGCACAAGAATCCTGAAACGGCAGACATAATACTGAAAAAGATACAGGAATCGGAGAAGGAAAGAAAAGCCATATCCGGCATCCAGAAACTCGCCCGCGAAAGAGCCAAGAAAGCAAACGTTCACAACAGGAAGCTGAAAGACTGCAGGATACACTACGGTGACAGCAAAAATCCGAAAGCGGAAGAAACCACCATATTCATAACGGAAGGCGACTCCGCAAGCGGTTCAATCAACAAAAGCAGGGATCCGAACACTCAGGCAGTGTTCAGCCTCAAGGGCAAACCTCTGAACAGCTACGGAAAAACGAAGAAAATCGTCTACGAGAACGAAGAGTTCAACCTTCTGCAGGCAGCGCTCAACATCGAAGAAGACATTGAAAACCTGAGATACAACAAAGTCGTAATCGCTACCGATGCCGACGTAGACGGAATGCACATCAGGCTGCTCCTGCTCACATTCTTCCTCCAGTTTTTCCCCGACCTCATAAGACTGGGACATCTGCACATCCTGCAGACACCCCTGTTCAGGGTAAGGGACAAAAAAGACACATATTACTGCTACACGGAAGACGAAAGGGACAAAGCCGTCAAGAAGCTCGGCGGGAAAGCGGAAATAACAAGATTCAAAGGACTGGGAGAAATATCCTGGCAGGAATTCAAGAACTTCATTGGCGAAGACATGAGACTGGATACCGTAAGGCTGAGCAAGGACGACGCCATTCCGGAACTGCTTGAATTCTACATGGGGAAAAACACCATGGACAGACAGAATTTCATAAAAGACAATCTCAGGACAGAACTTCTTGAAGAAATAGATTAGGAACAACAGGTTAAAACTATAAAAATGAAAAAAAAACTGGCAGGATGGTTGCTGCGGCTCATGGGATGGAAAGCCATGGATCCTCCCGTACCTGAACCAAAATGCATAATACTCGGTGCCCCGCATACATCGGCATGGGATTTTGTGATAAGTTACCTTTACTACACGTCAGTAGGAGGTAAAGCCTACGTCATGATAAAAAAGGAGTTTTTCATATGGCCTTTAGGACCGATATTGAAATCCCTCGGAGCCATTCCCGTTGACAGGGGAAAAGGAGCACCACTTGTAAGACAAATGATAAATGCCTTTGAAGGACACGACCGTCTCCATCTTGCAATAGCTCCCGAAGGTACCAGAAAGGCAACTGCAAGATGGAAGACAGGCTTTCATACCATAGCAAAGGCAGCGAATGTTCCGGTATATCTCGGTTATTTCGACTGGAAACGCAAGGAAGTCGGACGCGGTGTAAAAATCGAGCTTACAGATGACCCGCAGGAAGACCTGATAAAGATACGTACGTGGTACAAACATAAAGACGTCACTGGAAAACACCCGGAAATGTTCACTACCGGAATAGAGGAATGACAGACGTCAAAAAGTGCGGAAAACAGACCATCCTATTAATGGCCTGTTTTTTGCATATAATTACACTGCTTTATAACATCACATTACATGGAAGTAAAAAACCTGAAGACACTTAAAGACTTATTCAATTTAAGTACAACAGATTACAGCAAGAACAAATCATTCTGCGACACTGGCGGAAATTATTACACCTATGGAGAATTCGGATCCAGAACAAGGGAAATTTCCGAAATGTTGTACAGATACGGCATAGGATACGGGGACAAAGTAGGAATATATTCCCAGAACATGCCCAATTGGCCGATCGCATTTTTCAGCTGCGTAAACGAAGGGAGGATAGCAGTTCCGATGCTGCCGGATTTTTCGGAAAATGAAATTTCCAACATCGTCAGCCATTCGGAATGCAAGGCCGTATTCATCTCCGAAAAACTTTCGTGCAAACTGAATGAAGAAAGCCGCAGAAAAATAAGTCTTATAATTGAAATAGACACCATGAAAGTCATCAAGTCGCCGGAAAAGGAAACTCCGGTATCGGCAGATGACAGGAAGGAAGTTTCCGAAACGGACCTGGCATCTATAATATACACGTCAGGAACAACCGGAAACTCCAAAGGAGTGATGCTCACACACAAAAACCTCACGTCACACCTCTACGCGGCAAGCATACTCAGACCGTCATACGAATGGGACGTATGGCTGTCCCTTCTGCCGCTCTCCCATACTCTGGAATGCAGTCTTGGCATGCTTCTTCCCATGACGGCAGGAGCATCGGTATACTTCATCGACAAGGCTCCTACGCCTACGGTGCTTATGAAAGCACTCAAGGAAGTAAGACCTACGACTGTCCTTTCAGTTCCACTGATAATAGAAAAGATATACAGAAACGCCGTACTGCCGCAATTCAGCAAAAGTACGACAGTAAAAAAGCTGTATTCCACGGTCATAGGAAGAAAGATATTCAACAGACTGGCAGGTGTAAAACTCAGGAAAACGTTTGGAGGAAGGCTCAGGTTCTTCGGAATAGGAGGTGCGAAACTGGACGGTGAAGTGGAAAGATTCCTGCTTGAATCGGGATTCCCGTACGCAATAGGTTACGGACTCACCGAAACATCTCCGCTTCTGGCCGGTGCAAATCCAAAGATGGTAAAATGGCAGTCCACCGGTCCTGCAGTACACGGGGTACAGCTCAAAATAAACAACCCGGACCCTGTAACCGGAGAGGGTGAAATATGGGCAAAAGGTCCTAATGTCATGACAGGATACTACAAGAATCCACAGGCCACAAAGGAAGCATTCTCAGAAGACGGATGGTTCAGGACAAAAGACCTTGGCGTAATCGACAGAAAAGGAAGACTGTATATAAGAGGAAGACTCAGCAACATGATTCTGGGAGCCAGCGGGGAAAACATATACCCTGAAGAAATAGAAACAGTGATAAACGGACATGAAGCCGTTGCTGAATCCCTTGTAACGGAAAAGAAGGGACGCCTTGTTGCACTGGTGCATTTCAATCAGGAAAAACTTGCGGCAGTTAAGGAACTTGTCGAAAAGGAAAAGAAAGCATACCAGAAGAAAAAGCTCGAACTCATAGCTTCCTATGAGGAAAAGATAAATGAATTCAAAACCCACTACAAAGGCAAAAAGGAAGAATTCAAACAGGCATACGACAAAAAGAGAAAAGAATATTTCGACATCTATGCCGGACAAAGGGAAATACTGGCAAACAATTATAACGAAAGGAAAACCGAGGCCATGAAAGCCGTAAACGAAAAGATAGAACAGATGAAAGAAGATGTACGCCAGTATGTCAACTCAAGAGTAAACAAATTCTCAAGGATTGCGGTTATCGTGGAACAGCCGAACCAGTTCGAAAAAACCGCCACACACAAGATAAAGAGATATCTTTACAAGTAGGGCAGTTTCCTTATAAGGTTCAGTCCGTCCCTGAACGGAAGTATGACATTCTCTACCCTGTCATCTCCGCTTACCAGTGAATTGAAATCGAATATACCCTGTGTCTGGGCATCCGCAGGCACAGGGTTTTCTGCAACCTTTCCATCCCAAAGCACATTGTCGGCAATCATGTATCCGCCAGGCTTGACCTTGTCGAACACAAGACGATAATAATTCGAATACTCCCTTTTGTTCGCATCGATATAGACAAGATCGTACATGTCCTGCAAGTCCGGTATCAGTCTTCCGGCATCTCCGACAAGCAGATTTATCCTGTCGCTTACCCCGGCTCTTTCGAAAGCCTCCCTTATAAGATCTTCAAGTTCGTCGTTTATCTCTATCGTATCAAGTCTGCCGCCATCCGCAAGTCCCCTGGCCAGACATATGGAAGAATATCCTGTAAAGCAACCCAGTTCAAGTATTCTTTCAGGCCTCAACATCGTAGAGACGAATTCAAGGAACTTGCCAACAACAGGACCGGAAAGCATCCTTGCATGATTCGTACGCAGATTTGTCATACGTTCAAGCCATTCCAGCGCACTGTCCTGTGCGGAAGAATACTTTTCAATATATTTTTCAATTCTGTCTTCGTTTACCATAACTATTTATAAATCAACCAGTTTAAACCAAAAAGCATCTGTTCGGCAGAACAGCGCAATTGTTCGGCGGTCACGCTTTCTATTCTTTCCCTGATTTCATCCATACCGTTCACCCGTCCGTAGACAAGAACACTTTTGCCCATACCGAGGACCTGAGACTCCAGATTGTCGTTGGATATGGCCACCTGACCCAGATACTGTTTTTTCGCCCTTCTCAAAACCGGTTCCGAACATACCCTGTCTGCAAACTTCTCCATCTCGACGACAACAGCCTCCGTACATTTTTCCATATTCGCCTTGTCACACCCGAAATACACAGTAAACAGTCCGCAGTCCTTGAATGGAGTATAATTGGCTTCTATATTATATACAAGCCCCATCTTCTCCCGCAACACCTGATTAAGACGCGAACTCGCAGCCGCGCCGCCGAGCATGTTCACAAACAGCGACAACGGCACTCGTCCGTCATCATACAGAGAGCATGCCCTTGTACCTGCAACCGCATGCCCCTGATGTATCCTCTTCTGTATCTCGTAACGGAAATTGTGCGGGGTCTCCCATGATATTCCTGAAATATCGTCTTTCTTTCCCGTCAAGACATCCCTGTACATGCGTCTTTTGCAATACTTTTCAATGGCCCGGTCAGCAGCCGCGACAACTTCCGTCTCGGAAATGTCCGCAATAACGGTAAGCACCATATTGTCTACCGTAAAATGCGTATCAGCGAATTCAAGCATGTCATCCCTGCCTATGCGCCTTAGGCTTTTTACCGTTCCAAGAATAGGCTTCGACAAATCATGCCCCTTGAAGACATGCTCCTCGAATTCATCATAAATGGCCTCGGAAGGCGTATCCCTGTACGAATTGATTTCCTCGACAACCACCCCCCTTTCTTTAGTCATTTCCTTCTCCGGATAAACAGAATCGAAAAGCAATTCTATCATAAGATCGACAGCTTTCCTGAAATCCGGACGGATCACCGTAGAATGAAGGACAAGATCTTCCTTAGAGGTATAGGCATTCAACTCCCCGCCTTCAGATTCCAGTCTGTTGTTTATGCTTCTCACGCCCCTGCGCGAGGTACCCTTAAAAAGCATATGCTCCATGAAATGAACCATACCGCTTTTCGACTGAGGCTCATCCCTTGTACCGCAATCGACACTTACGGCACAATAAGCCAGATGGGTGGGATATTTTCTGACAACCACCCTCAAACCGTATCCGGATATTGCAACCTTCTCTTCCATACTATTCCAAAACGAGTCTGCAAAGTTAATAAAACATGATACATATCATTATATATATAGAAATATCCTCAAAAATGCAGAAAAAAAAAGTTTTCTTTTTACTTTTGTGGATTATGGAAGAATTCATTGTCTCTGCTAGAAAATACAGACCTGTAAACTTCAGTTCCCTTATAGGCCAGGACAACATATCCCAGACCTTAAGGAATTCCATTCTAAAGGGCCAACTGGCCCATGCGTACCTGTTCTGCGGACCCAGAGGAGTCGGGAAAACAAGTACGGCAAGAATCTTTGCCAAAACCATAAACTGCCTCAATCCAGGAAAAGACATGGAGCCATGCGGTGTCTGCGAATCCTGCAGATCTTTCGACGAAGGGCGTTCCTTTTCCATACATGAACTCGACGCGGCATCGAACAATTCCGTCGACGACATAAGGTCACTTATAGAAAAGGTCAGGATAAGGCCACAGATTGGAAAATATTCAGTATATATCATTGACGAAGTACACATGCTGTCGTCTTCCGCTTTCAACGCATTCCTGAAAACACTTGAAGAGCCGCCTGCACACGCGATATTCATTCTGGCGACAACCGAAAAACACAAGATACTGCCGACCATACTGTCACGATGCCAGACATATGACTTCAACAGGATATCGATAGAGGATATGATACGAAACCTGGAAGACATAGCGGCAAAGGAGAACATAAGGGCAGACAGAAACGCCCTGCACATAATAGCACAGAAAGCCGACGGTGCGATGAGGGACGCCCTTACACTGTTCGACCAGTGCGTCGCATTCTGCGGAAACGGCCTCAAATACGAAGATGTCATCCGCAATCTGAACGTGCTCGACTATGAGTATTATCTGAAAATAACCGACTGCATCCTAAAGGGGGAACACATACAGGCTCTGCTTGTCTTCAATGAAATACTTGAAAAAGGATTCAACGCCCTGCATTTCATGAGCGGATTGAGTTCCCATTTCAGGGATCTTGTCGTATCGAAGGATCCGCGCACGATAAAACTGCTGGAAATACCCGACAACGTAAAGGCCCGCTATGCGGAACAGTCGTCCGCATGCACGGTTCCGTTCCTTTTCAATGCACTTGCAATAACCAATGCCTGCGAAGCAGGATACAAAACGGCATCAAACCAGAGACTGCACATTGAATTTGCGCTCATGAACCTGTGCAGGCTCGGCAAAGGCGCTGCCTTCGCAAACCGGGAAACATCAATACCGGGAAAAGCGACAGAGAAATCACCCGAAAAAGCACTGGCAGAAACCGAGGAAGTACAGGAACGTAATCAGACGGAAAACGCCGGCACCGGCATTGCCGGAACTGTTAAGGCAAAAGCGACCGTTTCACAAAGATTCTCAATAAAGGCCATCAGCAAAATGGCCGAGCAGGCAAGGAATGCCGGATCAGGAAAAGAGGATAATATAGGAGAAGATGCCATATCACCGGAGAATCTGCACAGGGTATGGATAGAGATGGCAAAAGAAGAAAAGGCCCCGAGACTCTCTTCCACGCTGGAGCAGAACATGCCGGATCTTCAGGAAGACGGCACAACAGTACATTTCTACGTAAGCAATTCCGTCCAGAAGACATGGATGGAAAACAACTGCCTTACGAGACTTCAGACATATCTGCAAAGACATCTCAACAACAGAAACATCAAACTCAACATAGAAGTAAAAGAAAGTTCTTCGGAAGGCAAACCCAGGCTTTACATGCCAAATGAAAAGGCGAAGTTTCTGCTCAACAGCAGTCCCGAACTTGAAGAACTGAGAAAAGACCTTGACCTGGAGATAAAATGATGAAACTTTATTGCAAGAACCTGATAAAGAAATACGGGATACGTACAGTCGTGAAAGGCGTATCCATGGAAGTTGAACAGGGAGAAATAGTCGGACTTCTCGGGCCTAACGGTGCGGGAAAAACCACAAGTTTCTATATGATAACCGGTCTTATAAAACCGAACGGAGGACAGATATTCCTCGATGATGAAGAAATCACCGATCTCCCGATGTACATGAGAGCCCAGAAAGGCCTCGGATATCTGGCCCAGGAAGCATCGGTATTCCGAAAGCTGAGTGTGGAAGACAACATAATGTCCGTAATGGAACTGTCGGATCTCACCAAAGCACAAAGAAAGGAACGTCTGGAACAGCTGATCGAGGAATTCAGTCTCCAGAAGGTACGAAAGAGCTACGGCATCCAGCTATCCGGAGGTGAAAGGCGCAGATGCGAAATCGCAAGATCACTCGCCATCGATCCCAAATTCATACTGCTCGACGAACCGTTTGCAGGAGTAGACCCCATAGCCGTAGAGGACATCCAGCACATAATCGCCAAACTCAAGACAAAGAACATCGGCATAATCATAACCGACCACAACGTACACGAAACCCTTGCCATAACCGACAGGGCATACCTGCTTTACGAAGGGAGTATACTTGAAAGCGGAACGCCTGAAGTTCTTGCAAACAACGAAGAGGTCAGGAAACGTTATCTGGGCCAGAATTTCGAACTTAGGAAGGCGGTTCTACGGGAAAGAGTGTAAATATTTTGCTATATAATCTTTATTTGATACTTTTGCAGTGAATATGTGACATAAAAACTTCAATATAAATAAGACTTATAAAGAAACTATTAACCAAATCGCTATTTATGTTAACTTTTAATGAAGCTCAATCGGTATCAAAAAGACTGATGCTGATTGTTTGTGCTTTAATACTTTCAGCAGGAAGCATTATAGCGCAGAACATCAATGTGACCGGAAAGGTTACGGACAAGACAGGCGAACCGCTCATCGGCGTATATGTCGTTGAAGAAGGTACCTCGAACGGAATTTCTACCGATCTTGACGGTAAATTCCAGCTTGTTGTAAACTCAAACGGCAAACTGGTATTCTCCCTCATCGGGATGAAGACCCAGACCATTTCAGTAGAAGGACGTACTACCATCAATGTCGTGATGGAAGAAGACGCCATGCTGCTTGATGACATCGTAGTGGTCGGTTACGGCACACAGAAGAAAGAAAACCTTACAGGTGCAGTGGCATCGGTAGATGTCGGAAAAACACTTACTGCACGAGCTATCACGGATGTAGGGCGCGGTCTGCAGGGTTCTACACCAGGTCTTACCATCACCATCCCAAGCGGTGAAATCGGTTCAGACCCTATCATGAAAATCCGCGGTCAGATAGGTTCCATAGAAGGAAGCTCATCTCCGCTTATTCTCCTCGACAATGTTGAAATACCTTCTCTTTCACTTGTCAATCCTAACGATATAGAATCAATCTCCGTATTGAAAGACGCAGCTTCAGCATCCATCTACGGTGCAAAGGCCGCATTCGGTGTAATACTGATCACCACCAAGAAAGGTGCAAAAACGGAAAGCGTGAATATATCGTACTCAGGAAACGTGGCATTCCAGAATATCGCAAAGAAAATGGAAATGGCCGGTGTAGACGGTATGGAATATTCCGTACTCTGCGCTGAAAGGGTCGGAGCAACCGAATACGGTGCTCTCGGATGGTATGTATCAAGGGAAAGCTGGCAGAAAGCCGTTGAATGGCAGAACAAATACGGCAGCACGGTATCCCCTTACGATGACATGCTCTACGGACGTGACTGGTATGTGGATCCTGCAGACACCAAAAAGAAATACGGAATTAGGACTTACGATCCGTATGACTACATGATAAGGGAATGGACTCCGGCACAGAACCACAATGTTTCCCTCAACGGAAAATCAGGAAGGGTAAGTTATGCCGCATCTTTCGGCTATATAGACCAGCAGGGTGTACTCAAGACGGCCAAGAAAGACGAATACAGCAGATATAACGGAATGGTAAAGGTCAGCGCCGACATAAACGACTATATCACGTTAAGGGCCGGCGGCATGTTCTCAAAACAGCTGAAATCATATCCTTACACGAACAATCCTACAGCAGCTGACCCTTGGCTGTATCTCTACAGATGGGGACCTACCTACCCTTACACAACTGAAGACGGAGAACAGTTGAGGAATGCTCCATACGAAATGGGCGCGGCAAATACCGCAACACGCGAAACCAACTATACCAACTTCAACGTAGGAGCGACGATTACTCCACTTAAAGGATGGGAAATCAATTTCGACTATACATACGCTGGTCAGGAATATATCGAAAGGCGTTCAGGTACGAGATTTACTGCAAAAGACATATGGAGCAATCCGTCAGCAAAACTTGACGACAACGGGAACCAGATATATGTCAACAGCGAAGGAGAAGTTGTGGATGCCGGAAGCGAAGGAGCCATGGCGGCATATGCATTCAACAAGACAACATACACCGGAGTTGGTTCTACTCCCGACCTCATCTACAGACTGGCAAGTACCGAAATGTGGAATACATTCAACGTAAATACCACATATGACCTCGACATCAACGATGCCCATGCTTTCAAATTCATGGTAGGTATCAACAGTTCTGCTTATGAAAAAGAAACCACATGGGGACAGAAGACAACTCTCATTGACTACGACAATCCTCAGTTCGACCTTGCTACCGGTACCCAGACAGCAGGAGGTTCTGCAAGCTGGGAATCACAGTTCGGTGTATTCGGCAGAATCAACTACAACTACAAGGAACGTTACCTTGCAGAAGTGAATCTCAGGTACGACGGCACTTCAAAATTCCCTACCGACATGCAGTGGAGAACATTCCCTTCATTCTCACTCGGATGGAGAATGTCTGAAGAAGCATGGATGAAATGGGCGAAACCGGTACTCAGCACCCTCAAGTTCAGAGGATCTTACGGTGTCATCGGAGACCAGACCGTTGCAAACTCCCTCTACATTCCTGAACTTACAGGCGCTACTACAAGCTGGATCATAGGAAGCGACAAACTTTACAAGTTCAATACTCCTTCAGCAGTTTCACAGTCAATCACATGGCAGGACATAGCTACCCTCGACCTCGGATTCGATGCAAGATTCTTCAGCGGTGACCTCGGTATCACATTCGACTGGTACAGAAGGGATGCAAACAACATGATCGTTCCTCAGGAAGGACTTCCTCTTACATACGGTACCGGTGCTCCTAAGAGCAACTACGGTTCTCTCCGCACAAACGGTTACGAACTCCAGATAGACTACAACCACAGGTTTGACAACGGACTCGGACTGAGCGTAGTGGGAACTTTTGCGGACGCCGTTACAAAAGTTACGAAATACGGTGATACGAAGAGCATAGACAGCTGGTATGTAGGCAAGACATACGGCGAAATCTGGGGCTATGAAACAGACAGACTATATCAGATAGACGACTTTGAACTTTACAATGGAGAACTGCAGCTTATCGAAGTGGACGGTTATCAGGTTTACAAACTCAAAGGCGAAAATCCTGCATACCAGGGAAAACTTCAGAGCGGCAACTTCATTTTCGGTCCTGGTGACGTAAAATTCGTAGACCAGAACGGCGACGGCAGAATTGACGACGGTAACCGTCTCATTGAAAATGCTGAAGGAAAGGCCGACTACGGCGACCTCAAAGTCATAGGTAACGAGACCCCTCGCTACGAATACAGCCTCAGAATAGCCCTTGACTACAAGGGATTCGACTTCAGCATCTTCGGACAGGGAATCGGCAAAAGGGAAATCTGGGGAGCAGGCTTCCTTGCCATACCTGGATACAACGCTGCCGACGGTGCAATGCCTCAGGCCATTGCAGGCAACTTCTGGAGAGAAGACAGAACTGACGCCTTCTATCCGAGACCGTACAACATGAGCGGTTCTAATACAGGCAACAACATGCAGAAACAGAGCAGATATCTTCTTGACATGTCATACTTCAGAATCAAGAATATAACTCTCGGCTATACACTTCCTGAAAACATTACCAGGAAAGCGCGGATAAGCAAGCTCCGCGTATACGTCGCACTTGAAAACTTCTTCACTTTCGACAACCTGCACGGACTTCCTATCGACCCTGAATCAATAAACGGATACTCCATGTTCAATACTACGAACTATAACCTGGGAAGAACAGCAACGGGTACTCCTGCATTCAAGAATGTGTCCGTCGGACTTGAGTTGAATTTCTAATTCCAAAACATGATCAAAATGAAAACAAGTAAAATATTAATATTGACCTTGACTGCAGTGATTCTCGCAGGATGTACAAGTTTCCTCGACAGGAAACCGCTTACTTCCAAGAACGACACCAACTATTGGACCAGCGAGAACAGTGCACGCCTTTTCGCCAACGGATTCTATGAAAGATATTTCCCAGGATACAACAGCGGATGGGGAACTGCCTACGCGCCGATGAGGGGATACCACTTCAATGACGACGTTATATCTACAGCCAAACAGGAAATTTTCGAAAACAGCGTTCCTGCATCAAGGGGAAGCTCAAGCGAAAGTGCAGACTGGATGGCAAACTACGGAGGACCGACCTGGACTTTCGCATGGGTAAGAAAAGCCAACTACATGCTGGACGGCGTTGAAAGACTGAAAAATTCAGGTGCCGTAACAGAAGAAGCATACAACCACTGGAGCGCAGTGGCAAGATTCTTCAGAGGTGCAGAATACAGTATGCTCGTGGAAGTATTCGGAGACGTACCTTATTATGACCATGTACTTGGTGACAATGAAACCGACGAACTCTACAAGGATCGCCAGGACAGGGCCGCGGTAATGGACGAAGTTGCAAAGGATTTCAGATATGTCCTTCAAAATATGAGAGTAAACGACGGTGCCGCACAATATCTAAACAGATACATTGCAGCCGCATTCATTTCAAGATACATGCTCTTCGAAGGAACATGGCAGATATATCATGAAAACAATACCGCAAAGGCAAAGGAATATCTCGAACTTGCAAGGGATGCCGCCGAAGTCGTAATGTCAAGCAACAAGTACGAATTCACAAGCGATTACAGGTCCCTGTTCGCTTCAGATGACCTGTCCTCAAACGGAGAAGTGATACTCTTCAGAAAATATGATGCAAAAATCGGAGTTTACCACCATGTGGCATCATATTCCAATCTCGCCGAGTCACAGGTACAGGGAGCAAACCTGTCATTCCTGAAATCACTTATCTGCACGGACGGAAAAACATACAGCGAATCGACTCTTGAAGGTGCTGACGAATTCGACATCACCAACCTCATCAAGACAAGGGACTCCAGATTCGAAGCATCATTCTACCACGAGCCTCAAACTTCTTCTTCGACATGGCTCTATTGCACGAAATTCTGCAACAGGGAAGTCGAGCCGCTTTTTGAAAGGGACGGAGGTAACAAAAACTACCCTGACGCATACAAGTCAAATACAAATACAGGCGACGCTCCTGTAATCCGCTATGCTGAAGTTGTCCTCAACTGGATAGAAGCAAAGGCCGAACTCGCAGAAATGGGAGGTACTGCAATCACTCAGGATGATCTCAACAAGTCGATAAACGCCATCCGCCAGAGACCTCTCGCACCGGAAGCTGTTGAAAGAGGCGTACAGCAGACAGCTGCACTGACACTCGGTCAATATCCTAACGACCCTGAAAAACCAGCCGACATCAGCTCCCTGATATGGGAAATCAGAAGGGAAAGAAGAATGGAGTTCTTCTTTGAATTCTCAAGGTTGAGCGACCTCAGAAGATGGAAGATGCTCGACCAGATGAGCGGCGCCGTAAACAAGGATCTTCTTCTGGGAATGTGGGTAAACATACCTGTAGAAATGCCTGAACTTCTTGAAGGTGAAAGCGGGGAAAGCCTGAAGGGCGAATTGAGAATCAAGAATGCAGCGGGTGAAATAATCACATTTGACGGTACCAATAAGAGCGAAATGGTCGGCTTCTATATACCTGAAAACATCAGCGACAGAGATGCTTTCAATGAAAGATGCTACCTTGCTCCTGTAGGTGAAGCCCAGATTAACCAGTATCTCGAAAAGGGCTACAAACTTACTCAGACAGAACTCTGGTAATCAGGTAAATATCGAATGATATATTTTACAGGGGTTGTATCGTAAACACACGATGCAACCCCTGTTCTTTATGGTAAATTTCTGTCAAAAGCCCGTATTACGCAGTTCTCCGGAATTATATTTTTCATAGGCCTGCATATCAAGAAGGCCGTGACCAGAAAGATTGAACAATATTGTCCTGCGCTCTCCGGATTCCCGGCATTTCAGAGCCTCGCGTACCGTCACGGCTATGGCATGGGATGATTCAGGAGCCGGCACGATTCCTTCTGAAGCAGCAAAAACCGATGCCGCATCAAAGGCTTCAAGCTGAGGTACATCCGCAGCTTCCATTATACCGTCCCTGAGAAGCTGTGAAACTATGTTTCCCGCACCATGATACCTCAAACCTCCTGCATGAATATCGGCAGGTTCAAAATCGTGCCCAAGGGAATACATCGGAATAAGAGGAGTCAGTCCTGCGACATCCCCGAAATCGTATCCGAAACGGCCTTTTGTCAATTTAGGACATGATGAAGGCTCGGCTGCGATGAATCTGGTTTTCGCACCGTCTTTGAAATTATGCCTCATGAATGGAAAAGAAATACCTCCGAAATTGGAACCTCCTCCGAAACAGGCAATTACTATATCAGGATATTCCCCTGCCATCTCCATCTGTTTCTCGGCTTCCAATCCTATCACGGTTTGATGGAGAGTTACATGATTAAGCACGGATCCCAGAGTATACCTGCAGTCCTTTCGCTTCAGTGCAGTTTCCACAGCTTCCGAAATTGCAGTTCCAAGCGAACCTTTATGCTCAGGATTATCCTGCAGAATCCTCCTGCCGGACTCGGTTTCCATCGAAGGTGAAGGAGTCACATGTGCACCCATAAGTTCCATGCCTGGAAAAAACGGCTGCCATCTCATCACTCGTGACAGGATTACCTGTAGCCGGATTGAGAAACGGCATAGGCTTGACCGGCATGTCCGGTATTATATTATACCATTGCGAAGGAATTTCCTTTTCGGAAAGAATGAATTTTTTCTGTGTTTTCATAACTTGTTGTATTAAATGATTTGATTGATAATGTACATGCAAAAAAAAGAGGGTGACCCAAAAGCCAAGAGACTTTGAGGTCATCCTCTTTTTGTTGTATAGATCTCACAGGCTGCACTGCCGTATGTGGGAGAGTTTT
>CASFPH010000027.1 GCA_949296645.1 uncultured Bacteroidales bacterium
CACCTAAAAAAACTCTCCCACATACGGCAGTGCAGCCTGTGAGATCTATACAACAAAAAGAGGATGACCTCAAAGTCTCTTGGCTTTTGGGTCACCCTCAAATTTAATGAATATTTTCATCAATTATTTACGATATTTCGCAAATTCGATATCTTTTTCAGCACGTGCCTTAAGTTCGGCATTCTTTGTTGCCTTTGCAAGTTCTGATTCTACAGTGTTTGCATCACCCTTGCGTGCAGCTACGATTGCCTTCATGTAGCTTGAAAGAGGGCAGGTGCAGGTAAGAACCTTGGATGCCTTGTCATACTGTCCTGTAAGGATATATGCAAGAGCTTCATTTTCCAGACCTGAACCCTGAAGCTTGTTGGCAGCAACATCGTATTTGCCGTTAAGTATGTCAAGTACTGCTGAATTGTATTTTGCTTCAACAGCCTTTGATTTTGCAAAGTTTGCAGCTGCATCAGCAAGATTGTTTTCACGAAGTGCCACTACACCGAGGTTGTTGTAGTAAACATCGCATTTTTCAGAAACCTTTGCAAGAGCTGCTTTAGCGTCAGAAACCTTGCCCATCAGAAGATATGTAGCTGCAAGGTTGTTGTAACCTCTGTCGCTTGAGAATTTCTCACCGGCTTTCTTGTAAAGCATTACCTGGGTGTTTCTGTCCTTAATCAAGGTTGCTGCATAAAGGAGAGCTTCTTCATCAAGAATTTCAACATTGTCCTTTACAAGAGCGGTAAGTTCTTCATCCGTATAGTTCTTGTAGTCTATGTTTGCTATGTATCTTGCACGGCGGAGCTGAGGAAGAACCTTGTCCGCAAGGGTCTTGAACACATTTGACATGTTTCTGATTTCCCTTTCCCTTACCATAGGATCGCTGTACATTGAAAGAACGCGGAGGATAAGTTCCTTGTCCTGGATATCTGACTTTTCAACAAGTTCCTTGAAACCTTCCCAGTCTTCCGATACGCTTGATGAATTCACAGGAGCGTCCACCGGAGTTTTCTTGGTAACCTTTGCAAATGCATCGGTAGCAGTCTTTTCCCTCTTCTGTGAAAGTTCGGTATTGAAATCAAGTTCTCCGTCAGGTGAAGCATAGGCGATAACGTCTGTACTTGCGATTGTTCTTCTTTCATCTTCCTGAAGCTGCGCGAGGAATTCCTGGAAACTCTTTATTTCGTCTGACCTGAGCTGGCTAGGACGTACTGTAGCATTGTTTATCAGATAGAGAATCTGAGCTTCCCTGGTTTCTCTGATAACCTTCTGGTATGCATGGTTTGCAAAAGCAGGGGTACCCATCCTGTTAACCAGCATATAAGTTGTATTGGCTCCGTCTGCAAGCTTGTATGCAGCAGGGAACTCTATTCTCTTTTCCTTGTTGTAAACGGCAAGTCTAAGTTCAAGGTGAGACTTTTCAACACCTTTCACGTAATCGAACTTTACGGTATTGCTTACCTGTGCACCGCTGTTTGCAACAACCTTGTGGTTTTCAGTAACCTTTTCTCCCTGAAGCATGAAAGGAGTACCGGCGCTCTCGCCGCCTTCATAAACAAGTACAGGAACCACTTCCAGTATTGCCTTAGGATGGAAATATCCTTCCGGGAAATTGATTGTGTAAGAAGCCTGGATTTCATTGGCAACTACCTCAAGAACCTGAGGATCAGATTCTGCAGAAACAAGATCCGCATTTTTGGCCATTTTAGCAGGGCTGCTACATGCCACTACAGCAAAACCCAAAACTGCTAAAGAAAGCGCTTTAAATAGATTTTTTTTCATCTTATTATTAAATTAAAAATTATTGCATTCCGGTATTGTATACAACAATGCATATATAACGCAAATATATGCAATAAAAAGTATTTGAAAAAATTTAATTTCCAAAAAGTCTTTCCAGTGTCAGAATATCTTCGGGTCTGTCAACGGAACAGGTTTCAATATCAGTCACCGCTACAGCTATCCTTATGCCGTTTTCCAGCCATCTCAACTGCTCGAGTCTTTCGGCGTTTTCAAGAGATGAAGAAGGCATTGCGGAAATCCTCTCCAATATATCCCTTCTGTAGCCATACAGACCTATATGCTTATAATATACGGTATCTGCAAGCCATTCCTCTCGTTTCTTTCCACGGCAGAATGGTATCGGAAGCCTGCTGAAATAAATCGCATTCATATCCGCCCCCAAAACCACTTTGGGTTTGTTCTCGTCAAAAAGCTCCCTTTCATCGGAAATCTTCTTCACTAACGTGGCCACCTCCACATTCTCCCTGTCGAAGCATGAAGCCAGAAGTCCGAGCTGTTCAGGACTTATGAACGGCTCATCGCCCTGGACGTTGACTATGACGTCATAGGCGGTTCCGTCCTGCTTCTCAAGCAGCCCGAGAGCTTCGAAACATCTGTCCGTACCGCTGTTGTGCCTGTCCGAAGTCATGACTGCACGGCCTCCGAAAGAAATCACCCTGTCATATATGCGGCTGTCGTCCGTAGCAACCGCCACGTTTGCAAACACCGATGCCGTACGTTCATAGACTCTCTGAATCATCGGCATTCCCATGATATCCGCCAGAGGTTTTCCGGGAAATCTGGAAGAACCGTACCTGGCCGGAATAACTGCAAGAAATTTCATATGTTCTCTATCTTTTTGTTCAGGAAGACAAATGTAGTCAAAATCAAAATAGGTTTTATAAATAATTTATACCTTTGCAAATATGGAGACAGATCAGATAAAACAGCGTTTCGGGATAATAGGCAACAACGCCCTGCTTAACCGTGCGATAGAAATCGCAAGACAGGTAGCCGGTACCGACCTTTCGGTCCTCGTTACGGGAGAAAGCGGCGTAGGAAAGGAATTTATCCCGCAGATCATACATCAGAACAGCCCGAGGAAACATGCGGCATATATAGCAGTCAACTGCGGAGCAATCCCCGAAGGTACAATAGACTCCGAACTTTTCGGCCATGAAAAGGGTTCTTTTACCGGAGCCAATGAAACGAGGAAGGGCTACTTTGAAGTTGCTGACGGAGGCACCATATTCCTGGACGAAGTTGCCGAACTTCCGCTCTCCACACAGGTAAGGCTCCTGCGTGTACTACAGACTGGAGAATTTCTTAAGGTAGGTTCATCCAAAGTCCAGAAATGCAATGTCAGGGTAGTCGCCGCCACAAATGTGAATCTTCACCATGCAATAAATACCGGAAAATTCAGGGAAGACCTGTATTACAGACTCAATACTGTACCGATAGTGGTGCCGGCATTAAGGGAAAGAAAGGAAGACATATATCTGCTTTTCAGAAAATTCGCACTGGACTTCGCCGACAAATACAAAATGCCGGTAATAAAGCTTACGGAAGAAGCCCAGACGCTTCTTGAAAACTACAGATGGCCGGGAAACGTCCGCCAGCTTAAGAATGTGGCCGAACAGATGTCCGTATTGGAACAGAACAGGCTGATACATGCTGAAATACTGAAAAGCTATCTGCCATCCGACGGGCCTTCATCCCTGCCTGCAACAACATCCGAGAACGGGAATAATGCAGACTACATGTCGGAAAGGGATATACTGTTCAAGATCATACTGCAGTTGAGAAAAGACGTTGAGGAACTACAGATAAAAATCAACAGACTGGAACATTCCGAAAAATCAGCACAACCGCAGATTGTCCACCTCGGGGAAGGCATTCCCGCCACTGAAGAATATGAAGAGTTCACATCCCCGTCACATAATCTTCCGCTTGTACAAAGAACCCCGGAAGAAATCATCCCGGCAATGCATAACATGGGACATGAGGAAACTGCATTTACGGAAAAGACCGAAGAAGAGAATCTGTCCATACACGAAACAAGTTCCGAACTGATAAAAAAAGCCCTCGAAAAACACGGAGGGAAAAGAAAAGCAGCGGCACGTGAACTGGGAATATCGGAAAGGACATTGTACAGAAAAATCAAGGATCTCAAATGAAAAGAATATTATACATAATGACAGCACTTGCAGCAGCTGTCCTTTTTAAATCATGCGGCATATACTCGTTCGTCGGCACATCAATAGCCGAAGACGTCAAGACCATCACTATCAACTACATAGAAAACCGGGCGCTGAAAGTAAATCCGGCTCTCAGCAGTACCATGACAGAGGCACTGAACGACAAATACCGCAAGTTCACCAAACTCACTCCGGTAGAAATGGACGGAGATCTTGAAGTTGGCGGTGAAATAACAGGATACGACATCAGGTCGATGGGAGTAACGGCTGACGAGGTGGCTTCGAAAACCAGACTTACCATAACGGTAAAGATCAAGTACATGAACAGGAAACATCCTGAAGAAGATTTCGAGAAAAGCTTCTCCGGATTCCAAGATTACGATTCCAATCTTACCCTGGACCAGGTGGAAGCCCAGCTCGTAGAGGACATTGTGGAAATAATAGTTGAAGATATTTTCAATGCTACGGTCGCAAACTGGTAATAATGCATTCCTATTGACATATGGCAAACTGCGTCAGATTAGTTGAAGAACTCACATTCGAAGAACTGGAATCCGTAATCGAGAGATATCCATGGTTCAGTATTGCATTGAGGGAAGAATTCGCAAGACTCTCCGCAATGAAAGAGAACAAGGTGGATAGCAAAAAACTGAAATCCGCCGCCATAAGACTTTTTTCCAGAAGGGAAATGTTCGACATGTCGACCGGACGTCTTTCAACATACCGCGGGAAATCCATAGAACTGGAAGATGTACGGCAACACCGCGGCATAACCGCCAATGTTGAAGAATCAGAAAAAAACGCTGTTGAAGACACCGCTACAGACACCGTTGAGAAACCTGACGAAACGGCGAACTCAGACATTAATGCCAGAAAAACAATAGTCATAGGAGGAGATTATTTCAGCAGGGAGGATCTCGAAAAGATAGAACACGAAGAAAACATGAAGCTCTCCCCCGCCGATCCTGAAGAAATATTCAGCGACGTCATAACTTTCGACATAGGAGCAAGCGATTCGTTCAATGACGAGCATTTCTTTACGGAAACCCTTGCTGAAATTTATATAGAACAGGGGCTATATGACAGGGCCATTGAAGTTTATTCTAAACTTATTTTGTTATATCCGGAAAAAAATAGTTACTTTGCAGGCTTGATTGACAATTTGAAATCAAAAAATAAATAAATATGTATACCTTTATAGCAATAGTAATCGTAATCGCAAGCATACTTCTTACAATTTGCGTATTACTGCAGAATTCAAAAGGCGGCGGACTTGCTGCCAATTTTGCGGCAGGAAACCAGACTTTCGGAGTACGACAGACTGCCGACATTCTTGAAAAGGCGACCTGGGGACTTGCAATAGCAATCATAGCCCTGTGTATAATCGCCACAGCATTCATTTCTTCGAACAAACAGGATGCATCATCCCTCATAAAGGACAGAATAGAGAATTCCGTACCGGTACAGGGACAACCTCAGTTCCCTGAGTTGCCGACTGCACCTGCAAATACTGACGCCAACACAGCTTCAGAGACCCCTGCAGGAAATTAACCGATACGATACAGATATCACAAAGTCAAAGGCGGCGCGTCAGAATCTACCGACACACCGCCTTTATTGCATACGGTAACCCGGTTGTCAATAACCAAGAATACCGGAAAGGAAATCACAGTCATCATTGATGAGATATTTCCTGAAATCATGGTCTATTGCTCCTCTTACCCTGACCTCTACGTTTTCAGGGACATACAGTCTTATGGCATCGGCTCCGTTCCTGAACTTGTTTTCTTTTGAATACACGACAGGGGAAAGCGATATTCCAGTACTGTCCGCTTCCATAAGCATATTTCTGCTTTTCGCCAGATAGAAAGCTTCGCTGTCCGAATATTCGGATACCGCATATTTGTCATATTCAATAAATGCTTCATCTCCCTCGTCAATTCTGTTTACAATTATCTTCGGATAAAGAACAAATCTGAAACCGTCTTCCGCTTCGTCTATACAATAGAATTTATAATAGCTTCTTCCTGCAGAAAGCATCTTACGCACCTTCCAGCCGTCATATGGAACCATATCTATATAAATAGTGTCAGCATCTGCAAACGGGAGTTCGTTCATACTCATTTCATGCGAATAACGGCTGACATGGGAATAATCATTGAATGCTCTTACCGAACAGAAGGCAAGAGTACCGATGCACAGGAGCCACAATACAAAAAGCGAAAGCCCTATGTATTTACCCTTAAGCCTGAAAACAAGCAGTACTCCAAGATAAAGAACAGCAAGAAGAGGCAGCACTGCACTCAATACAAGCAGGATTTTGTAGAAAAGCGGATTGACATCACCCATTTCCACATAATCAAGAAGATCAAGAGCATAGAAATCATTGAAAAGATCAATGCCAAGCGCAAAAACCGATACGGCGACAAGACCGGAAAGCGCCATTATCGAAAGAATGATTCCTGCAACAAGAGAAAAGGCCCTCTTTATCGCAAGCCATAGTTCCGAGTGTCCCGGCTGGTGGGAATAATATGACGAAGTACGTCTTTCCCACTGTGTCTCAATATCCCTGATATCTTCCGAAACACCTCTCATTGCACATCTCTGTGCAACGGTACGCGCCTTCGGGACACATATCAGAAATATAACATAAAGAGCCAGCAACAAAATAATCGGGAAAGGTGAATTCACGGAACCGGCAACAAAGAACATAAGTATGGAAATCACCAGAACAGATATACGCAGAATCGACGGATCTATTCCGAAATATGCCGATATCCCAGAGAGCACGCCTCCGATCATCCTGTTTGAAGGGTCCCTGAAAAGCCTTTTCCTGATTGTTCCACTGTCAGCATCAGACACATTTCCATCGCACATCTCTTCGGTTTCACCGAGTGTGGATATTATTTTTTCCACTACACCTGACGAAACGACCGTATTATCTCCGCATGCTTCCGTTATAAGCTCGGCTATTCTTTCCTCTATATCCTTTATTATCTCATCGCCGCCCTCTTTCCCTTCATAATACTTCTCAAGACGCCCGATATATGAATCAAGAAGAAGAAAAGCATCTTCTTCAAGAGTGAAGGCCATATTGCCTATACTTATTTTTTCAACTTTTTTCATGATTATGAAAAATTTATTCTGTTTCGATTTCTCATCTTTTGGAACGCAGCACTTCTATCGTCTTTACGAGATCGTTCCAGGCAAGATCCATCTCATCAAGCAACGCCCGTCCCTTTTCCGTTATGCTATAATATTTTCTTGGCGGCCCCTGTGTAGATTCTTCCCATCTGTATGTCAGCAGGCCCTGATTTTTCTGTCGTGTAAGCAGAGGGTAAAGAGTTCCCTCGACCACTATCATCCGCGCTTCCTTCAATTCGGACAGCAGCGATGACGCGTATGCATCATTTCTGGAAAGTATACTGAGAATACAATATTCCAGAACCCCTTTTCGCATCTGTGATTTTACATTGTCGGTATTTACATCCATGGCATGCGGTTTTAACAAGATGAATACTTTTTCATATTTTCGACTGTAACAGGAAGCCCCCTCATCTCACATCTCTGCGCTGCGGTTTTGGCCAAAGGAGCCACGAACCACACGATCATATATATCCAGAAACCGGCGGTACCTATGAACAGCGCAATTATGAATACTATTCTCACAAGCAGCACGTCTATGTCGAGATACGCCGCAATCCCCGAACAGACACCTCCTATTTTCTTATCACACGGATCCCTGAAAAACTTTTTCGTAATCCTTTCGCACGATTCACCGTTCCCGGAAAAGGAAGAATAATCCCCAGCCGGCTCATCATCCGGCATTCCCAGACGTGAAATCACATTTTTAACCAGTTCCATGGAAACAACTTCATTCGAAGTGCGGATAGATTCCGAAAAGAGATCGGCGATCCTGTCTTCCAGGTCGTCCATCACCTCTTTTGTGTAGACCCCCATCTTTACCTTACTCTTGAACATTTCAAGATAACGGTCAAGTTCGGCGTAGGCATCCTCATTTATAATGAAACTCCTGCGTCCGATTCCTACTGTCAGTACTTTTTTCATCAGTTTTCGTTTAATAGCATTAATCACATATTACTTTGTGATGCAAATATAGATATATTTTTTAATACTATGCAATACATAGTACCAAAAAATAAAAAAAGTTTATATGTTCAAATGACAACCATAATAAGTTTTATCGTAAGCATCACTGAAACAATAAGTTTCATACCGGTACCAAGTATGAATCCCAAAAAGGAGCCGAACGCTGCAAACAAAGAATCCTGCAGAGAACGTCCTGATATAAGAAGTTCGGCCAGCATTGCACCTAAAAACGCCCCCATTATCATTCCTAACGGAGGCAACAGAAAAATACCGACAAACATACCGGCCAGCGCCCCTTTTCCTCCGGCGGAAGAACCTCCTGTCAACCTTGTAAGAAACGACGGGACAACATAATCAAGGACCGTAACCAAAACCGTAACGGCAAACCATATTATCATGTACGAATCTGAAATTCGGAGCCCGTATTTATCAGAAAAGAAATAGAGCAAAGCAACAGCTGCATAATTGAGCGGAGGACCGGGCAAAACCGGAGCCATGCAGCCTGCAATTCCAAGAAGGGCCAGAATAAGCGATATTATCAGCAACAAAGTATCCACAATGGTAAAATTAGATATTTTTACAGAAAAATGGAAGATTTTGTCACAAAACCGGGAATGTATCGTCATTAAGACAGAGAAAGCAAAATGAAAGAGAAGGAATTCAACAGAATGATAACCGAACGGAGGGCGGAACTGCTTCTGTTTGCATCCGGATTTGTCAAAAGCAGGAATGACGCTGAAGATATTGTTCAGGAATGCATCATGCGCCTTTGGGAATGTTTTTCAGAAAAAAAAGGGCAAAAAGAAGACAAGATAGGCAAACCGTACTTTTATCTTCTGAGAATGGTAAAAAACAAATGTACCGACTATCACAGAAGGAAAAACAGAGTGGAGGAAAATGGCAGAACATCGGACCTGCATGTCAAAGGCAGCCCAATGCATGAAAGCCCGATAGACGAAATAATCAGAAAAGAAACGGCTGATTTCGTCAGAAGGGAACTGGAGAAACTGCCTTATGAACAGCAGGCAGTCTTCAGGATGAAGGAAATCATGGGTTATGAGAACAGTGAAATCGCCGAAATTCTAGAAACAAGCGAAGCCAACATAAGACAATTGCTGAGCAGAGCCAGAAAACATCTGAAAGACAGCATTTCAAGATAAAGAAATTGCCGAAGCAAAACAAAATGGAATGAAGAAAGAAAATGAAATAGAAATTCTGAGAAATCTGTACTTCGAAGGCAAAACTACCGTCGAACAGGAAAAAAGGCTGCGGGAACTTTCCGTAAAAAGTCCATCAGACAAGACAGCGCATGAAGATATCCGCATGATATCCGCATACGCCGATGAAGAAATAAAGCGTGTTTCGGAGATTTACGGCATACGGACCCGAAGGCATGCCCGCAACAATGCAACAAAAAGGATAGTAAGAGCGGCATGGATTTCTGCCGCTGCCTCCATAATGATTATTGCCGGCATAAGCAGCATTATGAAGAAACAGTTCCATAATCGCAATGAATTTGAACTCATTATTGACGGCAACATGATAGACGACAGGGAAACTGCCTTAAAAATAGCGGAGAAAAGCCTGGCCAAGTTCAGCATGGCATCATCATGTATGAGCAGAAGCAGGGAATCGATAGACAACATGAACAGAAAAACAGCAGCTGCAATTGACAACATAAAAAGCGACAGAAAATGAAAAGAACTGGCAAACTACTTATTATTATAACTGCGATATTATCGTTCATGCCTTTCCGCATGTACGGACAGGAGAAAGGAATCGATGGTATTATCGACAAGTACTCTTCAGCAAAGGACATTGAAGTAGTAAAGCTTTCAGCCGGCATACTGAGCATGCTGGCTGAAAGAGACAACAACGACCTGCTGAAAGACCTGAAATGGATAAAGATCCTGAACCTCAACTACCCGTACAAAAACAAAAGCACATACGATTCTCTTGTACGGGACATTGCTGAAATTACAGGAAACGGATATGAAGAACTTGTTTCGGCAAAAGACAACGAGTCCGACATACGCATCTACCTGCTGAAAAAGGAAAAGGGAAACGAATTTCTCATATTCACATCTTCGGAGAAGGACTGCTACACAGTGATCAACATATCAGGCAAAATCAGTACTTCTCTGACACAGGCCCTGCTCAATAATGAAATATCCATAAAATAAACAACATGAAGACAATACGTTTTATTCTGATATCCGCAGTTTTTGCATCCATATCTCTATCAGGCACCGGGTTATCCGCACAATCCGTAATAAATCTCGGAAAAACAAAAGTGGAACTCCAGTCTCCTCTCAAGATAAAGAAAGAGGACGACAGACTGTACTCAGAACCACAGGTAATAAACTACGGAGAAAAAGGAGAAAAAAAGAAAAAATGGCACAAATACGAATATACGACCATGATAGTCGGATTCGGCTTTCCTATAAGGACAGAACAGGGAACCATGCCGATATTCTACGGAAATTCATATTATCTTGATCTCGGATTAAGACAGATCTGGAGAGTTGCCAGCCACTACTCACTAACCGCATCTGCCAAATATACATTCTACAACTACAGGACATTCGGAATTACAGAAAGCGGCAAAATTATCAGTATTCCAGAAGAATACGACATAAAAAAGGAATTTTTCAGGACAGACAATCTTGGTGCGGATTTAGGGAACAGAATCTACCTCATCACTTCCGGAACAGACATTTTCATAGATTTCGGAGTCTACGGTGAATGGGCATTCAGCAGAAGGATGAAAGTAAAGTCCACCTTGAACGGCAACAGGCAGAAAGACAAAATGAAGGACGGCAACCTGTTTTATCCGCTGCAGGGAGGCGTATATGGAGGTATTGGGATAGGCTCATTCATCATAACGGGGAAATACAAACTGACAAACAGCTTCAACCACGACAGATACGCAATGGAACCGGACAGACTGTCCTTAGGGGTAACCCTTGAATTCTGAGAACCTGAATTTATAGAATTTTTGAAATTAATGACTATTTTTGCCGGTATCAAGGCAAGAACAGTCATTATCTTTCATGAGGAATACCGAAAAAACACATAATTGTCTGATCTGTTCACACAGTGAAAAAAAATTCTGACAATAGCTCTTGTTGTGGAAAAAATCTTTCTGCTTTTCTACCGCAACAACAATATAATATACGACGCAAGCATATTTCTGGATACCATAATACTGCCGTCCATGATTTTCTCTTCATGCATAAACCACGGAAGACGCAAAAGAAAACGCGAGACAGCAATAAGATATGCTCTGTTTACATTCATTGCGGTCATTTCCGCCGTTGCAGAACATATGGCATTCATCGACCCCTTCTGGGGACTTTCCGTTGCCCTTTTCATTTCGGCAGTCCACATACCGCTTGGAAAAGATTGCGAGGCTTGCATTGCTCCGGCATGCATATCCATAACGGCCATAATATACCACATACTCCACTCCGGTACTTTCAACCTGCTTGTAATTCTGATGGCTGCAGCATATTATCTGATTTCCATGGCCGGAATAAGGATCAAACCTGAAAGCCACGAAAAAAACAGGACCTCAGCCGAAACCATAGGCAGCAAAATAGAGAAGCTTCTGAACGAAGACAAGATATATCTTGACAGGAACCTCACTCTTGATAGTTTGTCAGCAAAATGCAATATAAACAGAACATATGTTTCTTCTTACTTCAACAGGACAATGAGCACCACATTTACCGACTGCATAAACAGAATGAGGACAGAAGAAGCAAAAAGGCTTTTAACAGACCCCGAATACAGGAACTACACCCTTGAATATGTAGGAATGATAAGCGGTTTCAGCTCATATTCAAGCTTCAGAAGGATTTTCAAATCTTTTACAGGAAATTCTCCTTCCGAATTCAAGACCGATTCACAGAAATCGGCAAAAGAATAAAAAATGCCTTCAGAGTATATTATGAAACACTTTTTACGATTTGAGCATACAATAAATGTAAAAAATTTACCAAATAAATATCAAAATAAAACAACAAATTTTGCAGTTATTTCATTTTGATGTTCCTTTGTACTGTTAAAGGTTTTATATTATACTTCTTAGTAAAGCCCGAAGGAGATTCTTATCCTGAGGGCTTTTTTCTTTTTACGACCGTACAAAAAAAGAGCCCGGCCAATACCGGACTCCTGTAAGACAATATGACATCGGCAATCGATGAATTTCGGCCCCTTCAGACTGTCATTATTTCCTTTTCCTTAGCGGTAAGAACTTCATCCACCTTTTTGTTAAACTTGTCCGTCTCCTTCTGAAGATCGTTTTCACCGTCTTTTGCCATATCTTCAGGCATTCCTTCCTTCTGAGCCTTCTTGAATGCGTCCACGCCATCTCTTCTGGCATTCCTTATGCCGATCCTTGCGTTTTCACCGGCTGCACGTACTTTCTTTACCAGTTCTTTCCTTCTCTCTTCCGTAAGCGCCGGGATATTGATTCTTATCTGATCACCATTGTTCTGCGGGGTGAATCCCAGGTTGGCATCCATAATAGCCTTTTCTATCGCTGGAATCAGGTTTTTCTCCCAAGGCTGGATAAGAATTGTCTTTGCGTCTGGAGTTGTCACGCTTGAAACCTGATTAACCGGGGTGGGATTTCCATAATAATCAACCATTACCGAGTTGAGAACAGCGGGATTAGCTTTTCCGGCCCTGAAAGTCAGCAATTCTTCTTCCAGATGTGTCAACGCCTTGGACATCTTGTCCGATGCGGCACCTATTATTTCTTTACTTTCCATTTTGTTTATTTGGTTTCGTGATTATTCCACTATTGTTCCGACATTTTCCCCGTTCATGATTCTGAGGAGATTCCCCCGCTGATTCATATTGAAGACCATTATCGGAAGCCTGTTCTCACTGCACAAGGCAAAAGCTGTCAGGTCCATTATCTTCAACCCCTTCGCCATGGCTTCTCCGACCGAAAGGCGTTCGTATTTCACCGCATCCGGATTCTTCTCCGGATCGCATGTATAGACTCCGTCGACGCGAGTTCCTTTCAGAAGGAGATCCGCCCCCAGCTCCACAGCCCTGAGAGCTGCAGCTGAATCTGTGGTGAAAAACGGGTTGCCCGTTCCTCCGGCGACAATGGCAACCTTGCCGGAATTCATTGCTTCAAGAGCCTTGTCTCTCACATAATATCTTGCTACCGGCTCCATAGGGATGGAAGTAAACACTTCCGATTCTACGCCTGCCGACCTGAGCGACATTGAAAGTCCGAGACTGTTTATCACGGTTGCAAGCATTCCCATCTGGTCTCCGCGCACCCTGTCGAACCCGAGTCCGACTCCGGACAAGCCCCTGAATATGTTTCCTCCGCCTATTACTATAGCTATCTGCATTCCAGCCGACACGGCATCCGCTATGTCGGAGGCATACTGCGCCATGACCTTTTCATCGAGCCCGCGACCTGCGGCTCCGCCCATGCTTTCGCCGCTCAATTTCAATAATACTCTCCCGTACTTCATAGACATAGAAATTTTCAAAGAACAAAAGTAGCCAAATATTATGATAATTACAAGCAAGCGATTATATTTGCAGAACAAATGGAGAATACAAACAATTTTACAATTATATCTATGGCTAATATTTTCACATCATCAATCGGGAAAAAGCTGATCATGAGCATCAGCGGACTTTTCCTAATGCTTTTCCTTGTTGTGCATCTGACTGCAAACTCGGCATTCCTATTCAGCGAAGAAGCCTTTGAAATCGCCTGTGAGATAATGGCGACACCATTCGTTACCGTAATGGTTCCGATACTTGCAGCCGGATTCATTATCCACATAATATACGCCCTTTATCTGACGCTCTACAACAGAAGGGCAAGGGGCAATGAACGATACGCTGTTCCGCACAAAGGGAAAGCCGATTCATGGTCTTCCAAGAATATGTTTGTTCTAGGTGTAATAGTATTGGGATTCCTTGCATTCCACCTGACACACTTCTGGGCAGACATGCAGCTTCAGGAATTCATGGGAAAACATTCCGCAAACCCTAACGAACTCATGTACCAAACTTTCGGCAATCCGATATTCCTGGTACTGTACATTATCTGGTTCATAGCATTGTGGTTCCACCTTACACACGGATTCTGGAGTGCATTCCAGACGATAGGATTCAACAACAACATCTGGCTCAAACGCTGGCAGATAATCGGAAAGGTATTTGCAACAATCGTGGTTCTCGGCTTTATCACTGTTGCAATAGTAGCCTTCTGCAGAGCTTCGGCACTATAAGATAATCAGCATATTGTCATAAACGGAGAGCCGGCAGTCAGCCGGCTCTTTTTCCTTATTTTTATATCTTTGCATCTGTTTAAAAGAAAACATCATGTACAGACATATACTGGCGACATTGACCGCAATTATCCTTTTCAGTTTCCATGCCGGGGGACAGCCCCTGCCTCAGGATCCGAGAATCACAAAGGGAACCATGCCTAACGGCCTCACCTATTACATCGCCAAAGACGAACATTCTGGCAGCGGAATAAATCTGAGTCTCGTACAGAAATCAGGATATATGGTGGAAAACAGATGGGAAACAGGTTTTTCCGAACTTATCGGCAAACTCGCGCTTAGAGGAACCAGAAATTTTCCGGACAGCAGCATGATAAGATATTTCCTGTCGGAAGGGATAAGGAGAGGATACTCGTTAAGCGTCGAAACAGGTGCGGAATCCACACTTTTCAGAATAAACGACATACCTGCCGAACATATCGATACCGCCCTGCTTATATTGTACGACTGGTCATGTTTCATAAACATCGATGATGATGACATAGATTCCGAAGAGATATATAACAGGGAAAGGAACATATATTCGCTGCAGAAAAGGATAATCAGGGACTGCGACTACATCTCAGTACTGGAAAACAACGATATACCTGCTGCAAGCAGCAATCCTCATTCCATAAACATAAAGAAGAATATAGGATCAAAGGCACTCAGGAATTTCTACTACAGATGGTACAGGCCGGACCTGCAGGCAATAATCATCAGCGGAAACGTTGATCCGGCTGCAATAGAATCCAAGATAAGATCACTTTTCGCATCAATCCCTAAATCAAGATACAACGATTCCCCGACATGTTTTTCCGGCATTTACGAAGACAGTGTCGAGGTAAACATGATAAGCAACCCCAATATATCTGAAGCGGAATTGTCCTTCACCTTCGTTGCCGGGGACATTTCAGACGAGGACAAGGCTTCAGCAGCATCTTATCTTCAGGAATACATGACTGACGTTTTTTCCGACATGTTCAAATACAGGATAAGGGAAGCCTCGGCTTTCACGCATTTTCCCATATACGACATCAAGGTTGAAAAAAGAAGACTTTTGAAAGAAGAAGGTGCATTCCTGATGACAGTCAGGGCAAAAATCAACCCTGATTTTACAATGGAAAGCGTCTCGTTTCTGGCAAAGGAAACAGCCAGAACCATAAAGTACGGTTTTACGGAAGGCGAATTCTCGATGGCTTCCTCTGCATATATGGAAAAGCTGAAGAAGGCATATATGGACAGAAAAAAATTCAACGGATTCGGATTCGGAAAAATGTGTACTGAGAATTTCCTGTACGGGACCAGTCTGTCAAGCATAGAATTGAAATATACGATGATGAGTGAGATGGTACCGGAAATAGATATCGAATCATTCAACATCTTTGCCACTTCACTTGTCAACCCCGAAAATTGCAGCATATCGCTGAAACTGCCGGTAGCAGCCGCCAACAGACATATAAGTGAAGAAAACGTCAGGAATGCCTATTATGCCGGAAGAATGGCCGAAACCATTTCTTATCTTGATAAAGAAATAAAGGCTCCCCTTTTCAGAAAGAACGCCGACCTTAAAAAGGAATACATACTGTATGAATCGGTAGAGCCAGTTTCAGGAGCCAGTGTATGGCATCTTTCAAACGGAGCCGCAGTAGTACTGCTCAACAATGACCTGAGTGATGCTACCATAAAATTCAAGGCTTTCAAAAAAGGAGGGGCATCAGAATGGAAAGGCAATACAGCCGGGCTTAAGGTATTGGAACAGTTTGCGGACTTCGACGGCGTATCCAACCTCAACAGAGTTAATCTTGAGAGATATGTTGAATCGAAAGGAATGTCGATTCTGACAACGATACTGCCTGATGCGTCCGTACTCGAAGGCAGCACGTCACCTGAAAGACTTGAGAATTTCGTAAGGCTTATAAACCAGTATTTCACGGAAAGAAAAGCGGATGATCAGGAATATTACAGATTTCTGAAAAGGACCGAATCAGAAATCAGATTCAGGGACAGGTCCATAAAATACGAACTTTTCAAAGGCATAAACAATGCCCTGTACAGCAACTACCCAGTCAATGATCCTATTACGAAAGATGATCTCGAGGATATAAACTATCTCATGATAAGCGAATTCGTCAGGGACATATTCTCCGGAGCATCAGGTTTCACATTCGTATTCACAGGAAAATACGACAAGGAAAGGTTCGCATCAGAAATACTCCGCTATATAGCCTCCATACCGGCAGGAGAGAAATCGGCATCGGGATTTGTCAGACCGTGGTATCTCAACAAGAAGGACACGGAGGAAATAATATCGACGGGCAAGCCATACTTTCTGTCCTTCATGGACATGAATCTGCTTAAAGTCATGAATTTCAACATCGAGAATGCCATATATGCGGACATGGTCTCGCTGCTGATGTCGGACATCATGGGCGGGGTCAGGATAACACCTGAATTCCACATATATCCAGAAAACATATTGAGAATAGGATGCACCATAGGAGTAAGCAACGGAGACGAAGCAGATACAATGCGTTATATCAACGACAGGCTCTATGAAATGTCCGTAAACGGCATAAGTACGGAAATATTTAATTCAATCATAAAAACACTCCGTACAAGATATCAGGCAGAACAAATGAACAACGAGTACTGGATGAACATACTTTACATGCGCTATATGTATGGAACAGACATGCACTCAAAGCGCGATGAGATCATAAACAATGCCACAGCGGACAAACTGCAGAACTTTTTGCTGGACATTCTTACCAACGGCAACAAAATATCCGTCATCTTAAAATGAAGAACGACATACCTACAATAATCCAGATAGGAGACTTTATTGTCTCCTCTGAAATCCTTACTGAAAATTTCTGCTGCGACTACGTGAAATGCAGGGGATGCTGCTGCATAATAGGAGACAGCGGAGCCCCGCTTGATGAAACCGAACCTGAACTTATAGAAAGGAACTATGAGAATTTCAGCAAATACATGAGCGAAGAAGGACGTCAAGAAATAATAAAGAACGGGTTCCACGTAGTAGACAGGGACGGAGACAAAGTCACTCCACTTATCAACGGAGAAGAATGCGCCTATACCAGATTTGAAGGGGACAATTGCCTTTGTGCGATGGAAAAGGCCTACTTCAATGGAGAAAATTCTTTCCGGAAACCCGTTTCATGCTGGCTGTACCCGATACGCGTATCCAGATTGTCCAACGGACTTACTGCACTCAATCTCCACAGGTGGCATATATGCCAGGATGCCTTCGCCAAAGGAAAAAAAGAAGGGATTCCCGTTTTCAGATTTCTGAAGGAACCCCTTGTACATTGCTTCGGCGAAGAATTCTATTCCGAGCTTGAAGAAGTGTTCAGTATCCTCAACGCCTCATCATAATCGTCTTCGGAAACCACCAGTCTTACCCCCATAAGGCCGGAACTTACGGCACAGATGTTGAAAGAATTGGTATCCAGGACAGCCGCAAAAATCCCGTTGTCTTCGAGCAGGGTCCTGTCCAGCTCGGCCAGAAAAGGCCGCGCATATGTCTTAAGCGTTTTCATGTCGCTGCTCATCGCGTTTCCTGGCTTTAAAATCTATCACACCTGCTGAACGTATGACATCCTTTCGAAGACCTTCCATTTCTATGGAATCTCCGGACAGGACAACCGTTATCCGATCTTCATACATTCTTGTAAATCTGAGAAGCTGAGACTTCGGACGGAAAACAAGTCTGCCGGAATCCGCACTTTCCCGCACATATCTCATTGCGCTGAAAGCTTCCTCGATTATATCCATATAGGCATCCGCACTGCCTGCAAAAACCACTTTCTTTTTTGCAAAGCCCAGAGCCGGATAGACGCCTGCAAAAAGAATGAAGAACAATATTATCTTCACAAGCGCATTATCCTTGAACATATCGGAATACGCTACCACCTGTTCCGTTCTCATGAAATAATAAATTGCCCAGGTGAGAACGAAAAACAGAAATGCAAAATAAAAAAAGTACTTTACCGATCTTATGAAATACTTCATGTCCGTTAATATTTATCTGTTTAGCAATGTGTTATCTCTTGTTTTTCCTTAGGTGATCCCATGCAAGGGCGGATGCTCCCAATATCGCAGCCGAAGCCTCGTCAACCGATGAGAAAAGTATCTTCACCTTGCCTTTCCACATGGAAAGCAACGAATTTTCAAAATGCTTTCTCACCGGCTCCATTATTAGGCTGCCTGCATTCGCCACCCCCCCGAAAAGAAATATCGCTTCTGGTGCGGTTACAGCCACAAGATCCGCAAGAGCTTCACCCAATGCCTTACCGGCGGCTTCAAAGCATCTCAATGCAAGTTCGTCTCCTTCTGCTGCCGCCTCAGCTATATCCTTTGATGTAAGACGCTCCGGCAATATCTGTCTCAATGCACTCGGTCTGTTGCTCAAAGCAAGCATTTCCAGCGCAGTCCTTTTTATACCTGTTGCCGAAACATAAGTTTCAAGACATCCTTTTCGTCCGCATCCGCATTCCCTGTCACTGTGCCTGTCATATATTATATGGCCATACTCACCGGCAAAACCGTCATTTCCGTAAAGCACCTCCCCGTTTACCACAAAACCGCTCCCCAGACCTGTGCCGAGAGTTATAACTACAAAATTCTTCATGTTTCTGGCACCGCCGTAGATCATTTCACCCATGGCTGCGGCATTCGCATCATTAGTTGTTACAACAGGTATACCTCCCATCTCCATGGAAAGCATTTCAACAACGGGCAAAATTCCCGGCCATATCAGGTTCACCGCATTTTCTATGCATCCTGAATAATAGTTGGCACTTGGAGCACCTATACCCACAGCCTTGATTTCGTGTTCATATCCAAGAGCAGAGGACAAGGAAAATATCCCGGTTCCTATTGCTTTTACATAATCCTCGAACTTACCGTGAGCAGCTGTAGGAAAAGAATCCTGAGCATGTATTTTTCCGGTCTGGTCAATCAGTGCGAAAACCGTATTGGTTCCGCCGACATCGACTCCGGCCACCAATTCTATCATAATATTTGAAATTTAGATTATACTATTATACAAATGTACTAATTATTTTTTCTATTTTTGCGAAAGGTATCATTTAATGAAAAGAGAAATATGGAGAAGAATCTGAAGACAATCGTGATAGTACTTTCAGTAGTGGCTGTCATTTTGCTTGCTGTTCTGGCATGGGTATGGATAGACCGCCAGGGAATGATCGACGATCTTACCGTGGAAAAGGAATCCCTGACTGAACAGATGATGCAGTTGCAGGCGGATTATGCAACGCTATCCTCAAACAATGACAGTCTCAACTATCAGCTGGATGTGGAAAGGGAAAAGGTAGAACAGCTGATCGAGCGCGTAAAGAATACGGAAGCCACAAACAGGGCAAAACTGCGCCAGTACGAAAAGGAACTTGGGACTCTCAGATCCATCATGAGAAGCTATATAATCCAGATCGACTCACTCAATACAATCAACACCTCCTTGAGAAAGGATATTGCGGAAGCCAAGAAAGAAGCCAAGGCATCCAAGGAAAAATACGAAGAGTTGAGATCAACCACTGACGAATACGCAAAACAGGTTGAAAAAGGTTCCGTAATCAAAGGGCGCGGACTGAATATGGTTGCCATAACCGCAGCCAACAAGGAAACAAACAGAAGCAGCAGGGTCGAAAAACTGAAGGCATGCATATCTCTCATCGAAAACGAACTTGCACCAAAAGGTCCTAAAATGGTATACATAAGGGTTAAGGGGCCGGACGGTATCCTGATGACCGGTGAACAGCAGCAGATATTCGAAATGGATGGAGAGAAGATGATATACTCTGCAGCCAGGGAAGTGGATTATCAGGGTTCTGAAGTCGAAGTATGCATCTATTTCTCAAACGGGCAAAAATTCACAAAAGGCGTATATACGGTTGACGCCTATACCAATGAAGGCAAACTCGGGTCATCCGATCTTTTGCTGAAATAACAGCATACAGGGCGGATAATGACAGGCGGCATTTACATACATGTACCTTTCTGCTCATCGTTCTGCACCTACTGCGATTTCTACTCCGTCACAGACACCGGTCTGTATGACAGATATTTTGAAGCTCTCGGCATCGAGGCTGAAGCAAGAACCGGCAAATACTTCAACATCAATAAGTGTCCCGCAACCATTTACATAGGCGGCGGGACACCTTCTTTGATAAATACGGACAAATACCGCCGTCTGCTTGAAACCATATCCATGACAACGCCGCTTTCCGGCATCAGGGAATTTACAATCGAAGCCAATCCGGACGATGTAAGCAGGGAATATATCGACAGTCTGAAAGAGACAGGCGTCAACCGTGTCAGCATGGGCATACAGTCATTCCATGACGAAGATCTTAAATGGATGAACAGACGGCACAATGCAAAGACGGCACTGCACGCATTCGACACGCTCAGGAAATGCGGAATTGAAAACATAAGCCTGGATCTGATATTCGGATACGGCAGCCTGAGCCACGAAAAATGGATGTACAACCTCAAACTCATAACGGACCTGCGTCCTGAACATATTTCGGCATATCAGATGAGCATCGAGGACGGAAGCGCACTGGGAAAGCTTTTCAGAACAGGAAAATATGTTCCGCCAGACGATTCGTTCTGCGAAAGGCAGTACAGGATCCTGCAGGAATACCTTGCTTCAAAAGGCTACGTCCAATATGAAATATCGAATTTCTCCTTGCCTGGAAAAAAGGCGATACACAATTCTTCATACTGGGAACACACGGGATATCTCGGGCTGGGAGCCGCCGCACATTCGTTTGACGGCATCCGTAAAAGGGAATGGGGTCCGTGCGACATAAATGCCTACATTTCCGAAGTAACCTCTGGAAAATACATTCCTGAAGGCGAAATACTTGACGACAAGGAGCTTTTCAATGAAACGCTTATGGTCGGGCTAAGACGGACAGAAGGCGTAAATCTCGAAAATCTCAAAACGATATCAGGAAAATATTTCGGTCAGTTCGCCGCAAAGCTGGAAAGGAAAATCCGCCTTCATCCGCACCTTGCACATGAAAACGGCATCCTTCGCATAAAACCGGAAGGATTTTTCGTATCCGACAATATCATTTCGGATCTTTTTATTTAGAAAACAGGGATGTCTTTACCCTTTTCTCTCCTGCTCCTTTTTCTGCTTGCGCCACAGCTGCAAGCTGTTTATTATATTCTGCCACAGAACATAGGAACCCGGACCTACTGAAGAAAGCGGATTCAGATATGTATATGCCATCCATATTGCAAGTACTGTATTTTTCTGTCCCAAAGCCTGCCCCGCGCTTATCGTATCGTTATATTTTCGCCCTATGCGCCTCCCTGCCCAAAACTGGATAAGGCATGCAAGCAACGCCCCGGCTGCCACCCCTATTTCTATAAGGACATGATCTCCGCTGTGTACCAGGGATTTGACGGTCTGGCCCGTCACGATTGCAAGAGAAACAGCCCAGAGATAAAACGGCAAGTCCGTGAATCTGACAAGGAGTCTGTGTATATCCTTGAAATATTCCCTTATGACACATGCCAATATGAAAGGGCATATAAGCAAAGAGAAAACCTTGCGGAGAATTACCGTGAACGCGCCGAAAAAACCTATGCCCTCATGAGGTTCCACAAGTGGAAATATTACAGGAACGGCTATGGAAGCCATAAGGTTGGACAACAATGTATATGTCGTAAGATTAGGAACGCTTCCACCAAGTTTCCCGGTAATTACGGCAGCGGCCGTTGCGGTAGGACAGATTATGCAGACCATTACCGACTGTGCGATTACCTTGCTTATCGGCAGGAATATGAAATACCCGGCAATACAACCGGCTATTTGCAGTACAAGCAGCACCACATGCCACCTCACGATATGAAGTTCCTTTGCAGACACCCTGCAGAAAGTAAGGAACAGCATGGTAAAGATGAGCAAAGGAGTCATAACATCTATAATATTATACATGAATGGTTTAAGCGGATTCAAAAATGAAGTTGATGCAAAAACCATATATACTGCCGCTCCGGTCAACATTGAAATCGGCAATGTCCATGTCCTGAAAAATTTCATTATTCCCATATCGTAAAATGAGACAGGATATTTTCTGTCATCGCGCAAATTTATACAAATATGAATCTAATTATTATCATTAATTGCAATCCTTCCATATTTTTATTATTTTTGTCTTCTGTGTATATGTAACATGTAGTAATAAACTAATAAAAAACCAACCGATATGAACCTTAAAAGAATAGCATTGACATTCTGCGTTTCATGCCTTACGGCTGGCGCGGTTATCGCACAGGATTTGGGACAGGCCACTGAACTGTTCAACATGGGAGCCACATCATTGCAGTCCGATGATAAGGAAGGCGCCCTGAAATATTTCAAACAGGCTCTTGACATGGCCGGACAACTCGGAGAAGAAGGAAGTGAACTTTCCAACGAAATAAAGGCCCTTCTGCCTAAACTGTATCTGCAGATAGGAAAGGAAGCAGCCAATGCAAAGGAAATCGCCAAGGCTTTCGAAAACCTTGAACTTGCCAAAAAGACAGCAACGGAATACAATGTTGCGGAAGTTGCCGATGAAGTGGACCAGCTTATCCCTACCGTACAGATGATCGGAGCAAACGACCTCCTCAATGACGGAAAATATGCCGAAGCCGCTGCCGAATACAAGAAAATAATTGCCGGTGACGCCAGCAACGCGACTGCCTATCTTCGTCTCGGAATGGCATTGTCAAAAACTACCGACCAGGCAGGTGCGATAGATGCATTCACAAAGGCGGCGGAACTCGGAGAAAAGGAAGATGCCGGGAAGCAGCTTGCCAACATATACCTCAAACAGGCAAACAACCTATATAGAGGTAAAAAGATTGCGGATGCCTATACAAACGCACAGAAAGCAGTACAGTTTGCTCCTGAAAACGGCCAGGCGAACAAGCTCTTCGGAGTAATTGCCCTTGCATCAAAGAAATATGATGATGCCATAGCAGGTCTGGAAAAATATCTCGCAGTAACCCCTAATGCAAAAGACAAAAACGCCATCATGTACCAGCTTGCAACAGCATTCGAAGGAAAGGGCGACAAGGACAAGGCATGCGGCTACTACAAACAGATAGTAAACGATCCGCAGTTCAAGGCATTTGCCGAACATAAGATCAAAAATGAACTGAAATGCAACTAGAGCTTCTGGCTCCGGCAAAAAATAAAGAGATCGGCATTGCGGCAATAAACTGCGGTGCCGATGCTTTGTATATTGCGGGTCCTTCTTTCGGTGCGAGGGAAGCTGCAGGCAACAGCATGGACGAAATCGCCGAACTGGTGTCATATGCACACCGCTTCGGAGCAGGCGTATACATGACGGTAAATACCATACTGTATGAAAACGAACTTGCAGAAGCTGAAAATCTCATCAGGAAGGCATATGAAATCGGATGCGACGCAATAATAGCACAAGACCTGGGTATACTTGAAATGGATATACCCCCGATAAGGCTTTTTGCATCAACACAGACAGACATAAGGACAAAAGAAAAGGCACAATGGCTGGAATCATTGGGCTTCGAAAGACTCATTCTTGAAAGGGAACTTTCTATAGAACAGATAAGGGATATCGCGAAACACACCGACGCCGACATAGAGACTTTCGTGCACGGAGCATTGTGCGTATGCTACAGCGGGCAATGTTATCTCAGCCAGAAGCTCGCCGGACGAAGCGCCAACAGAGGGTCGTGCATTCAGGCCTGCAGGTCCAGATACGACCTTGTCGATTCAACCGGCAATGTTCTTCTGAAAGACAGGGAACTGCTGTCTCTTAAAGACTTCAACGCATCATCCAGGATACACGACCTCATAATGGCCGGAGTATCGTCCTTCAAGATAGAAGGAAGACTCAAAAGCATTTCATATGTAAAGAATACGGTGAGATTCTACCGGTCTTTGCTTGACGACTTTATTGATACACACAAGGGCTACAGCAGGGCATCCTGGGGAAAAACGGAAGGCGGCTTTACCCCGGACCCTGACAAAACTTTCAACAGAGGCTACACTACCCTGTTTCTCGACGGAGTCCGCGGAAAATGGAACAGCGAAGGATCTTCTGGTTCCAGAGGGGAATTCATAGGTAAAATTACGACGTCTTCGACATACGGAAGCGAAACTGCGATACGATACAACGGGAAAGGGTCAAAGACACTTGCCAACGGTGACGGAGTTTGCATAATCAACGCCAAAGGCAACGTCACCGGAACCAGAGTAAACAGGTGCGAAAAGGACAGAATATATCTGAACGGGGTTTTCAACATAGAAAACGGCAGTCTCCTATACAGGAACATGAATATAAAATTCGAAAAAGAACTTGAAAACAATCCACCGTCAAGAACGATTCATGCAGAAGTAAAGATGAAAAACGAAGGCGGAGAATATGTATTTGAAGCAATAGCTGACAACGGATTCGAAGCCGAAGTGAAGTTGACGGAAATAGAAGAAATAAAATGTACGGAACTGGCCAAAGACCAGAAAAGGGCCGAAGAAAGCATAAAGCGACAAATTGAAAAGAAAAGTTCCATATTCAGTTTTTCATTTTCCGGATATCCGGACGAAAATATTCCGTTCATACCGATAGCTGGCATAAACAAAATACGACGCACACTTGCCGACAGACTCAACAAAAAGGTCTGCGTATATTATTCGGAGATGAGGCAAGAACGCATGGAAAAATTCGGGGAAAACGGGAAAAAGAACAGAAAGCCGATTAACGGAACATATCTCAAAGGGGCTGAAATATCATACCTGAACAACATATCGAATTCTCTTTCCGAAAAACTGTACAGGAAAAACGGGGCCGAAAACATAAGGATGGCATACGAAATCGAAGAGAAAAACGATGCCGAACTGATGAGGACAAAATACTGCATAAGATACCAGCTCGGCATATGCAGAAAAAACATCTCGGACAGGAAACTCGAATCCGTAATCAAGGGAGACCTGTTTTTAAGAAACAACGGCAATCTGCTCAAACTTGTATTCGACTGCCGCAATTGCGAAATGATAATAAAAGGGTAAGAAATGAAATTTTCCGACATCACAGGACAGGATGACCTGAAAAAACAGCTTATACGGATGGTAAATGAAGGGAAAATGGCACATGCATCCATTTTTCTCGAAAAGGAAGGATGCGGAGCACTCGCAATAACGCTGGCCCTGTCTGCATACATATGCTGTGAAAACAGGACCGGAAATGATTCATGCGGAATTTGCAAATCCTGCATACAGCATGCAAAACTGGTACACCCGGACCTTCATTTCGCATTTCCTGTCAACTCGTCAAAAGCCTCTGAGAAAAAACCCGTAAGTGAGATGTTCATTGAAAAATGGAGAGAACTGGTACTGGACAATCCATATCTTACCGAACAGGACCTCTATGACGGCATAGGAATAGACAACAAAAGCGGAATCATCAATGTCAGCGAAGCCCAGAAAATAATATACGACATGTCTCTCAAACCCTATGAGGCCGACTATAAAATAATGTTGATCTGGCTTCCCGAACGCATGAATCAGGAAGCCGCAAACAAATTGCTCAAACTTCTGGAAGAACCTCCTGCAAAAACTCTGTTTTTCCTCGTGTGCAACTCAACAGACAGGATACTGCCCACAATACTGTCAAGATGCAGGATCATACGCGTACCTGCCATGACCGCTGAAGAACTTGCCGACAACGCCGTAAAAAGGCTCGGTATGAAACATGACGAGGCACTTTCACTGGCATATGTTTCGGAAGGGAGCTATTCCGAACTTCTGAAGAAAAAGAAAGAAGCGGAAAACGAAGGAGAATTTACTGAAATAATGGATACACTCATCCGCGCATCATTGAACGGAAACCTTAAGGAGGTACTTTACGTAGCTGAAGAACTCGCGGAAATGAAACGGGAAAAGCAGAAAAAATTCTGCAAATATGCCGGAAACCACATCAGGCAACTGTTCATGACAAAAAACGGAATGGTTGAAATATCAGGCATACTTCCATCGGAAAGGAAAAGAATGGAGGCAATCGCCGGGAAAATACCGGAAAATTTCTTTGAAAACATACATGCATCATTGGGAAAGGCAGCTGAACATATTGAAAGAAACGTAAACGGCAAATTAATTTTCAACGATTTATGCAACCGCTTTTTTGTATCTTTGCAATCTGTGAACAACAAATGATATCACAATGGATAAAAAGAATATAATATACGATTATCAGCGCGGATGTACGACCGAGCGCAAACCACAGGGGGAACTCGTCTGCAAATTCAGCAACGGCAGCTGCAAACTGGGAGTTTTCAACTGGATGGAAGACATAAAGCAGGGAAACAGCGACCTGTTTGAGATAAGATTCAAAAATACGAGAAAAGGGATATACAGAAACACGTCGAATCAGATAATAAAACGCGGAGATATCGTCGTCGTGGAGGCAAATAACGGACATGACGTAGGAATCGTTACTCTTGACGGTCCCGTCATAGACAAACAGCTCGTGAGAAGGAAAATAAACAAGGACGAATACGAATTCAAGAAAATCTACCGTAAGGCAAAGACTCTGGACATAGAAAGATGGCAGGAAGCGATAGCAAGGGAACATGCCACAATGATACGCTCCCGCCAGATTGCTGCCGCTATGGGTCTGAACATGAAAATAGGCGATGTTGAATTTCAGGGAGACGGAACGAAAGCCATATTCTACTACATTGCCGACGAAAGGGTAGACTTCAGGCAGCTTATAAAAGTTTTCGCGGAAGAATTCAGAATAAGGATAGAGATGAAGCAGATAGGAGCGAGACAGGAGGCCGGACTTATCGGAGGCATAGGCGTATGCGGACAGCCTCTTTGCTGCTCAAGATACATGTCCGACTTCAAATCCATAACGACATTCGCAGCCAAATGCCAGGACCTTTCTCTCAATCCGCAAAGGCTTGCAGGACAATGCGGCAAGCTCAAATGTTGTATAAACTATGAAGCCGCAGTATATGTAGATGCACACAAATCCCTTCCGCAGGTACATTCACCGCTTGAATTCGAAGACGGAAAAGCCTATCTTGTAAAAACCGACACACTCAAAGGCATAATGTGGTTTTCATACGACCCGGACAGTATGGCAAACATGCGCCCGCTGGAAGCCGAAGAAGTAAGGAATGTAATCCATCTGAACAGAAAGGGAATCAGGCCTGCATCTCTGCTTCAGGATAATATCAACAAAGACAAACAGCCTGAATTCATGAGTGCTGCCGGAGAAGAAAGCATTTCCAGATTCGACGAGAAAGAGAAAAAGAAGAACAGAAAACGCAACACACCGAAAAATACTCAGGACGGTGAAGGCAACAATGAAAAAAAGCCGAGAAAAAACAATAAAAACAAAAATTTCAAAAGGAAAGACAAACCGACAGAACAGACGACAGACAGATAGAATATGAGCGGAAAAGACAAACTCAGGAAATTCAGGGAAAACGAGACTTTCAAATGTCTTCTGCAGCCTGCACTTGAAGAAGTATTCAGAAAAGACTACAGGCTGAAAGGAAAATGGAACAGGGAAATATTCGGGAATGACAATCCTATAGTGATAGAACTAGGCTGCGGAAAAGGAGAATACACCGTAGCTCTGGCCCAAAAGTTTCCGGACAGGAATTTCATTGGAATAGACATAAAGGGTGCAAGATTGTGGAAAGGCGCCAAATACGTTGAAGAGAATCATATAGCCAATGCCGCATTCCTGAGATGCAGAATAGAGTTCATAGAATCCGTCTTCGGGCCATCCGAAATATCGGAAATATGGATCACTTTCGCCGATCCGCAGATAGGCCGTGACAAGAAAAGGCTTACAAGTCCCCTTTTCATCAGAAGATATTTGAGTTTCCTCAAAAAAAACGGCATCATCAATCTGAAGACGGACAGCAGGTATCTTCATGAATACACTGTTGCCATGGCGGAACAGAACAATATGAAAATATGCGGAATCTGCAAGGACATATATGGAGAAGGATATGCAGACGAAATTCTTTCGATAAAGACATTCTACGAATCGCAGTATCTTGAGAAAGGCATTCCGATTACATATCTTTCATTTATACCCGACAGTAACGGGAAAGAACTCATCGATCCGATATGGAATCCGGACTTGTGGGAAAGATAAGTCGTACAAAACGGTCTGATAAAAAGGGAGAGCCTTCAATCAGCTCTCCCTTGTAGACAAATAATGGGCCATTTCTGTCAGCAGACGTTTTCCTGGAGAATCTTCAAATACGGAAAGTGCATTCACCGCAGACGAAATATGTTCCTCCAGTCTCATTTTGGCATATTCGATTCCATGATTACTCCTTACAAAACCTATCACGCTCCTTACGAGGGCTTCCGGATCCTGTTCGTTTTTGAAGAGCTCCATCAGTTCATTTCTCTCGCACTCACCGGCATTCTGCAACGCACCTATCAAAGGAAGCGTAATTTTATGTTCGAGTATATCTGTACCGGCTTTTTTCCCGGTATTCAGTTTCGGGGAATAATCGAATATATCATCCTGCACCTGAAACGCGACTCCAACATTCCATGCATAATCATATATGGCGGAAACTGCATTCATATCAGAAGTTACCGTCATGACCGATGATTTTATCGCAGCAATAAACAGACTGGCAGTCTTCATTTCTATTATACGATAATAATCCTTTTCACGTGTATCCATGGAAGAAGCCTTCTCCATCTGGAACATTTCCCCCTCGGCAAGCTGATGAACAGCTTTTGAAAACTGTGCCATGACACCGTCAGTCCTTATCTCCGTAAGAAGTTCCAGCGCTTTCGCAAGCCAATAGTCCCCGGTAAGCACCGACTTTGCCGGAGAATACAGGGACATAACCGTAGGAACCCCTCTTCTGAGTGGAGAATTATCGGCCACATCGTCATGCAACAACGTGGCCGTATGTATCATTTCCGCAACTACGGCACACTTCAGAGTATCTTCATTTACTTCACCAAGTGTCTTTGCCGCCAGAAGAGACAGCATAGGACGGATTTTTTTACCGCTGTTCTCTATCATGTATGAATTTATCGTATTCAGAAGAGGCACACTGCTATCCAGTGTTTCAACCATCTTATCCGAAAAAGCAGGCCAATAGTCACCAAGCTCCGAGACTATATTTCTGAACAATGTCATCTCGGTCAGAATAGAAATGCCAACGACAATTCAAATCCTCTCATTTTTGCACCGTTTATCTTGTCCTTTGCAAAAATTCCAAGTTCGGGTATGTCGTTCTTGAAATCCGAAAGAGTGCCGAGTGACCAGGAATATTTGCCGGAAATCTGGAATTTCCATATTTCCACACCTGCACCCAGACCTACTCCGTAGTCGAATCTGTTCAGATTGTTCCATTCTACATCTGCAATGTCGCCTTTTTTACTGATGGCGTAGCTTACATACGGAGAAACCTGAATATAAGGCCTCAACACCAGAAGATCCAATCCCCACTGAATGTTTACCGGAAGTTCGAGATAATCCATCCTGATAGTTTTCTTGGCGTCCAGAACTTCATTTACCGCATCCGAAGATGTAGGGGCCCACATGGCGCCTTTGGAAGTATAGAGCAGTTCAGGCTGGATTGCAAGCCCTATTACCGGAATCTTGGCCTGTACAAGGATACCTGCATTGAAACCAGACCTGTTGTCGAAAGAATTTTTCAGGTCGCCAATCTTGATATCGGACATGGAATTGAAATTGACTCCACCCTTGATACCGAATCTGACCTGTGCATCCGCACCTATGAAAGTCAGCAGCATTACTGCAATCAAAAGAATCTTTTTCATGGTAATCACATTTTAGTCTATATTGCAAAGATAATACAAAAAAGTGAGATACTGAGCAAATCACGGAAATATGATTGAAAGTTAATGATTTATGGGGTTTTGGCGATTTGGACGGGTGCCAAC
>CASFPH010000028.1 GCA_949296645.1 uncultured Bacteroidales bacterium
TGGCGGTGACGAGATACTCCGCTGACTTTCAGCAACTTACAAAAACAAGACTTGCACACTCGCCTGAAAAACGCCCGAAATCCCCGCGAGTCCGTAAGAGCTCTCCGCGTCAATCAGCTCATTTTCAAATAGTTCCGTACGACGCTGATTGCACACTCGATTTGGCCCCAGAAACGTGACATGCCTCAGAGTGCCCTCTGGCGGGGATTGGTTCAATTTTTCTTCTCCGGGCGCGGTTGAGTCTGTTCGCGTCTGCGCAGTATTTCACTGATTTTCAGCAATATATGAAAACCAGGCTTGCACACTCGCCCCAAAAACGCCCGAAATCCCCGCGAGTCCGTAAGAGCTTTCCGATTCATAGTTCAGCACGACGCCGACTACACACTCGATTTGGCCTCAAAATCGCAACATGCCTCAGAGTGCCCTCTGGCGGGGATTGGTTCAATTTTTCTTCAGCGGGCGCGGTCGAGTCTGTTCGCGTCTGCGCGGTATTTCACTGATTTTCAGCAATATATGAAAACCAGGCTTGCACACTCGCCCCAAAAACGCCCGAAATCCCCGCGAGTCCGTAAGAGCTTTCCGATTCAGCACGACGCCGACTGCACACTCGTTTTGGCCCCGAAAACGTAACCTACCTCAGAGTGCCCTCTGGCGGGGATTGGTTCAATTTCTCTTTCGCGGAAGCGGGCGAGTATGTTGGCGGTGACGAGGTACTCCGCTGACTTTCAGCAACTTACAAAAACAAGACTTGCACACTCGCCTGAAAAACGCCGCCATCCAGACGTCCTCTTTAATGATTTAATGAGCAACCTGTTACCGGACTCTATGGGGATTACCTCGCTGATGCCCGATTTTCCCCTACCGCTCGCCGCGGGGTCCTTGCAACCTGCCCATTGAAAAGCCTGAGGCTAAAGCCTCAACGGCTTTTCCGTACCGGACCGCTTACATAAGCAAGCTATGACGCTGCCGGATACAAAAAAAGCCTGGAATCTTTCGATTTCAAGCTTTTCCGACAGTTGCGGTGAGAGGGGGATTCGAACCCCCGGAACCCTAAACGAGTTCGGCAGTTTAGCAAACTGCTGGTTTCAGCCACTCACCCATCTCACCTGATCAGTTTGTGACTGCAAGGGACAAAGATAAACCAAATGTTTCTATATACCAAATTATTTTGATTTAATGATTATACGGAAATAAAATCATTACATTTGCACATAGAACTTATAATTACACAAAGTTATGTTGAACAGTAAAATCAATGACGCTATCAACGCGCAGATAAATGCTGAACTTTGGTCGGCATATCTCTATCTTTCAATGTCTATGGATGCATCCGCAAAAGGGCTTAAAGGTGTTGCAAACTGGTTTGCAGTACAGTTCAGGGAAGAACAGGATCATGCACGGATTTTCATGAACTACATAAATTCAAGAGGTGGAAAAGTCGTGCTTACCCCTATAGCAGAAGTACAGACCGAATGGGCTTCTCCTCTGGAAATGTTCAAACAGACAAAACAGCACGAAGAAAAGGTGACTGCACTGATCAATGACCTTTATGCTCTTGCCGCTTCCGAAAACGATTATGCGACAATGAACATGCTCAAATGGTTCATTGATGAGCAAGTGGAGGAAGAAGAAAATGCTACCGACATGATCGACGCATTCGACAAGGTTGAAAGCAATAAGTTCGGTCTTTACATGATTGACAAGGAACTTGCTACAAGGCAATACTCAGTACCGGCTCCGCTTTCCACACAGGAATAACACAAATCATATTCATCTATTATAAATTCAGGGGCTGTATCATACATGATGCAGTCCCTAAGTTTTGATACATCATATTCGTTTTTATATCTTTAAATTAATGAAAATCAAATCATTCCAATGAAAGACAGACCTGTTCGAACCAATTTGAACCAAATCTTTTTATTACTAAGAGGTATTAAGAATCTAACTTTATACTTCTAAAAAGTATAATATAATGACTGACTCGAATTTGAAAAAACTTCTGAAAAATGTAGAGGAGAAATACGGTGAAAAACCGTTTACGCCCAAGGATTTTTTCTGCCTCTCGTTGGACATTGAAGCAAAAACCGGTAAGAAAGTGAGTGTTTCCACCATAAAACGGCTTTGGGAATATGTCCAATACGACAATGAGCCGTCTAAAAGGACGCTCAACATTCTCTCCAAATTTGTAGGATATGACAATTATCTTCATTTTACCGGAGAGACTTCACAATAAACTGCAAGCCTTGAGTTGCGTTTATGGTAACAAAAAGACCGGCAATATGTCGGTCTTTTGTTATTTATGCGGCCATTATTATGCCGAACTTTACATAAGAGGTATTATCGGAACTACTATTTAACCGTCATTTTAACCGTCATTTTAACCGTCATTCCAATATCAACTCTATTACCGGAATCTCTATGTCAGGTTTAACTTCCGGCAGGACAAGAATCACATCATCAGATGATTTACTCTCCTGATAAGTTACACTGAATTGGGTATCGCCGAATTTCAATTCAGATCTGTCATGAAGGAACTGTGCATACTTCACTTTACCGCCATAACCCTTTAATGTAAGTCTAGACAGAGGATAATCAAGCAAATGAACATAAAGACGTTTTGTATCCGGATTATATGTCAACAAGGCATTATCTACCGGAGCGAACTCTTCAGGAGCTTCTGTACAACCGTAAATTGACGGAGAATTGTATTTCATCCACTCTCCTATATCAGCAAGTCTTTTTTCCGCCCTGTCATCAAAAAGTCCTCTGGCCGTAGGTCCCACATTCAAAAGAAGATTCCCCCCTTTACTCACCGATTCTATCAGAAGAACAAGAAGCTGCCTGTTATCCTTCCATGTTGCCTCATCCCTGTAATAGCCCCATGATCCCGAGAAGGTCTGACATGTTTCCCACGGAATTCGTTTCCCGTTTCGCTCCGGCCATTTTGACACCTTGTATTGTTCAGGAGTAGTAAAATCCCAACCACCTTCCACATCCAGAAGATCCGCCCTGTCATTGACAATTATACCCGGCTGCAAAGTACGCACCAGCTTCATCAGTTCCTCTGAATCCCAATCCGCACGTCCTTTGCCATGCGCTCCTTCAGGGTAGGAATAATCCAGCCACAGCAAATCTATCTTACCGTAATTTGTCAGCAGTTCGGTAATCTGATTTTTGACATATTCCCTGTAACGGTTCATATCCTTGCCTTTATTCAGCTTTCCATAGTCAGATTCGGATTTGCTTTCAGGAGCCTGAGGATGAATTCTGTCAATTTCAAAATCCGGATGGTGCCAGTCCAGCAGACTATAGTAAAAACCTATTTTAAGGCCTTCCGCCCTGAATGCATCTACCCATCCCTAATCAGGTCACGTCTGCATAAAGGCGCATTCTTGGACTGATAATCGGTATATTTTGTCTCGAACAGGCAAAATCCTTCATGGTGCTTGGTTGTAATTACAGCATATTTCATTCCTGCGGCCCTGGCTGTTTTAGCCCACTTGACAGGGTCATAAAGATCCGGTTCAAAGAGATCAAAATATTTTTGATAATCTTCATTTGTCATTTTCTCATATCTTTTCACCCATTCATGGCGAGCCGGCATAGCATACAGCCCCCAAAAGAAAGAGAGACACTTATCAGAGTCTTTCCGATAAAATGTCTCTCAAAATATCAATTATAATTATGAAAAATACAATTACTTGAGTCTGATACCATCCATGCAGAAGTAAGGAGGAGTAAGCATCTTTCCGCTGGCATCCACATCCGTAGATTCCATCTTGAATACCACCTTGTCAACAAGACCGAGTGACGAAAGATCCCACGGAGCCCAGAATGCCTGAACGAGATTCCATTTGTCGTAAGGTGCCGGAGCACTGCCTGTAAGAGCTGCCAGATAATATTCCGACGTACCGACCTCCTTGCCTCCGTTGTATCCGATTGCTATCAGCTTAACATATTGAGGATCATTTTCTATTCCGTCATTTTGCTTTGCAAGAGTCCTCAATCCGCTAAGCCTTATGTATTCGGAACCGTCACCTCTGAAGTTATAGTAGTCAGGAAGATAGAAATATCCGTACATATCTTCTGACGGATTAGGAATAGAAGGATTTCTTACATAAGCCAATTCACCATTGTCGTTATATTCCTGATAAATCTGGGTATCCTTATCCAAATAGGAAGAATAATGTGATCCGTAATTGCAAAGCAGATAATTATAAGTAGTATTTGCAACAAGAATATGTTCCACCACTCTCGGCTTGTCTATTGTAAAATAAGTTTCTTCTCCCTCTACCCTCACTACCGTAAAATTCTTCAACTGATTCGGATACGTTCCGGATGCTACGGAGAATATACATGAATCCACCGCCGATTTTACTTTCGAATCATCCAGAGAAGCCGGTCCGTGCGGTTTGCTGAGACTCCACGGGTAAGACCTCCAGTTTTTGTTTGAAAGGGCAAAACCGGTATGTGTTCCGTCTGCATTTTTCTTGACATTAAGAGTAATTTCTCCTTCCAAATATGCTCTTGCCGTAAAAGGAGCGTCAGGAATGACGAAATCCAATGTAGGGACTTCAATATCAATCGAATTTTCTTCTACATTGAAAGTCACGTCATTCGCAAAGTCTATAACGGGCTTCTTAGTTTCATCCTCACAAGATGATGACAGCATGACCGCTGCGCCCAACATAAATATCGTATAAATCCTTTTCATATTTCCTAAAATTAATTTTGTCCGGGATTCTGAGACTCGCTGGTCAAAGACCTGTTGTTTATCATTTCATTTTCAGGGATAGCCCATTGCAGCCTTGTCTTGTCATAAACGACAGCATCCGCTTCTTTTGCCAATTCTATATAATACTTACCGTCTTTCTGGAATCTTATTGAAGCAAAAAACTCTGAGCCGTTTTCCAAAATAAGTTCCTTGACATACTCCTGGAAAATCATTTCCATCAATTCATCCTGAGTTGTAGGGTTAAGTGGCTCAAGGACAGGATTGGTTCTCTTAGACCTCATCAGATTGATCGGAGCGATTGCATCACTTATGGAAGAACCGGTTCTTGCCCTTAATTCAGCCTGCATCAGATAAAGTTCCGGTACACGCATATAATAAATTGCATACTTCTCATCCCTTGGATCTTCTTTACCTGCAAATTGGCCTTTTCTGTATATTTTTGTCCATGTCCATGAATAAGAATCATCCCAAGTTTCAGGATTTCTTGCTTTTCCTGTGGCAATAAAGAATCTCGGATCTGCCTTTATCCAGTCAAGACCGTAGTTGAGCCCGCATACTGCATCTTCCTGAGGTACTTCTGCACCATTACTTTGGAGACATTTTGTTGCTGCATTGTATGCCAGACCGTATGTACACCAATAACCTGCATAAGACGTTCTGCTGGCATTGTCTTCAAGATATCTTACAAAAATATTTTCTTTAGAATCCCATGAATTCGTATACATTTGTGCCATGTCCGATTCCATGGCAATTGAGGAAGGAAGAGATGAAATTACATCGTCTATCAAAGTTTTTGCATCCTGAAGATCCTGAGTTGAATTTCTCATAGTACCTCTTATCAGAAGCAACTTTGCCTTGTATGCCTTTGCAAATATTTTGCTGACCTTGCGCGGAGATTCAAAATTGTCTGACATGTTCTGGATTGCAAAATCTATGTCATCCATAACATATTTCCAGCTGTCTCCGATAGTGGATCTTCCTACATGTATGTTGGTTGCATCAGAAACCACATCCCTGTAGATTATTCCGTAAGGATCCGAATCCTCCATATACCAACGGCTGTAATGGAGCAGAATTAACGAATGCATATATCCTCTCAGGAATCTCGCTTCCCCTATCAGTTCATCCTTGGCAGTTTCCGTAGGAAAAGAAGAATCAGGAACAAGCGGAATACCGTTTATTGCAAAGTTGCAGGCATTGATAGCGGAATATGCTGTAGACCAAACTGAAGTATTATTTCCACTTGACTGGGTATAATCCATATTATAGCTTCCGAGTGTCTTGAAAAAACCTGATTTACCTGCAAGCGCAGTATACAAACCCATATTCAAATTATCGCCCGTCATAAATCTTGAATAAATTCCGTTGACGGCCTGCTCAGCATTACTATAGTTTGTCATAGCATTTTCCACAGACCATGCATGTCTAGGCGTTTCATTCAGAAAGCCTTCACATGAAGAAATGGCTGCTGCCGACAATAAAATCAATAATATCTTTTTCATACTTTTATCTGAATGTTACTTTTACACCTAAGTTCAATGTTATAGCAGCAGGATAAGTACTGTAGTCAAGACCCTGTGTAGAGGTCATGCTTGTACCTGTACTGAAGTTACCCTGAGGGTCGAATCCGGGATATCTTGTCAAGGTGAACAGATTTCCTGCCTGGAAAGAAAATTCTATATTGTCGATAATGGAATTACCGAAATACTCCTTGCCCAGCCTGTAATTTACATTCAAGGAATTGAGCCTTATATATGAAGCATCATATAACCAATAATCTGAGAAAGTACCATTATCACCGTCCCCGTAAGGAGTAGCATTAGGCATTGTCGTCTGCAGATATGGAGAGTTAAGCACAGCACTCATACCGGCAATTTTGTTCGACTGGTTATAATTACCTGTATAACCCACATCACTCATAGGCATTTGCCACAACCTCTTGTTGCCCCATGAATATGTAAATGTACATCCTATGCTGAGTTCAGAACCTATATAGGCCTGAAGACCGAAACCTCCGTAAAGTTTAGGCATTGCAGAACCGAGATAAGTCTTGTCCTCTTCAGTAATCTTGCCGTCATCGTTGAGGTCTACAAGATAAATATCACCTGCGCTGTTTACTGATTGCCAATAATAACTAAGAGCACCAGTTTCAGTTCTGTTCACATTAGTTGCAGCTGCCTCTTCTGAAGAACCGTAAAGACGTCCGTATGATTTATATCCGTAGAACTGGCCTATTTCCATTCCGGCTTCTTTCTTGTCATATCCGTAAGGAGAGTAGATTTCAGTTATTGCATCATTGAACTTTATAATCTTCGACTTATTCGTAGAACCGTTGGCATTGAAAGTAAGCTGCCATTTGGAGTTCTTCACGATGTCATAATCGAACGAGAATTCGAATCCGTCTGTTCTGGTCTGTGCCACATTACCGGACATTGAACTGAAAGCCGAACTCGGCGACAGCGGCAGACTGTAGATCAAGTTGTCGGAAATCTTGTTGAAGTAACCCAGATTTGCCCTGATTCTTGAATCCCAGAATTCGATTTCAAGGGCGACATCGGTCATCCATGACTCTTCCCACTGGAGATTTCTGTTACCGATGTTGCTCGGATAGATACCTGGCTGCTCATTATACTGACCCGATCCTACCATCGACATCCACTGATAATTGCTCAGGTTCTGAGAACCTGCCTTACCGTAGCTTGCACGCAGTTTGAGGTGAGAAAGATTCCTGCCAATCCAGCCGTTCTTCATCCAAGGTTCATTTGAAATGGTCCAACCAAGACCTGCTGACGGGAACCAGCCCCAACGACTGTCAGGACCGAATTTCGACGAACCGTCATGACGGATTGTAAATGTTGCCAGATAACGGCTGTCATAATTGTACTGGATACGGCCTACCTGCGACAACATAGACTCCCTGTAGTAGCTTTCATCCATACTTCCCATGGTTGCAGCATCAGCAAAACTGTTAAGGACATCATCATCCGGGAAATTACTTGCCGACATTCTGTAACTCAGAGACTGATACCTTTCCATAGACGCGGTAAGGCTGGCACTTATATCATGCTTTCCGAAAACATTCGCATAAAGGAGAGTATTGTCCCACATCTTTGTATCGGATTTAGGTCTGCCCCATGTTCTTGTTCCGTCATAATTGAATGTAGAACCTCTTCTCTTGTATGTCAGACTTTCATTATTCGAATAATTGATACTTGCGGAAGATGTGAACATCAACCCTTTTATTATGGTCCATTCGAGTTCGGCCATTGCCGTGACATTTTCTCCGGTAGAGAACCCTGTATTGGCCAGAGTGGTATAAGGGTTTTCAGTATAAGCATCCCTTGTGAAAATAGTTCCGTCAGGATTATAAATAGGAAGGTCAGGACGGACTTTCTTCAATACATCAAGCATATAGTCCTTGTCTGAAGCATTTCTTGTATTTCCCGATACATTGACTCTGAACTTGAGGCCGTCCCTGATTCTCGCTTCGAGTCTTACACGACCGTTGAACATCTTGCTGTAACCGGTCTTTACGATACCCTGCCAGTCCTGATAACCCAATGAAGCCAGATAACTTACTGCATTTGTACCACCACGGAGAGTTATGTCATACTGCTGCTGGAACGGGTTCTGTGTCATAAGACCCATCCAGTAGTTGTCTTCTCCATAATAAGCACCTTCCAGGTCAGGCACAAGTGCCGGATTGATTTCACTGGTGTTCATATCCCAGAATGCCTGTTCATCAAGATACATCCTGGTAAAATAGTCCATCGACCCTCTGTTGTAAAACTCTTTTCTCATGGCTGCCCTTGTAAATGCAATATATTCAGGTGCAGTGAAGTAGTCATATCCGTTGAAGTTCATTATCTGATAACCGGCTTTTGCACTGACTTCCAGAGTCGGTTTCATACCTTCCTTACCGCTCTTTGTCGTAACCACGATTACACCGTTTGCAGCACGGGAACCGTATATTGCGGTAGATGAAGCATCCTTGAGGATGTCGACTGATTCCACATCATTGAGGTTAAGAGAATACAAGACATTGGATACGCTTCCGCTTACTCCTGCATTGTATTCAGGAATACCGTCGATAACCCACAGAGGCTGGTTGTCACCGCTCAATGATGACTGGCCGCGGATTATGACCGATACCGGAGATGTAGGTGATGCAGACTGTATCTGCACGTTTACACCTGCAGCCTTTCCCTGAAGAGCAGACTGAAGCGAAGAACCCATAGGAGCAGCTTTTATCTCCTTCGTGCCGATATGCGAGATTGAACCGGTAATATCCTTTATCTTCTGGGTATTACCGTAACCGATAACGACAGTTTCTTCCAACATCGTCACGTCCGACGTCATGGTAACATTCAATACGGATCTCATTCCAGGAACAATATTTTCCTGAACATCCTTAAATCCGACAAAAGAGAATACCAGCTGTTCTCCGGGTGTAACATCCAATGAATATTTACCGTCGAGGTCTGTCGTAGCACCTCTTTTTGTTCCTTTTACAGAAACGTAGACACCAGGCAGAGGACTATCGGTATCATCAGTTACTGTTCCCGACAATTTGAAACTGCTGCTCTGCTGGGACTGTCTGGCAGTTTTCGATGAAAGAATCACCTGCTTACCTTCTATTCTGTAAGCGATGTCCAGCTTGGCAAAAAGAAGATCCAGCGTTTTTCTGATGTCAGTATCCTTACAATCGATGCTGGCTCTCAGATTATCCGCCTTCAGCTCATTTGTGTAAGCAAACCTGTAATCAGTCCGCTTGGTTATCTCCTCAAGAATGGTTTTAAGAGGAGCATTCGAATATTTCAGTGTCAGATTTTGCGCCCACAACGCCGAAACGAAGAGCATCTGCACCAAAACCAAGGCTAGAATCCGCATACTGCGGCTCTTGAATGAATTTGAATGCATAGGTTTTTAATTTTAGTTTTGTTAATGTTATGTCTAACATCTAATCATACAATCAACAAAACAAAAACCACCTTTTTTTTCAAAAATTTTGAAAAATAATCAGTAAATCCTGACAATATTCTTGCTCACATCCACTTTTACCGGAATCATCAATCTGATGATGTTCATGACCTGAACCAAAGATTCGGACTCGAAAGTAGCTGATATACTGTATTTATATATATTATTATTCTCAACAATGAACTTTGCGCCATGCCAGCGCTCTATCATCTTTATGACCTCTTCCATAGGGGTATTGTCGAAAAGCAGCTTGCCGTCTTTCCATGCCAGTTGTTTTTCCGTATCGGATTTCAAAATATGCACAGGAGCCTTGTATTCATAGAAAATAAATGACTCCATAGGTTTGAGATTGTATGTTTTTTCCTGATTCGAAAGATATGCTCTATACTTCAGTTCGACTTCACCCGTAAACAAATTTGTTCTCACTTCATTGTCATTATCGTAACTTTTTATGGAAAGAGTAGTGCCTTTAACCTCAACAGACAAATCTTTCTGCGTCTGTATCAACATCGGCATTTCTTTATTGGAAACAACATCAAAATAAGCCTCTCCGGAAAGTTTTACACGCCTTTTATCCCCTGTAAATACCTGTGGATACTCGATTCTGGAATCTGAATTGAGCCAAACCTTAGTGCCGTCAGGCAATACAAGATTCGCCTTCACACCCTTATTTGTATATACCGAATATACGGGACGTTGGGAAGGGGCCATTATCATAAGAGAATCCGCCTTGTAAGAATCTTTTTCGGATGCTACTGCATCTATAAAATAGGGAACATACTTTTCCATATCTGCCAATTGCAAAGGCGGAAGCGGTTCTGAAAACTCTCTTCCAGTTCTTGACAGATTCAGGACAAGCAATATAAGTATCACTGCCGCCGAAACCGAATATATGAATCTGAAAATGACAGTCGCCCTGCCTGTACGTGCAGGTTCTCTCTGACCAAGCATCTCAACAAGCCTGTCTGCATCCGCACCCGACCTTTCCATATCAGCTTCTGAAATCATCTCATGCGATACCACGGTCCACATCGCCTTTTCCTTGGCAAAGTTGTTTCTGTTCTCTTCGGATTCCCCAAGCCACTTGAAAATCAGATCCATTTCCTCCTCAGTAGCCTGCCCGCTGAAATATTTTATAAGCAATTCCTTATTAACATTTTCCGACATGATACTACTACCTCCTGCTGACTTTATAATCCCTAAATGAATTCCTTAGGATCGACATTGCATTCCGCAAACGGTTCTCTACCGTCCTGATGGAAATCCCCTGTTTCCTTGCCACTTCCTCGTTCTTGAGATCCTCAAGCCTGCTCAAAATGAATGTTGATTTGAGTTTCTCGTTCATCTTCGTAATCGATGAATACAGTATCTCCTGAATCTCCCGTTCATAAATATTCGTGGAATATTCGTTTTCAAGGGCAATCATGTTCAGATAATCGCTCTTTTCCCTATAAGTCTCCAATTCGGTATATTTTTTATGATTAATACGTTTCTTTATCTCATTCAATGACCTGTTCTTGGCTATTGTCAGAAGATAGCTGAGAATCATTTTGTCATTATTGACCAGTTTTCCCGAATTGACGGTATCCCAAAAAGTAAGGAAGACTTCCTGTGCTATTTCCCTTGAGCGTTCGGCATCATTGATGTAGCTGAAGATGAAATGCACTATATAAGAGAGATATTTCTTATATACCAATGTAAACAGTTCTACCTTGATACTATTCATGAAGTAAACGGTTAATTTTCAGGTTTTGTGGAACAAACTTAAAAATTATACAGTTTTTTTCAAAAAAACTAGACAAAAACTGATGCGATACGGAAAGTCATGAAAGAGAGGAGCCAGGCAAGAGAGGTCGTATAAAGGACTACAAAGGCTCCCCACTTCCATGAACCGCTTTCCCTGGATATGGCCGTGACGGTCGCTATACAGGGGAAATAAATTAACACAAACACAATTAGAGATATAGCTATGGCCGAATTGAATATCGGAACATTGTTTTCATCGACACCTGTTGCAAGAACAGTTGAAAGCGATTCCTCTCCGTCGGCGCCGTACAATATAGACATTGTACTGACAACCAGCTCTTTTGCAGCCATCCCGGAAAGAAGCCCCACTCCAACCCTCCAGTCAAATCCGAGAGGCTCTACTGCAGGCTCCATGAAATGGCCTATTTTCATTATAAAGGAATCTTCCTGTCTTCCGTTCGGGAAATAGCCGAGAGCCCATATGATTACGGATGCCACAAGTATTATCCCGGCCATCTTTGCAAGATAGTGTTTTGCCCTGCCCCACATGTTCATGATTACCGAAATGAATGTAGGTATACGGTAAGGAGGAAGTTCTATCACAAAAGGAATCTCGTTTCCCTTGAAAAAAATCCTTTTGAAAACTACGGACATTATGCCTGCCAGGATTATTCCGAATAAATAGACGGAAACTATTATCAGCCCGGGCCTTTTCGGGAAAAACGCACCCACAAGCACAAGATATACGGGAAGCCTGGCACTGCAGCTTATCAGAGGGCTCACCAGCATTGTCAGAATTCTGTTGTTACGGCCCTCTATCGTCTTTGTAGCCATTACTGCCGGCACATTGCATCCAAAACCCATTATCATGGGAATGAATGCCTTCCCGTTCAGGCCAATACCGCTCATCATGCGGTCCATAATATATGCCGCCCTTGCCATATATCCCGTATCTTCCATTATGGATATGAAAAAATAGAGTATAAGTATGTTGGGAAGAAATACCATCACGCCTCCGACACCGGCTATTATACCGTCGACAAGAAGGCTTTTCATGAAGCCGTCGGGCAGAATTCCTGCAATTATTCCTGAAAGCCACGAAAACATTTCCTCAATCCACATCATCGGATATTCTCCGACAATGAAGGTAGTCTGGAATGTAATCCACATGAATAGGATAAAAATCGGGAAACCGAGATACTTGTTTGTCAATATCCTGTCCAGTTTTTCCGTAAATCCTGCATCCCCTGCTGTCCCGTCCGTCAATATTTCCTTCATTGAAGACTCGATATAGGCATACCTCCTTTCAGGTATGCAGGATTCTTTTTCCGCTTCGCTCATGCTGTCCGTTCCTTCATAAATGCTGTCGCGCAGATCCATATTCTCATGTCCTGCATAGTCCGCAACGGCCTTAAGCAGAGCATCTAGTCCCTTTCCGGTTCTCGCAACTGTCGGGACAGCCCTCACTCCATAAAGAGATGAAAATCTGTCAATATCTATTCCGGCTCCGGCACGTGAAAGTTCGTCATACATGTTAAGGGCCACAACCGTCTTGAAACCCAGTTCCCTCAACTGCAATGTAAGATACAGGTTTCTTTCAAGGTTTCCGGCATTGACCACATTTATAACGACATCCGGTCTGTTGTTCTGAAGATAATCCAGTACCTCCTTCTCCTCCGGACTGTAATGCGAGAGCGAGTATGTTCCCGGAAGATCGACAATCCTGAAATTACAGCCGTCCATGGTACATAAGGCTTCCTTTGGGGATATCGTAACCCCGCTGTAGTTTCCCACTCTCTCATGCATTCCCGAGAGACGGTTGAATATCGATGTTTTTCCCGAATTCGGATTGCCAACAAGCGCAACTGTATAATCCGCCTTTATATAGGAATAATCCTGCAGGATAACATTCCTGGCATCCTTTTTCCTGATTGCAAGCTCGTATCCCTTCAACCTGATCTTGAGAGGATCGCCAAACGGTGCCTTTCCTAGCATTTCCACTTTAGTACCGGAAATGAAACCCATTTCAAGCAACCTGTGCCTGAATTCACGGTCTCCTGTTATTTCACGGACAATTCCGAACCCTCCTTTTTTCAATTCCGACAATTGCATCAGCGATTTCTCCTTTTTTTTGCAAAAATGGAGTCTCGCGCCTTGGCATGCAATACCTAATTCTGGGGATTTACCTGATCTATATCCACAAGCTTGTTTACCAGCGCATATATGGTAAGCCCTGCCGGACTGTGGATTTTCAGCTTGAGTGCGATATTCTTCCTGTGCGTCATCACGGTATGGGTAGAGATATTGAGGGCGGATGCTATTTCCTTGTTCGTCATGCCTTTCACCACACATACCACTATCTCCTTTTCCCTGGTGCTGAGCTCCCTGACTGCGGGAACTCCGGTATCGGCAGGCTCCGGTTCAACTGAAATGTTCCGCTCCATGCTCTCTATGAGAGGTACGAATATATAGTTTTCCACAGCCGTATGATACGCGAGATCTTCAGCCGACTCGAATATGTCGAAAAGGACCCCGTTCATTTCATTGCTTTTCGAGCTGTAGTACTTTATGAGAATGTTTTTCAGATCATCAAGCTTTTCGTCTATACTGTCATGCTGCCTGTGGAATATGTCTATCCTGTAATCTGCATCCTTCTGTCCCTCCATAAGCCTTTTTACATAAGGGAAAACAGTAGATTCCTCATATTCCATATGCTTGCGTACCTCAGACACGTATTCATCGTAAAAACGGATTATCGCTATTGCAATATCCCCTTCTCCATGATCCATGGCCTCTATCAACTTTCTTCTTATAGACTGGAATCTCGAATCGAGAAAAAATGCATGTGCATTATGCAGGTATGTCATGAGCGTATCCGCGGAAATATTTGAAATATCCACATTATCAGGACCGTCGGCAAACAGATTCACTACTGCAAGAAAAGTGGCCGTATGCACCCCGCCTTCCGTACATACCTGTGCGATAGTCTTTTCCCCGAAACCGAGACTGAGACCGAATCTGCTCATGACGAGCAACATGGAATGATTGTCACAGATAAGGTCACTCATCTGTTCATATTCGTAATATTTTCTTTTAAGTCCCATATGACAGTGTTTGCTGTATAACAAAAAAGAGAGAAATCCTGTTCATTACAGAAAATCCTCTCTTACCTTGTCGGGGTACTGCGACTCGAACGCAGGACCCCCTGCTCCCAAAGCAGGTGCGCTAACCAACTGCGCCACACCCCGAATCTGCTTTTCTCAAAAGCGACTGCAAAGATATGCAATATTATGTTATATTCCAAATAATTTTGAAAAAACTTGATCGCGCATGCGTTCTATCCGATCATATGATCGTATTTGGCCTGCTTGTTCTTCCATCTCTCCCTTGCATATTGCTGCATATCGGCTATTTTATCCTTTTCATCAAGAATTTCAAGACCAAGCAGCGTTTCAATTATATCCTCCATCGTAACAAGTCCTGAAGTATTGCCGTATTCGTCCACAAGAAGCGCTATATGCTCTTTTTTGGCAAGAAGAGCTTCCCATATCCTGACAATCGGGACATCATCGCTGAAAACGGCCATTTCCCGTTTTATCTCCTTTAGCCTGATATCATTCCTGTCACCCGCAAGATATTCGAAAACAGTCTGACGAAGGACATATCCGTCTATGTCATCTTTAGTTTCCCTGTACAACGGTATCCTCGAATGCTGCAGATATCTCTTGTTTGCATAGAATTCCTCAAGCGTCATATCCTCCTGGGCTGCAGCTATGACTACGCTAGGGGTCATGATTTCCCTGGCCGAAATCTCCTCCATCCTTAGAAGATTATGGATTATACGGCTTTCCTTTATTTCAAAAACCCCTTCTTCTTCACCCAAGGTAACCATTGCTGAAACTTCCTCTCTGCTCACCGTACTTTCAGTGGAACCTGAAGAAAATATCCTCGTTATTATTTTCGACAACCATACCAAAGGGAATGTTATCGTAATCAGCAGTCTTATGGTAAGCGCCGACCACATGGCAAGGGATTTCCAGTACCTTGCACCGATGGTTTTGGGAATGATTTCCGAAAAGACGAGGATAAGGACCGTCACTACTGCGGATATTATCCCGAAATAGGCCTCTCCGAATATCTTTACGGCCTCCGCCCCCACTCCAGCCGCACCTACGGTATGTGCTATTGTATTGAGCGAAAGTATTGCCGAAATCGGCCTGTCAATATCATGCTTGTAATCCATGAAAAGATCCGCCCCTCTTGATCCCTCCTTCTGCTTCATATTCACATAGGAAACAGGAGTGGAAAGAAGAACCGCCTCAAGCACCGAACACATGAAGGAAATACCTATTGCAAGGAACAGGTACAAAAACATCAGACCCATTACTACTTCCTGCTGCCGAAAGTTTTCATAAACTGGGTCCTTTCAAATCTGTCAGGATTCTGTATACCTGAATAATTCAACTTTCCGATAATGTCATTCACCCCGGAATAGCCCTTGCGGTCAAGATAATCTTCAAGGAAGGTGTTGAATTCCCTGAAAACAGCCGGTCCTTTTTTGTAAACCACACTTGATATCTGAACCGTTGATGCTCCGGCAAGCAGCATCTTTATCCCAGCTTCCGGCGTATGTATGCCCGTAGTAGCGGAAAACTCGGCAGCTTTTACCAGAGATGAAGCTATGGCAATCGCACGCAGTTCACGAACATGCTCCCGTTCATCAGAAAGCGGTTCCGACGCAACAAAATCGACTTTCTCGATATCTATGTCCGGCGTATAGAACCTGTTGAACATTACAACCGCTCTGGCTCCGCTTGCTACAAGCCTGTCTGCAAAGTAAGGAACGGAAGTAAATGAAGAACCTATCTTTACAGCCACCGGAATCTTCACGGCGGAAACTATCTTCCTTACCACGGATTCATATTCCTTTTCTATATCCACTGAATTTCTGGACAGTGAAAGAGGGATAGAATAGATGTTGATTTCCAGAGCATCCGCTCCTGCATTTTCAATTTCTCTGGCATAGGAAATCCATTCCCCGTCCGTATAGCAGTTTATACTTGCTATGACCGGTATGGTAACGGCATTCCTGATTTCCCTTATCAGCCTGCAATAGTTTCCAAGGGAATTCTGCCTTACAAAATAATGCACATAGTCAGCCGATTCTGCGTAATCCGTACCCTGTTCCACAAGATGGGATGATTCCGCAGCTATCTGTTCTTCAAAAAGGGATTTCAGCACGACAGCACCGGCACCTGCCTCAGCCATTTGCTTTACCTTTTCGACATCAGCAGTAAGACCGCAGCTCGCTGCTATAAAAGGGGATCCAAGGTCGAGCCCCATATAACGGACATTGATTCGGGACATGATATTATAGTTTTTGAAGTATGTTTCTGAAACTTGTCTTGTTGTCAATCAGATTCTTGAGTTCGTCTATTTTTACTCTTTCCTGCTCCATCGTATCCCTGTCACGGACGGTAACACATCCGTCTTTGAGGGTATCATGGTCAACTGTAATACAATAAGGAGTTCCTATTGCGTCCTGCCTGCGATATCTTTTTCCTATACTGTCCTTTTCATCATACTGGCAGTTGAAATCGAATTTGAGCATGTTCATGATTTCGCGTGCCTTCTCTGGCAGACCATCCTTTTTGACCAGAGGAAGCACGGCTGCCTTTACCGGAGCAAGGAACGGAGGAATTCTCAAAACCACGCGTTCTTCCCCGTTGTCCAGTTTTTCTTCGCAATAAGCCGAGGAATAAACTGCAAGGAAGCATCTGTCAAGTCCTATGGATGTTTCCACAACATACGGCACATAGCTCTCGTTTGTCTCAGGATCGAAATACTGTATCTTTCTTCCTGAGAATTTCTGATGGTTTCCCAGGTCGAAGTCGGTACGTGAATGTATACCTTCAAGCTCCTTGAATCCGAACGGAAACTCGAATTCTATATCAGCGGCGGCATTAGCATAATGGGCCAGTTTGTCATGGTCGTGGAACCTGTATTTGTCGTCACCGAGCCCCATGGCCTTATGCCATTTCAGTCTTGTTTCCTTCCACTTCTCATACCACTTTATTTCCTCCCCGGGACGAACGAAGAACTGCATTTCCATCTGTTCGAATTCCCTCATCCTGAAAATGAACTGTCTTGCCACAATTTCATTTCTGAATGCCTTTCCTATCTGCGCTATTCCGAAAGGAATCTTCATTCTACCCGTTTTCTGGACATTGAGGAAGTTTACGAATATACCCTGAGCAGTTTCAGGCCTGAGATATATTATTCCCGCATCGTCCGAAACGCTCCCGATCTGGGTGCTGAACATGAGGTTGAACTGTCTGACATCTGTCCAGTTCTTGGTACCCGATATCGGGCATACTATTTCGCAGTCAAGTATCAAATCGCGCAAAGCCTGCAGATCGTTAGCCTCAAGCGCTGCAACCATTCTGGAATGAACTTCGTTTATTTTGCTGCGGTTCCTCAATACATTCGGGTTGGTTGCCCTGAACTGTTCTTCGTCAAAGGCATCCCCGAATTTCTTCCTGCCCTTGGCCACCTCCTTTTCTATCTTTTCTTCAAGTTTTGCAAGATAATCCTCAAGAAGGACATCAGCCCTGTACCTCTTCTTTGAATCCTTGTTGTCTATCAGGGGATCATTGAACGCCCCTACATGACCTGATGCCTCCCATATCCTAGGATGCATGAAAATGGCGGAATCTATGCCGACTATGTTTTCATTAAGTCTCACCATGGACTCCCACCAATATCTTTTTATATTGTTCTTGAGCTCAACGCCCAATTGTCCATAATCATAAACTGCGCTCAACCCGTCGTAGATTTCACTTGACGGGAATATGAATCCGTACTCCTTTGCATGAGAAACGAGACTCTTGAACAATTCTTCCTGTGTCATATATCTGGTATTTATTATATAATTAACTTGTTTACAGCCTGTTCACACTTTTCAGGTCATCTTCCTTCAATTCACTTTCCACTATCTGCGATACAGTGGAACCGCTTCCAGGAACGATCAGATCAGGAGCTATTTCCTTAAGAGGGAGCATGACAAAAGCTCTCTCACACATTCTCGGATGCGGTATTTCAAGGTCGCCGGTATGCAATGTCTCCGACCCGTACATCAAAATATCAAGGTCTATCGGCCTCGACCGGTAAACTCTGTTTCCGGAACTGTCGTATTCCGGAGTAGCAGCACTCCGCACACGCCCAAGCTCCTTTTCAATATGCAGAAGCGTCTTTAGCAGTTCCCCGGGGAACATCTGCGTATCCACTGCAAAAACCTGATTCAGAAACATGTTTTCCGAACTGAATCCTACAGGTTCAGTTTCGTACATCGATGAGACAGCGACTACCTTTCCTGCCTGCCGCCCTATTTCGTCAAGCGCTGACTGCAGAAGCTTTTTCCTGTCTCCCAGATTGGAACCCGCCGAAATATATACCCGCTCCATATTTTCACGTATATTGCTACAACAACTACAGCAGACCCAATTCCAGCATGGCTTCCTCGCTCATCATGCTTTTGTCCCATTGAGGTTCAAAAACAAGTTCTATCCTTGCATCCGTAACCCCGGGAACATCCCTTACCGCGTCGTTCACATCCTGAATAAGCTGGTCTGCCAAAGGACAATTCGGAGCCGTAAGTGTCATCTTTACATATGCCTTATGGTCTTCATCAACCTTGAGCTCGTACACAAGTCCAAGATCATATATGTTTACCGGTATTTCCGGATCATAGACCTGTCTCAAGGCCCTGACTATATCCCTTTCCAGATTCATGCCGTCTGTCCTCCCATATCCTGATTATCCGTACCGGCGAATTCCCTTGCACTGTATGAAATCGCATAGTTCCTTATCTGTTCGAGCATTGACACAAGTCCGTTTGCCCTCGTTGGAGAAAGATTCTCGCGAAGACCTATCTCGTCTATGAACGAAACATCGGAATCAAGTATTTCCGAAGGCGTCCTGCCATTGTACACCCTTACAAGAAGGGATATTATACCCTTGGTTATTATGGCATCACTGTCGGCCTTGAAATACAGTTTTCCGTTATTGATTTCACAACCGAGCCATACCCTTGATTGACACCCTTTTATAAGATTGGCATCACGTTTTCCGCTTTCCTCGATAATCGGAAGTGAACGCCCCAGTTCGATGAGGTATTCGTATTTATCCAGCCAGTCAGTAAAGACGGAGAACTCTTCAACAATTTGATTTTCAACTTCTTTTATTGTCATATAAAACTAATTTTTCAACATATCCAAAGCCTTTTGCAATCCGGTCATGAAAGTTCTTGCATCTTCCATATCATTATAAGGCAGAAAAGAGGCTCTAAGTACCGATGTAACTCCGAGGGCCGTAAGGAGCGGTTCGGCGCACATCATACCTGAACGGAGGGCAATACCCATCTTGTCCATTATCTGGGCTATGTCAGACGGATGCACACCGTCCACACTTATCGAAAACAAGGGTATCTTGTTGCTCCTGTCTTCAGCACCCCTTCCGAAAAGAGTAACGCCTTCCATCTGTTCCAGTCCTTCTGAAACATATTCCACGATTTCCTTTTCGACAGATGAAATCATGGCTCCCAGCTCTTCATCCGAGCGCAGCATGTCCGCAAAATCCAAAGCCGGAAGCAGGCATGCCTGAGCCGTAAAATTAGGTGTTCCGGCCTCGAACTTAAGCGGAAGTTCCGCATATGTCGTACCTCTGAAGGACACAGTTCCTACCATGTCTCCACCACCCATATAAGGGGGCATGATATCCAGATATTTGCGCTTTCCGTACAGAATGCCTGTTCCTGTAGGCGCATAGATCTTATGTCCCGAGAACACATAAAAATCGCAGTCAAGGTCTCTTACATCCACTTTCGAGTGCACTATGCCCTGTGCCCCGTCTATCAGTACAGGTATTGAACGCTCATGAGCCATACGCACCATTTCCTTTACCGGATTCACTACACCGAGCACATTGGATATGTGTGCGGCAGCAACTATTTTCACCCCTTCGTCCAGCATTTCCTCATATATGCCGAGATCTATTTCGCCGCGTTCAGAAACGGGAAGCACCGCAAGCTCCGCACCTGCATACTTGCAGGCCAGTTGCCACGGGACTATGTTCGAGTGATGCTCAGCTTCCGTTACCATCACCTTGTCACCGGATTTCAGGAAAGCACGGCCAAACGAGGATGCCACAAGGTTTATCGCGGCAGTAGCACCTGATGTAAAAATGACTTCCTCACGGGCAGGTGCATTTATAAATGATGCAACCCTGTCACGCGCGGCTTCATAGGCTGTGGTAGCCTCATTGCTTAAAAGATGCATTGCCCTGTGTATGTTGCCGTTGCTCTTTCTTGACAGTTCATCATACAATGCAAGCACGCTTTCAGGTTTTTGGGAAGTCGCGGCATTGTCGAGATACACAAGCCTTTTTCCGTAAACCTGCCTCTTCAATGCAGGGAACATATTTTTAACATCAGATATGTACATATTCCAAGTTATTTGCGAATTATCATAATATTATGCAAAAATAACATATTTTTGCGTACAATGTTTAAAGACCAAGATAATGTACGAATACATAAAAGGGGAACTCACCTCGCTTACACCAGCTGAGGCTGTTATTGAAAACGGAGGAATAGGCTATATTTTCCAGATATCCCTCAACACATACACAAGTCTGCAGGGACAGAAGGAATGCATGCTGTACATTTACCAGGTGATACGTGAAGACATGCATCAATTTTACGGATTCTATGAAAAAACTGAACGTGAGATATTCCTTCACCTTATCGCTGTTTCCGGAATCGGTCCCAATACGGCAAGAATGATGCTCTCGTCCATGAATCCTGACGAAATAAGGAATGCCGTACTGACAAATGACGTGAACAGAATAAAGAGCGTCAAAGGTATAGGTCTTAAAACAGCACAACGTATAATCATAGAACTGAAAGACAAGATTGGAAAAACAAGACCGGAAAGCAGCACCATGCTCTTTCAGGAAGGAGAAAGCATGGCAGCGATTCGCGAGGAAAGCATATCGGCGCTTGTCATGCTCGGCTTCGCCAAAGCGGCAGTTGAAAAGACTGTGGATTCGATTATCCGTGAAAGCCCTAAGGCAACGCTTGAGGAAATAATCAAGGCGGCACTCAAAAGACTGTAGGATGTGTGAGAAAATTTACTACATTTGCATAATGTTGTTAACAATTTAAAAACTAAACTATCATGAATATTCCTGCTGAATTGAAGTACTCTAAAGACCACGAATGGGTAAGAGTCGAAGGCGATATTGCTACTATCGGTATTACGGATTTTGCACAGGGCCAGTTGGGAGATGTCGTTTTCGTTGACATCCAGGTTGAAGAAGGCGATACCGTTGACCAGGGTTCTGTTTTCGGTGCAATCGAAGCCGTAAAGACTGTTGCTGACGGACTTATGCCTGTTTCAGGCAAAGTGGTTGCCATAAACGAAGAGCTACAGGATGCTACTGAAAGCGTAAACACCGACCCTTACGGAAACGGATGGATGCTTAAGGTTGAACTTTCCAATCCTGCTGAACTCGACGAACTTATGACAGCTGAAGCATACGCTGAAATCGCAAAATAAATTCTCGGTATTGAAAATAAAGGGAGAGGCGGGCTGAAAAGTCGGCCTCTTTCGTTTTTTACCGATATCATTCTATAATTTAAATATTATGAAACACAGTTTCGGAAGTGACAATCACTCAGGAGTACACCCTGAGATCATGGATGCCATTGTCAAGGCAAATCAGGGATATGAACTTGCATATGGAGACGACAATTACACTAAAAAAGCGGAAAACGCAATAAAAAATCTCTTCGGATGTGAATGTGAAGTATTTTTCGTACTGAACGGTACAGGCGCAAACTGTACGTCACTCAAACATGTTTCCGACAGTTTCAGCGCCGTCATCTGCTCTGACCATGCACACATAAATGTAGACGAATGCAACGCCCCGGAAATAATTGCAGGCTGCAGAATGATCACATTGCCCAACTGCAACGGGAAAATATCGGCAGAAAATGTATTGCCGAAACTTTCCAACATTGGCAATCAGCACAACAGCCAGCCGAAAATCATTTCAATCTCACAGCCTACTGAGTTCGGCACCCTATATAGTGAACAGGAAATACGTGAACTTGCAGACATGATACATTCCGCTGGAGGATACCTGCATGTAGATGGAGCAAGGATTGCTAATGCTGCAGTTGCGATGAACAAATCCATAAGACAGATTACCTGTGATTTGGGAGTAGACATATTATCTTTTGGTGGAACAAAAAACGGCATGATGATAGGAGAAGCCGTTGTCATATTCAACAAACGCATACTTGCTTCAGGAAACTTCAAATATATAAGAAAACAATCCGCGCAACTATTATCGAAAATGCGCTACATAGGCGCCCAATTCTGCGCTTATCTTAATAATAATCTCTACCTGAAACTGGCGGAAAATGCAAACGGAATGGCAAAATACCTCGCATCCGAACTTGAAAATGTTGAATGTGTAAAAATAACTTCACCAGTTGAAACCAACGCCGTGTTTGCGAAAATGCCTGAAGATAAAATAAAGAAACTGCTGCAGAAACACATGTTTTATATATGGGATGAAGAGAAATCCATTGTCAGATGGATGTGTTCATTTTCCACTACTAAAGAAGATATTGATGAATTTGTCAATGATATCAGAAATCTATGATCTGCGGGCCTGTCCTTTCTGAAGAAAAAGATGCAGTCAGGGAAATATGGTATGAATGTTTCACCACTGACAATGAATATCTGGATAGATTTTTCTACGAATGCTATCCTTTCATAAAAACTTTTGGTCTCAAGGAAAAGGAAAACGGAGAGATTGCATCCGTAATGTCAATAATAGATATCTTTTTCGGAAGATTTAAGGGAGCATACCTGTATGGAGTTGCGACACGGAAGAAATACAGAGGAAATGGATATTCAGCCGGACTGTTCAATCACTTTCTTGAAAATTTCTCCTCTCAATATGATTTCATATTGACAAGGCCAGCCGAAGAATCTCTTTTCAGATTGTACGAAACTTTCGGATTCGACATAAATCTGAAAAGAGAAAGGCACAATATCATATTGAACAATATTCCTGTCAAACCTGAAAGAATACAGCCTGCTGAAATAAAGATAGAAAATACAGCACGAATCATATCCCGTATTGCAGAAGAAAACGAAATAATCAGTTTCCAGGACAGACACATTGTTGAATATGCTCTGAACGAAATCAGCAACAACGGATATATTTTTCAGGACAATGATAAATTTGCAATACTTGACATGTCGGACAGAAGCATTGTCAGCAATATATTATTAGGACCGGAAAATACTCTTTACGTAAAATCTCCAGAAATGTGCTTTTTCCGAAATAGAAATTATTGTCTGTACATATGCGCTGCCGGGAAGGGAGCGATGACATACGGAAATACGGAAAAATATGCATTGGCCCAGATAACAGAAAAAGGTATAACAAAAGGATTAAAATCCGATATGTTCCCTTTAATGCCGCTTCTGATGGAATGAAACAAAAGCGGAATGTTCCTCGAGGAACATTCCGCTTGTTTCATATTAATAATCAGTCTTCTATCTACCGAAAAACAAAAGAAGGACCGAAATATCAGCCGGTGATACTCCGGGTATTCTTGATGCTTGTGCAATGGTTAGCGGCCTGTGCTTAGTCAGTTTCTGACGAGCCTCTATCGATAAAGAAGTTACTTTTTCATAGTCGAATGTTGCAGGTATTTTTATATTTTCCAATTTAAGTATTTTATCTGCAATCCTTTTTTCTCTTTCAATATATCCTCCATATTTGGCAAGTATTTCCACAGACTCCTTTACTTCATCAATAAAAACTCTTGACTGTACTTCAGAAAAAGATGAAACTTCCGGTTTGTATGGCAGTGCGGCATTATATCCGTTTTCCCCCGTTCGGAAATATTTGTCCATGAGTTCCGCTTTTTCAGGAGAATGTGCATCGAAGGCATCAAATTTCAAAATCTCGGGCAGTTCAGAAATTGTATAACCGGAAGATGTTTTTATAAAACTAAGCAGGGAATCAATGGTTATCTGCGGCCTTACCAGAATTTCTGAAAGCTTTTTTCTGTGCGGTATTGCAGCGGAAGAATGAATTGCAAGAAACGGATTGAGGACCTCAGGCGGTAATGATGTCTGAGATATATACGCTACCGTATTGTCGATCAATTCATACTTTTTTGTAAAAGCTTCGTATCTTCGGTCATCAACCAGCCCTATACTTTTTCCAACCGGCGTCAATCTCAGATCAGCATTATCCTGACGGAGGAGAATTCGATACTCGGCACGTGAAGTGAACATTCTGTACGGCTCGTCCACACCTTTAGTAACCAGATCGTCGATCAAGACTCCTATATAGGCCTGATCACGTTTGAGTACAAGCTGCTCGCGTGACGAGATTTTTAAAGCTGCATTTATTCCGGCAATAAGCCCCTGTGCCGCAGCTTCCTCATAACCGGTCGTTCCGTTTACCTGTCCTGCACAATAAAAACCCTCCAGTTCTTTTGATTCAAGTGTAGGTTTCAACTGTGTCGGGTCGAAAAAATCATATTCGACAGCATACGCCGGCCTGTATATTACCGCATGTTCAAGTCCTGGTATCGCTCTCAATGCCTGATATTGAACCTCAAGAGGGAGTGATGAGGAAAAGCCCTGCAGATAATACTCATTGGTCTTCCATCCTTCCGGCTCAAGAAAAAGCTGATGTGAAGTCTTTCCCTCGAAGGTCCGCAATTTATCTTCAATGCTGGGACAATATCTTGGTCCGATTCCTTTTATTTTTCCGCTGAACAGAGGAGAATCCTTGAAACCTGAACGGAGGATATCATGCACATGTTCATTGGTATGAACCATATAACATGATTTCTGCTTCACTCCTGACTGAATTGGAGACGGATAATTGAGGAATGAGAATTTTGCCGGAAACTCGTCTCCTTTCTGCTCTTCAAGTATACTGAAGTCGATGGACCTTGCATCTATCCTTGGAGGCGTACCTGTCTTCATACGCTGACTGGAAAAGCCCATGGACAATAGCTGTTCAGATATTCCCTTTGAAGAGAGCTCCCCTACTCTGCCGCCTTCCGCCTCACTCCTGCCTACGAAGAGCTTTCCGTTAAGGAATGTGCCCGCCGTCAATATTACGGCACTGGACGAGAATTCGGCGCCAAGCATTGTACGCACCCCGACAACTTTTGTTCCATGAAAGAGAAGTTCCGTGACTGTATCCTGCCAAAGATCAAGACCGGCGATGTTTTCAAGAACATACCTCCAATTCATGGAATAGTGGTTTCTGTCGCATTGGGCTCTCGGACTCCACATCGCTGCTCCCTTTGAGCGATTAAGCATCCTGAACTGTATGGTCGAGGCATCCGTTATCATGCCGGAAAAGCCGCCCAAAGCATCTATCTCTCTGACAATCTGACCTTTAGCCACACCACCAATAGCCGGATTACAGGACATCTGGGCAATTTTACCCATATCCATGGTCAGAAGAAGAACCTTCATTCCCATACGTGCCGACGCAGCCGCCGCTTCGCAACCTGCATGACCGGCACCTATTACTATTACATCATAGACATTGGCAATCATATTCTTTCTTATAGATATCAAGATACGCGTCTTCCTTTTCTCTCATCAGTTTTTTATCAACATCCTCATGATCATCGTACCCGAGAAGATGAAGGACACCGTGAATTATCACACGCCTCAACTCTGTCGCAAAGGTGGAACCATACTCTTCAGCATTGAACTTTACAGTATCCACACTTATGAATATGTCCCCGGATATGGTCTTTCCTTCTACATAATCGAATGTAATGACGTCGGTATAATAATCATGCCCCAAATACTCTTTATTCACTCCTAAAAGGTATTCGTCTGAACAGAAAATTACATTTATGTCTCCCGGTCTCGCTTTCTCCGCAAGGATTGTTTTCTTTATCCAGTCTTTTACGGAGCGCTTCCCGCTGAACCTGAAATCAGTCTCCTGAGTATGAAAAAGTATCATGCTATAACTTTAAATAATAGTTATAAAAAAAAGTTAGAATTGGATATAATTATGTACCTTTACCAAGTTTTTGCAAAACTAATACAAAAAAGGATAATCTTATAAACTTATTATATTATGTCTAAAGTTACAGTAATAGGTGCCGGAAATGTCGGCGCAACTTGTGCAAATGCAATGGCTCACATGCAATTTGTATCCGAAATAGTTCTTCTTGATATTAAGGAAGGTGTTGCGGAAGGAAAGGCGCTCGACATGATGCAGACCGCCAAACTCTACCAGTTCAACACAAGAATAACAGGAGTTACCGATAATTATGAAGCCACAGCCGGATCCGATGTCGTCGTCATAACTTCAGGCATTCCAAGAAAACCAGGAATGACAAGAGAAGAACTTATCGGAGTCAATGCCGGAATAGTAAGTTCCGTTGTAAAGAATGTGCTTTCCTTCTCTCCGGACGCAGTAATTGTCATTATTTCCAACCCAATGGACACAATGACATACCTTGCCCTCAAATCCAGCGGACTGCCTAAAAACAGAGTAATCGGCATGGGAGGAATTCTTGACAGCAGCCGATTCACCTGCTACCTTAGCAAAGCAATCAACGCCCCTGCCTGCGACATAGAAGGAATGGTAATAGGAGGACACGGCGATACTACAATGATTCCTCTTATCAGGCTCGCAAACTACAGAGGCACACCAGTATGCGACATCCTTGACAAGGAAACTGCAGATAAGGTAGTTGCAGACACTATGGTAGGCGGTGCAACACTCACAAAACTTCTCGGAACTTCTGCATGGTATGCCCCAGGAGCTGCCGGAGCAATTCTTGTCAAATCAATCATAATGGATGAAAAGAGGATGCTGCCATGCTGCGCTTACCTCGAAGGAGAATACGGCCAGAAAGACATATGTATAGGCGTTCCTGTCGTACTTGGCAAAAACGGTATTGAAAAAGTCGTGGAACTGGAACTCGACAGGAATGAAAAGGCATTATTCGAAAAAAGCGCAGAAGCCGTTAGAAAAACGAACTCCGTTCTTCACGATATGAAACTAGTATAATAAAACGGCCTTGCATATCAATTAGTATCAATGTATTAGAAAAGCGTAATTTTACAACTCCCTGTTAGTGAGAATATTAGCAACTACTATACTATTTTTATAAGAAATTTAGTATGAAAACTGATTTTTTATTCTTACTTTTGGAGACTGAATAATGCTTTTGAAAAAACATTAAAATATGGAATTAAAAAAGACACCTAAAGCAGACCTGGAGAACAAAAGAATGCTGTTCACCGAAATAGGTCTTATAGTCACTTTGCTGATTGTCTTTTTTGCTTTTGAGTGGAAATCATACGAAACCCAGATTTCTACTCTGGAATCGACAACAACGATAGTGACTGAAGAGGAGATTATTCCAATTACCACGGAAGAACCACCTCCACCACCGGAAGCACCTAAACAGCCGGTTCTGTCTGACTTCATCGATATCGTTGACGACGATGTCACCATTGAAGAGGACATCCTTATCAACACGGAAGACGACAACAGCCTCGGTGTAGACATCAAGGACTATGTTGAAGAAGCTGTAGTCGAAGAAGTCATTGAAGAGGAAATTCCTTTTGCAATCGTTGAGGAAAAACCTCTGTTTAACGGCGGAGATCCACAGCAGGCATTTACAAAATGGGTGTATGACAATCTCGAATATCCTGAAATAGCCAAGGAAAACGGCGTACAGGGTAGAGTTTATATTACATTCCTCGTAGACGTCGACGGTAAAGTAAAGGACGTCAAAGTTCTTAGAGGTGTCGATTCAACTCTGGACAAGGCAGCAGTTGAAGTAATTTCAAGATCACCGAAATGGACTCCTGGTAAACAGAGAAACAAACCGGTTAAGGTAAGATATCAGTTCCCTATTGTATTCCAGTTGAGATAATAGCGAAACTGAACACAGTTAAGGGGGTGACCCAAAAGGTCACACTCTCTTTTTTCATTATATAATACGGTCAGGATGACTTCGGAAACCCCTCCCACTATCGTGGGTCCTTCCCTGTG
>CASFPH010000029.1 GCA_949296645.1 uncultured Bacteroidales bacterium
CCAGGTCCGACTTGAGCCAACTTTATACAAGTTGGAACTTGTCGGACCTAATAATAATATTCTCTGTCAAATCAATACGGTGTTCACCGGTTGCTTACGATTCAAAGGTAATAAGTTTGAAAGCAATTCACAACCATTGAACATTTCCAACGGGGCTTCGGGAGTTGTGTACCTCGATTCAAAGGTAATAAGTTTGAAAGCAATTCACAACAATTCTTCGGATAAATCTTTTTGCTTTTTGTTGTGTACCTCGATTCAAAGGTAATAAGTTTGAAAGCAATTCACAACCAGTCATAACTCACAATTAAAGTTTCTATTATATGACAAAGATATACCTATTTTTTATTAGAAGATCTTTACATTTGGTAAAATCAAGCACGAGGAATTTCTGTTCGATTGCAGCAACTTGCTCCATGGCATGGTATACAAAGTTTTGTCCTTGAGGAAGACAAGGTTTATTCCTTTTCATTCGTGATCATAGAGTTTCAGCAGGGATGAAATGGATAGATTCGTAGTGGACTATATAAACCGGTCGGTCAATGCCGTACTTGTGAAAGCGCGGATAAATTATTCCAAATGCTGCAGCACACTCAAGAAAAACATTGATAGCGTCTACAAATTCGGAGGATATGTAGGCACCTTATTATTTATAATGTACCGTCGGATTTTATTTCTGTCTTTTCTTTTGCCGTTTCAGTAGAAGTAGGTTCCGGTATAAATTGTGGATTAGGATGTTTTGAGATGAATGTGCTAATAAAAACGAAAAAGTAATATGAAGGATTGAATTATGTAATATATGGATGATTACAGGTGAAAAGATTTGCTTCGATATTTTAATGTGTAGAGGAGATCACATTATTTTTATTATTGTTACTGCTTAGATGGTATTGATTAATATCGGATGATGTATATCTTTGCACTTCGGTTGTTACGGAATCCATGATATGACAAGAAAAGAGCGGGAAAAACGGACGGTAAGGATGATGGTCGGGATTTACTGCAGGGGCAATTGCAGGAGGGCAGGGGGGATTGTTACATATAAAGGCGGGCTGTGTGAATCGTGCGGTGAATTACTGGAGTATGCGTGCCGGAAAATCGATGCATGCGGGATGGGGGAGAGGAAAAAGTCATGCCGCAAGTGTCCTGTCCATTGCTACAGACCGGAGATGAGGGAGAAGATAAGGGCAGTGATGAGGTATGCCGGTCCCCGGATGATGTTCTATCATCCGGTTGCGGCTATAAGGCATCTGATAGATGAACTTTAAATCTGGTCCGGAGACTGGATTGACTGGACCTGTGAGTTTTTGGCGGTTTCCTCGAATTTGGCTTTCATAGTTGGATTGCCGCGTGTGAGTCTTTTGATGGTGAGGGCATCCGCCTTGTCATTCGCCAGACGGAGATTCCTTTCGGAACTTGTCAGGGCGTTCTTGACCTTGGTCAGATGGTCTATGGTCTTGTCTATCTCTTCGATTGCGGTCTGGAACCTTTCGCTTGCGAGACGGTAGTTGTTGGCGAACTTTTCCTTGAAATCATTCAGTTGGTCTTCAAAATTCGTGATATCCACGGACTGGCTGCGTGCGGCTTCAAGCTCCTTCCTGTAGTGGATACTCTTCTTTGAAGTCTGTACGAGCAGGGTAATCAGCGGAATGAAGAACTGCGGCCTGATGACGTACATCTTCGGGAAGCGGTGTGACATGTCTACAATTCCGGTGTTGTACAGTTCGCTTTCCGGTTCGAGAAGCGAGACAAGCACTGCGTATTCGCAGTTTTTCCTGCGGCGGTCTTCATCGAGTTTTCTGAGAAAGTCCTCGTTCCTGTGTTTTGTGGCGGTCTGGTCCATCTCGTTCTTCATCTCGAACATTATGGAAATGTATTCGATGCCGTCCTCGGTGTCCCTGAATATGAAATCGCCTTTGCTTCCTGCCACTATATCGTTGTCCTTTTCGAAATATGCATTCGGGAAGAGCGGACGCATCCTGTTGAATTCGGTGCTGCAGTGGACTTCGAGCGTTTCGCCGACCATTTTCGTTGACATTCTGGTTTTAAGGTCCTTGTAATAATCGACCTCGTCCTGTTTCTGTTTCAGCTTGAACTCGAATTCTTCCCTGATCTTGTTTTCACGGAGAGAGGCCTGGCTCTCTTCAAGCCTTATCCTGCCTTTCAGTTCGGTGATTTCCATCTCCTTTTCCCGGATCCTGTCGGCGGTCTTGCGCTGCTCTTCAAGAAGGGCTATCCTGCGACTGTTCTCATTTTCAGATACTATGGCCTGAAGGCGTGAAATTTCGGTATCCTTTTTTGAAAGTTCTTTCTGGAAATTATGTTCTGCCTTGAGCGATTCGGCCATTTGTTCCGCTTTCTGCTGCCTGTGCAGTTCTGCAATCCTTCTCTCTATCTCCGCGTTGAATTCGGCATTCTTTATCTGGTTTACGATGGATGCGTAATCTGCTTCATCCACGCTGAATACACTCTGGCATTTCGGGCATCTTATCTCTTTCATCGTTCTTCTGTTTTCTTGCCGGCAATTTATGAAAAAATACTGATTTGTTAATGCAATTTTTTTAGTGTCCCGGCGGGACGGTAAACTCATGGAAATATTTTAACTTTGTACTGTTTACCAAATAATATGGATATGATGAAGACTTTTGATGATATGAAGGACAGGCTCGTTGAGCTTGATGTCCGGAAAATGGAAGAGAATGTATTCAGTCTGATAAGTAAGGAGTGGATGCTGGTATGTGCCGGAGATGCTTCTTCGTTCAATATGATGACGGCAAGCTGGGGCGGCCTCGGCTGGCTCTGGAACAGGCCTGTAGCGTTTGTATTTATCCGTCCCGAACGCCATACGCACGGTTTTACGGAAAATCATGATACCATGACGCTCTCATTCCTCGGTGACGGTTGCAGGGACATTTTGAATTTCTGCGGTACGAAGTCTGGCCGTGACTGCGACAAGGTTGCTGAGACGGGTCTCAAACCGTTCCTTTCACCTTCCGGAAATATCCTCTTCGAGCAGGCGCGTCTATCCCTCGAATGCCGCAAACTCTTCAAAATCAAACTCGATGAAGCCGCATTCATAGACAAATCCCTCCTTGACCGTTTCTACGGAGCGAACGGCGGCCAGCACGACATGTACGTGGTGGAGATCGAGAGAGTGTGGAAAATAAAATAAAAGGCATTCCGGTGTTATGAGTATGTGCAGAGAATATGTTTTCAATACAGTCTATTCTTCGATAGCCCTTGAAAGAACGGGTGTGCAGCCTGTTTTTTCCGAAAGATGCCAGAGTTTCATCGATGACGGGAATATCTCAGGTATTATTCTCAAAGTCGACGTGTCATGTTATGGCGATGACGTGCAGGAGCATAAGACGGTGATGAGGGCGGCGGTCTTCAGAGATGAAGATTGCCGGCGTCTGGATGAGGCGTGGCACAGGCTTTCTGAGTGGGAGTCCCGTCGGGAAGATGTCCCTTCAGGTTTCCGTCCGTCTCTCAATGTTCATATGGATGAAAATTCATACGGGAAGATTCTGGATATCTACAGGAAGGATTTCCTGGATTTGAAGAATGAAATCTGCAGTAATGCAGTCTGTCAGTTGGATTTCGACTATACTATGCCGGAAGGAAAGTATGAAGACAGCATCACGCTGTCACTTCCTCTGAAGTCGGGTATGATCGCTTCGGATACCGTTTACAGAATCGGGGTGTTTGACCTTGATAAAGGTCCTGTCTGCAGCAGCGGTTGGTCGTGGTTCGTATTTTTCCACAGAACCGGACAAGTGGAGGATTTCCTGCGTCCGCATTCCGCTTCATTAAGGGTTATGGTACCGCATCATGGCAGTCCGGTTTTCGATAAAGCCGTCAGGTACCGCAATTACGGGGATTCCGGCGCGGATATACATTATGACAAAGTCTGCATGGAGATGGAGGTAAACCCGGCTCTGCTATGTTTTGAAGTGGAATATGATGATTTTGACGAGACCTGTTTCCCTGTATTTACGATAGTGATCAAGTCGGGCAATGAAGTTGTAGAGAAGAAAAATGCAAGGATAATGGCTGAAGAGATAATCGGTAAGGAGGCCGGTAATCCTGATCGCCGCAGCAGAATGCTGACTCTTTGCAGCTCTCTTACTGAAGATGTTCGGCATGGAATAAGGGACGGAGAGGCGGAGGCCGTACTGCAGGTGTTTGACAGGACAATCGCGAGCTTCCGGTTCCGTACGGATGTGACAGAAACAGGTGAATACAGTTTTGCCTGAAAGCAACGCCGCAGATTGTATGTTATGACTGCCCTTGAATTTGCTATCTGCTGATGGTATAGCCCGATTTTATGACAAGTTTAAGGGTCTCCATGGCGGTGTGGCGGTCATAGTCCTTTTCCATCTCAGGGAGTTCTTCATACGGTACGAGGCACGGGTGTGTCTTCTTTTCGTCATTGCGTTCTTCTCCGTAAGTCCAGCCCTGGTCGATGCGGGATTTGGCCCAGACTTCATGTACGTTTCTTGCAAGGATTTCAGTCAGTCCGGAAAGGCTTTCGGGAAGAGTGATGTCCTCCACGTTTATTGGTGAGGGTATGTATCCGTTTGTCATGTTCAGATGTGTAGTTTAATGTTGTGATGTCTGTTTGTCTCCAAGTGTGAGTGCTGCGCTGTCTCTCAATATGTCGGGAATCATCAGTGAGAGAACGTAGTCGTAGTCCTCGATGCCTTTGTCTATTGTATGGAGCAGGTCGAAAGGCTGTATGTCAAGGTGTGCACGGTACACTTTGTTTTTCAGGCTGTCCTTAAGTCTGTCGAATTCAGCAGTATCCATTTCAGGACTGAATCTGCTTAGTTCGTCATCCGTGAGGGCACGGTAACCCATAAGCAGTTTTTCGATATTCCACCTGTTGTGTTCGACGGCGGCCATGTTATTGAACTTGCACATCAGAGTGTTTCCGATGGCATTCTCATCCGGAATCATTTTACCTTTCTTCAGCGATATGTTTTTACGCAATATATCAAATTCATCGGGAGTGATGTCGCATGAGCGCAGTTTCGATGCTATGGTGCATGAGTTGTATATGTTTGACCATTTGGCCCACACCTTGCATGTTTTCCATCCGGAATACCCCTTCTCAACATATGAACTTCTTATCTTTTCGTACAGGTTTTCATAGGATTCCTTTTTGCTTATCATCTCATAAAGTGTGTCATAGATGCCTCCGACAAGCACGGGCTTCGTGTCGTTGATTATAAGGCCCGAGTCGAAAGTGTCGGGAGCTGTGCCGAAAGCGCGCAGTTTCTGATATTTCATATCGCTTCCGTTGATGCCGTCGATTATTGACGATTCCTGGTTCTGGTATACAAGAATCTGTATAACATTTTCTTTACTGTACATGCATTCCGGCAGATACAGGGCGGAAGCAAGCGACTGGCTTGAATCCGGCAGACATACCGCCATGGTAACATGTCTGTCATTGTCAGATACGCATTTTTTTATATATTCACATATGTAAGGGGTCTGTACGCCTCCGTTCAGGAATTCCCATTCGATATCAAGAAAATCCCTGTCCGGAATGTTCCATGAAGGATCGGTATCGTTTTCTTCGATATATCTCCATCTTGACAGGTCGAACAGGTTACGGTAGCGTCCCATAAGAAAATCCTTTTCTACTGCAGCGTTGGTATCGATAAATGATATTCTTGTACGCAGGCTGTTGTCTCTTACGAAATTCGGGAAATGCGAGGCATGTGCGTATTCAAGCCCCATGGCTACGCCCATTCTTGACATACCGACTATGAATATGTGTACGGTTCCGCAACTGTCGTATTTTTGCCCGTTGCCTTCTACAGGTGTATATTCGCTGATTACTTTCTGTGCCCAAGTCTCGTAGTAGTTGAACGGCAGAAATTCGAGAACTCCGTTCAGGATGCTCCTGATTGACGAAGACTGGAATGCCGCGAATGTACTCTGATATTCGAACAGTACATGGCATTTTTTAATTTCCGTAACATGTTTTTCCTTGAGCCTTTCAGCCAGCCAGTTCACGCATTTCATGTTGAGCTGGTCATGGAGCGGTTCACTGCAGCTTTCTCCAAGAATATGGATTTCTTCGGCATGTTCCGGATGCAGGGCGTCCAGTTCTTCCGTATTGCCTCTGTTGCCGTAGTAGATGACTATGCGCTCCTCCTTGTCTTCAAGTTTGGAGCGGATGTTGCTTCTGAGCAGTTCAACATCGGAATTCGTTAGAATGAATATATTGTCTATATTGTCATCCTTTTTGAGAATGTCCTTGCATAGTCCGGCCACCATGTCGTGTCCTCCGATGATAATTACGAATTTGCCGAATGAAGGTTTGGACAGGAAGTTGTATGGATAACGGCACCTTCCGGATATGAAATTGTCTCCGCGCCTGTCGAAAAGATTGGTTATGCATGATATCAGAACGCCTCCCATAAGTATTGCTCCTGACATTGAAATTGCCAGTGTCCAGATTTTGGCCCGGTGGGTGACGGCCATATGCTGGTTGCCCGGATCCACGAAATGGTAGAAAATCGTCCATAAAAGACTTGGTTCCTGTCCGGGTGCCGGTTCGCTCAGCATTTCCGAAGCAAATCTGTATACGTCATGATATATGAACGATATTATGAAATTGGCCGTAAACGGTACTGAGAGAATTCCGGCTATTATGAACAGGATATTTGTCAGTTTTCCGCCGCTGAGAATACGGTCAAGCCGTATGTGGTCGATGAAAAGCAGAAAAAAGGAACTTGTGAGTATCAGTATGGCCAGGATTCCGGTAAGCCAGAAACAGATGTATTCAATGGTGCCGCATCCTCCGGCGGTTTCTCTCAGACACGACCATATGAAGCGGAGAATTAGTGTTACATAGAAAAGTATTACGATTTCACGATTGTGTTTTCCTATGAAGTTTATGGTTTTCCTGTACATACCAAAAGTTTTTCAATATTTTTGCGGGACATCAGTTGCAAAGTTAAAAATTATAATTACTATCTTTTTATTACCTTTAAAAAGTATTGGTTAAAATATAATATTATGAAGTATGAAAATTTCAATTCGCTCGTGCTTAAGAGACAGAGTGACCGCAGTTATTTGCCGGAGCCTGTTTCCGAAAGCGATATACTGAAATGTATCGAGGCCGCAAGGCTTGCCCCTTCTGCATGTAATTCACAACCGTGGCGTTTTGTTGTCGTGAATGACAGGAACCTTCTTTCGGAGATGTCATCTGCTGCATCAGGTTCGGGAATGAACAAGTTTGTTTCCCAGGCGCCCGTGGTTGTTGCTGTGGTTCTTGAAAAGATGAACATAACGGCCAGAATAGGCAGTATGCTGAAAAATAAGGATTATTCAATGCTGGATATCGGAATGGCAGTGGAACATTTTTGCCTGCAGGCCGCTGAACTCGGACTCGGAACCTGTATTTTGGGTTGGTTTGACGAGAAGAAGGTAGCGCATATTCTGGGAGTGCCGAAAGGGAAGAGGATACCTTTACTTATAGTTATGGGTCATCCTGCCGGTGAGAACAGGAAAAAGGTACGTAAAAGTATGGAAGAGATTTCTTCCTGGAACCGATATTGATTTGGAATGTATATTAATCTGAATATAAAAGGCGGTGTATCAAGATGATGCGCCGCCTTATTTATATTCCGGCACTGTGCCGGTAAAATTCATGGTATTTATGCCAGGTCCGTGAACAGCTGGTATACTCCGCTGCAGAGCCCGAGCAGGATGATTCCTGCCAGGCAGACAAGCAGACATGCCCTTGTAAAGGCAGGGCTGCGGAACGTGCTCACCGGAGAATCATTAGGTGTGATGTACATGGCCTTTACTATCAGCAGGTAATAGTAGAGTGAAATGATAGTGTTGATCAGGGCTATGAATACCACAATCCAGTGTCCTTCCCTGAATGCCGAAGCAAATACGAAGAATTTGGAGAAGAATCCTGCGAACGGAGGTATTCCGGCAAGGGAGAAAAGCGCAAGTGTCATGACAAGTGCCAGTTTCGGATTCGTTTTGTAGAGTCCGTTGTATGCGTCCCTGTCAACTCTGCCCGAGTATTGTTCTACTGTGCCGATAACCGCGAATATGGCAAGGTTTGCGGCGATATATACGGTGATATAGTATACCAGGGATGACATTCCCATCGCGCCTCCTCCAAGAACTGCAAGCATGATGTAGCCTGCCTGAGATATACTGCTGTATGCCATGAAGCGTTTTAGATTAGTCTGCTTTATGGCGAACAGGTTGGCCACGGTAATTGTTGCTACAATCACTATGCTGAGGAGCAGATTCCATTGTGCGGTCATGTTGCCGAATATCTTGAGGATTATGCTCATGAGGGTGAATGCCGCAGCTCCTTTGGAGATTACCGACAGGTAACCGCTGACAGGTGCAGGTGCCCCCTGGTAGGTATCAGGTGTCCACATGTGGAACGGTACGAGGCTGAGCTTGAATCCGAGTCCGGCGAAGAAGAATACTGTCGCCATTATCTGCAGAGGCGTGCCTGTGAGGGCAGCAGTGATGTCTTCGAAATAGGTTGTGCCGCATGTTCCGTAGATAAGGGACATGCCGTAAAGCATGAGTCCCGATGAGAACATCGAATTGAGGATGAATTTGGCTCCCGCTTCCGCGCTTTCGTGCCTTTTCTTGTCCATTGTCACGAGACATGCCATCGGGATGCTGGCAAGTTCCAGTCCTACATAGAAGAGAATGAAACTGCCGGCACTCATCATGAAGTACATGCCGAGCAGGGTGCTTAGGGTTATGATGTAGAATTCTCCGGCCTTGTGCCTTGTATCTTCTCTTTCGAGCCACTGTCCTGCCTGCATGAAGACAAGCAGGGTGCCTGTTGAAAGGATCGTTTTCATTACTGAACTTATCATGGAACTGTGGTACATTCCCCCGAAGGCCTCCGTATCGGTAGGCACGATGTTCAGCGCCGTATGGATCAGCATCAGTATGACAGCTGATGCCTGTAGATATTTGTGATTAGGTTCTTTAAATATCAGATCGGCAACGAGCATCAGTACGAGGGCTGCCGTAAGTGTAATCTCTGCCTGTATTGCAATTAACATATCCATATCAGTTTTGTTTTATGCGCTATTTGACCGCGAGTTGTGAAATTATTGGTTCAACGCTGTTGCTTATCAGGTCATTTACCCAGTAAGGGGCAAGGCCAAGTCCTGCGATGGCTATGACAAGGCAGATGATGGTGAAGCGTTCTTCCCATGTAGCGTCGGTGAGTTTCAGATGTTCTTCATTGGTACATGTTCCGTAAAGTATCTTTCCTACAACTCGCAGAATATATACTGCTGTCACGACAATACTTGTGGTGGCTATTATCGTACATATCCTGTGGAAGAGGTCGGCATTCTGGAACGAGCCGGTGAATACGGTCATTTCGGCTACAAAACCGCTGAACCCTGGGAGTCCGAGGTTTGCAAGACCTGCAATTATGTAGCCGACTGCAAGGAAAGGCATTATTTTCATTAGTCCTCTCAGTTCCCTTATGTCACGCGTATGCGTGCGACAGTAAATCATACCGATGAGTGCGAAGAACATGGCCGTCATCAGGCCGTGGCTCAGCATCTGGAGTATGGCGCCTGTAGCACTTACTTTAGTCATCATGAGAAGAGCGAACAGTACCAGACCGCAATGGCTTACGGAAGAATACGCGTTTATGTATTTCAGGTCGGTCTGGACTACTGCGCTCAGAGCACCATACACGACTGATATGGTGGTCAGTATAAGGAAGAGGTCACCCCATATCTGAGCTCCTTCAGGCATAAGGTACATGGCTATCCTGAAACATCCGTAACCTCCGAGTTTCATGAGTACGCCGGCATGGAGCATCGACACTGCGGTAGGTGCGGAAGCGTGGCCGTCAGGACTCCATGTATGGAAAGGAAAGAGGGCTCCAAGTACTCCGAATCCGAGGAACACGACAGGAAAGAATATTTTCTGGATTTCCAGCGGTATGTGTTTTTGCGCTATTTCAAGGATATTCATGGTTTCGGCTCCGGCTCCGTAATATATGCCGAGGATTCCGATCAGCAGAAAGGCCGAACCGCCCATGAGCATGAGCGTAAGTTTCATGGCCGCATACTCTTTCTTGCCGCTGCCCCATACTCCTATGAGCAGGTACATCGGAATGAGGGCCACTTCATAGAACATGAACATTGTGAACATGTCGTTGGATATGAAGAATCCGAATACTCCGAGACTCAGCAGGGTGTACCAGAGGAAGTATTCTTTGGTAAGCGGCTGCAACTTCCACGATGCGAATGTCCCGGTGAAGACTATTATCGAACTGAGCAGGAGCATGACAACGGATATGCCGTCAACTCCCACCGAGTAGCAGATGTCGAGCGGTGCATACCATGAAATGCTGTCAGTAAACAGCATTTCAGCGTCGGCTCCTGCATTACGCATGCTTATATATGCGGCTGCAAGATATATGGAAAGTGCCAGAAGCATTGTTGAGCCGGTAACCATTACTGTCCGTATCTGGTTCAGATTGCGGGATATCCACAATCCGAGCATCATCAGAAGCGGTATCAGAACGAAAATGCTTAATATATTCATTTTTTATATTGTTATGTGTTCTAATTATTTGTTCTAAAATCCGTTTTCAGTTTTCTGTCATAATGCCAGCAGCAGTATGACTGTCAGGATTATTATGCCTGCAAAGAACCATATCGTATAGGTCTGGATTTTTCCTGTCTGTACAGGTCTTATCAATGTCCCGCATGCTTGTGTTCCTGCAGCAAGCATGTTCATGAAATTATCTATCACATGTCTGTCGAACCATGCTATAGGGGTGGAGATGCAGTTGAATATGATTTTTTTCGTAACGAACAACCATATCTCATCAAGATAGAATCTTCTGTAGGCAGCTTTGTGAAGTCCGCTGAAACGTCTTGCAAGAGAATCTGCGAGCGGCTGTGAACTGCGGGCATACATGTATGTGGCAAGACCGATTGCAAACAGTGCCACCACCAGACTGATTGCGGCAACGCCAGTGTCTATGTGTATGTCGTAGGCTTTTCCGTCGGATGAGACGAAATGACCGAACGGCAGGATCCAGCCGGCAACTATAGTAATCGCTGCAAGTATCATGAGCGGAACGGTCATGGTAAGCGGGCTTTCATGCGGAACATGTTCCTTGTGCAGTTCGGTGTTTTCCTTGCCCCAGAAAATGCAGTAGTAGAGTCTGAACATGTAGAATGCCGTCATTCCGGCTATTGCCGTCATTATCCATCCCATTACAGGGCTGAATGCGAAGCATGCTGCCAGAATTTCGTCTTTCGAGAAAAACCCTGAAAGAGGCCAGATTCCGGCAATTGCAAGGCAGGCTATGAGGAATGTTATATGTGTTACAGGCATGTATTTGCGGAGACCGCCCATGGTAGACATTTCGTTGCTGTGTACGGCGTGGATAATGCAGCCGGCGCCAAGGAAAAGCAATGCTTTGAACATGGCGTGCGTGAAAAGATGGAACATTCCGGCCATGTATCCGAGGCCGCCTTCGTGCGGGTCCATCGATGTGCAGACTCCGAGGGCTACCATCATGAAGCCTATCTGGGATATTGTGGAGAATGCAAGGACCCTTTTTATATCGCTCTGTACGCATGCTACAGTAGCAGCATAGAATGCGGTGAATGCTCCAACGTATGCCACAACATGCAGCGTTTCAGGGGCGAAGCCTATGAATAGCGGGAACATTCTTGCCACGAGATAGACACCTGCCACTACCATTGTTGCAGCGTGGATGAGTGCAGATACCGGGGTAGGACCCTCCATTGCGTCAGGCAGCCATATATGGAGCGGGAACATCGCACTCTTGCCTGCACCTCCCACAAACATGAGTCCGAGTGCCCACGGCAGGATCATTCCAGCCTTCATGAGCTGGTCGGCTGCAGGGGTGAACGTGAATGTCTGCATATAGTATCCATACAGCAGTATTCCTATCAGGAATCCGAGGTCTGCAAAACGTGTCACGATAAATGCTTTCTTCGAAGCTGCTATGGCTTCTGGTTTTGTGTAATAGAATCCTATGAGAAGGTAAGACGACACACCCACCAGTTCCCAGAATATGTACATCTGGAATATGTTTGTTGCGACTACCAGACCAAGCATCGAGAAGGTGAAGAGTGATAGGAACGCGTAGTAGCGCTGGAATCCTTTTTCTCCCTTCATGTAGCCGAAAGAGTAGATGTGCACCATCAGCGAGACAGTCGTGATTACGACAAGCATCATAACCGAAATAGGGTCAAGCATTATGCCCATGTCGATATGGAGAGTCTCCGTGAAAGGCAGCCATCGGATATTCCATGGTGTCAGGGTAGGGAAGATGCCTTCCGCCGTCCGTCCGGCTCCGAAATAGTTTAAAGCTGTGATGTAGCTAAGTATAGTTACGGCTCCTATGGCGACCGTACCTATGGTTCCCGCCACGCGATGCGGCATCTTCATTCCGAAGAGTGCAAGCAGTGGAAAGCAGATTGCAGGCAGGACCAGTATCAATATAGTAAATTCCATAATCTTTCCCTGTTTTATCCTTTCATTTCAGATATGTCGTCAGTAAGTATCTTGTTGAAGCTACGGTAGACATTTATTATAATGGCTATGGCCACCGCAGTTTCGGCAGCCGCTATCGCTATTCCGAAGAGACTGAAGAAATGTCCTTCCAGATGACCCGGGAACAGGTAGCGGTTGAATACCGCAAAGTTGATGTTGGTAGCGTTGAGCATCAGTTCTGCGGAAATCAGCAGAGCCAGCAGGTTCTTTCTTGTGAAAAAGCCGTATATGCCGCAGAACATCATTACCGTACTGAGTATAAGATAATGTATTACGTGTATTTCCAGTTCCATGACGTTTTCCTTTTCTGTTTGTTTTTATTATTGTTTCTTGCGGGCTATCATGATTGCACCTATCATACATGCAAGCAGAAGCACTCCTGTTATTTCGAATGGAAGCACGAACTGGTACTTTCCTGTTCCGATGAGAGCATGTCCTATCTCCTTTACGTTCAGTTCTTCTCCCTGGGGTATGGTATTGAGGGCAAAATCGTTTGTTACGACCAGGAATATCACCAGCGCCGCACCGACGGCACAGGTCAGTAGTATGCTCAATATCCTGGCTTTCCGTATGCTGTATTTCATGTCGTTGGCCGACTGTGTGAGCAATATGGAGAATACGTAGAGTACCACGATGCCGCCGGCATATACTATAAGCTGTACCGCGCTGAGATAAGTGTATCCGAGGATTCCGTAGATGAATCCTGTTCCCAGCAGGACAAACAGCAGGTAGGTTGCCGCACGGAGTATTTTGCCGGTTGTCACCGACAGGATTGAAAAAACCGTTATACAGGCGGCAACTGCATAGAATGCTATTTCTTGAAGTGTTATTGCCATAATCATCCGTTGTTTTTGTTCAGAGTGAGAATAAGTTTGCTTTTGTCGAATACGGCATTTTCGAAATCGTTGCTGAAACGTATCGCATCATGCGGACATGTGTTCACGCAAAGCTGGCAGAACATGCATGACCCTAGATTGTATTCGTATTTTTCAAGTACTTTTTTCTTCTTGCCGTCTTCCGTTTCAACGGTTGCGGTCGTGAGCCGGATGGTTCCGTTCGGACAGGCGTTCTGGCAGAGTCCGCAGGCCACGCATCTGTTTTTCCCGTTTTCATCTACCGGCATGTAGAGCATTGCCCTGTGGCGTTCAGGGATGTGCAGTGTTGTGTGTCTGTTTTCCGGGTATTGTTCCGTGACGCTTTTCTGCATGAACACTTTCATGGATGTACGCATACCGATAAGCAGACTTCCTATTGCCGTAAAATATCTTTTGATGTAATTTTTTAACTTGCTCATATTCCTTGTTTTAATGCAGTAATTAGAATATCAGGCCGTAAACTTTGCATATTGTCATTACAATCAGGATGACAAGTGATGTAGGCATAAGGTATTTCCATTCCAGAGCGAGAACCTGGTCGATCCTCAGACGCGGAAAAGACCATCTTATCCACATGAGAAGGAATACGATGAAGAAGGTTTTGCCTATGAACCAGATGAATCCAGGTATGTAATCCATGACGGCGTTGAATCCGTCGAGTCCAGCTATGTGCAGCGGCATCCATCCTCCCAGGAAAAGTGTCGTTGCGATACCTGATGTTATGAAAAGATTAAGGTATTCGGCCAGATAGAAGAATCCGAAGTGTATTCCGGAATATTCAGTATGGTATCCGGCTGTCAGTTCCTGTTCCGCTTCGGCCAGGTCGAAAGGCGCGCGGTTGGCTTCCGCATTTCCGGCAATCAGGTATATTATGAATGCAGCTATGGCCGGTATATGGCCTCTGAATATGTTCCATGCTCCTGCCTGACTTTCTACTATACCCTGTATGTCCATTGTCCCGCTTATGACAACCATTGTAAGCACGCTTATGCCTATGGAGAGTTCGTAGCTTATTATCATGGCACCGCTTCGGATTGCTCCGATCAAGGAATATTTGCTGTTGCTGCTCCATCCTGCAAGCAGAATGCCGAGCACACCTATGGAAGAGGCTGCAAGTACGAAGAATATACCTATGTTCATGTGCAGAACTTCACCACCCTTGTTCCAAGGCAGACAGGAGAATGTAAGGATGGAAGCCATGATTACAAGAAACGGTGCCAGACCGTACAGGAACTTGTCGGAGTTTTTGAGTGTTATCACTTCTTTTGTAAGCATCTTGATCACGTCGGCGGGAACCTGGAGCAGACCTCCCTTTCCTCCGACTCTGTTCGGTCCTATACGGCACTGGAAAGCCGCACAGACCTTTCTTTCCATATATATCAGGATTATGGCAAGAATGATATACATGAGCATTATGAATATGCCGACTGCCAGACCTTCCAGAACTGTTACCAGCCAGCCAGGCATTATGCTGTTCATATATCTGTCTATGCCCAAAAGAATCGGTTGCAAATTATAGTAATCCATAAATAAATCAGTTTATTACCGTTAATAACCCGTTTGAATTTTATCTGTCGATATCAGGTATGACAAAGTCCAGCGTTCCTCCGATGGCAATAAGGTCGGCGATCTTTCCGCCTCTGCATATAGTGTCCATGGCATGTACAAGGGGAAGTCCGGTTGACCTGTAGTGCAGTCTGTACGGACTCTTGTCTCCCCGGCTTTCTATCATTACGTCGAACTCACCCCTGCTTGTTTCCACTGATGACGTGAAAATGCCTTCAGGCAGTTTTATTACAGGTTTCGTCTTGACTCTGTATTCTCCTTCCGGTATGTTGTCTATTAGCTGTTCGATTATGCGGCAGGATTCCATTATTTCGTCCATCCTTACCATATATCGTGCGAACGAGTCGCCTTCCGTGTATGTTATCTCCTTGAAGTCGACTTTGCCGTACATTGCGTACGGGTGGTGCTTGCGGACATCGTTGGACCATCCTGAGGCACGTCCGGTACCTCCTGTAGTTCCAAGTGAAATCGCATCTTCCCTTGAAAGTACTCCGACTCCGATGAGCCTGTTTCTTGCAATCACACTTCCCGTGAATATGTCATGGTAATCCTTTATGACTTTTCTCAGGTGTATGATGAATTCCTTTGTCTTCTGTACGAATGTCGGGTGTATGTCCGCCTGGACACCTCCGATCATGTTGTAGTTCTGGATAAGCCTGCCCCCTGTGGTTTCTTCCATTATGTCCAGTATCATCTCCCTTTCACGGAATCCGTAGAAGAAAGGAGTGAGGGCACCCATATCCATTGCAAGGCATGAGTAGAAGAGCAGGTGTGAGTCAATCCTCTGCAGTTCGTCCATTATTGTCCTGATGTACTGCGCGCGTTCGGATATCTCGATGCCGGCTGCCTTTTCTATGCACATGCAGAGTGCGTGTCTGTTCTGGTGGGCGCTCAGATAGTCGAGCCTGTCTGTCATGGCAAGTGTCTGCGGATAGGTAAGGCTTTCGCTCAGCTTTTCTATGCCCCTGTGTATATATCCAAGAATCGGGTCTATCCTGCGTATGTCCTCGCCTTCAACCGATGTCCTCATACGCAGTACCCCGTGTGTGGACGGGTGCTGCGGACCTATGTTGACCACGAAATCCTCTTTGCCGAAGACTATGTTTTTCCTTCCTTCTATTTTACCGTCCGGATTGAGGAAATATTCGTCCGTGTCGTCGGCATTTATTTCATTCTCCATGTTGAGAGGATTGGAGTTCATGTCGTAGTCCTTGCGGAGCGGATATCCTTTCCAGTCTTCCCTGAGGAAAATTCTTCTCATGTCAGGATTGTTCAGGAATTTTATACCGAAGAAGTCATAGACTTCCCTTTCCTTTATTTCAGCCGTTTTCCACAGGTTACATACGCTCGGCAGAAAGGCGTTTTCCCTGTCATGGTCGACAGTCTTGAGTGTAATCCTGTTGTAAGTGGAGGTGCATTCAAGATAATAGAGGGTCCCGAGTCCTTCTTCTCCCCAGTCCATACCCACAATGTCGCGCAGAAAATCCATCGGCTCTTCCGTATCGTATCTCAGGGCTTCGGCAACTTTGCGGAAGCTTTCTTTGGGTATAGCGACTATTTCTTCTCCATTGGTGCCGACAACCGCCTCAGGCACTATGGTAAGTATTTTTTCTGTAATTCTGTTCATAATGCTGCTTCTTATTCGTGTCTGCCGTTCTCGGACTTGTTTTCCGCCGATGTGTTTTCCACATATTCGGTTTCTTCAGGTTTGCGTTCTTTCCTGTTTATGCCACCGAGGAATTTTTGTACTTTGACTTTCCTCTGTAGCTGCATCATTCCATAATAGAATGCTTCCGGTCTCGGAGGACATCCTGGTATGTATACATCAACAGGGATGATTTTGTCTATCCCGTTCACTACGTGGTATGATTTTATGAAAGGGCCTCCGGATATTGTACATCCACCCACGGCAACAACATATTTTGGTTCCGCCATCTGGTCGTAAAGACGTTTCAGAACAGGGGCCATTCTGTAAGTTATGGTTCCCAGCACCATTATCATGTCGGCCTGTCTGGGTGAGTTTCGTGTAACCTCGAAACCGAATCTTGCCATATCATATCTTGCAGCTCCGAGAGCCATGAATTCTATGGCACAGCAACTGGTACCGAATGTAAGCGACCAGAGGGAATTGCTTCGTCCCCAGTTTATAAGTTCATCAAGAGTTCCAAGAATTATGCCTGCACCGTCCATATTGAGCTGGCGTACCATTTCTTCGAGATAGTCGTTGTTCTTGAACTCCTCATATTTCATGGACATTATTGATGTGCGTTTTTTTACTTCCATTTCAAAGCTCCTTTTTTCCATGCATAAGCAAGACCTAAAACAAGAATGACAAGGAAGAACGATATGCTGACAATAGCATATATTCCTATTTCTTCAACAATTACAGCCCACGGGAACAGGAATACCGTTTCAATGTCGAACATCAGAAACAGAATGGCGTACAGATAGTATCCTGCGCGGAACTGTACCCATGACTGTCCTCTTGTCGGTACACCGCATTCGTACGGTTCTCCTTTCTGGGCATTGTATGAGCGCGGACCGATAAGCTTTGCTATCGTCATAGCTGCGACGACAAGCGCTACTGCAGTCAGTATTACTACAACTAAAAATGAAAAGAACATATTTAATTATTTAATTTAAATTCCGTTTATATAAACGTTTTACAACCATAGTCCGGACAGTATCCGCTATGTACGGTAAATACCGTTTATTATAAGTCGTTTTGATTTGTTCCGGATTGAAACATCCCGTTCCGGCACTTTGAAATTCCGGCACTTTGAAATTCCGGCACGATTGCAAAAACTATATTTCTATCTTTTCAAGAGTAAATACATAATAGTCTTTCGTGTGTGGAACTGAAGCACAGGAAAGACTATTCGTATTTATACCCTGCAGGTTTCTCTTGTCTGTCCCGCTTTTGAATATCAGGGACGGAATGTATGATGCGTAGTTTTTATAGTCCTGTTGCGTCAATATGTTCTGATGGCTGAAAGCGCTTGACCTGGTCATCATAATCAGGTTCATTGCTTTTTCGAAATCGCTTTCCGGCATATTGAATGAATAGTTTCCTGATTCTGTCTCCTGAATACGCATAGTATCGTATCTGCATGTGCATATATTTCGGAAACCTGCCAAGATTCCGAAAAAAACAAGCACAAGTGCCGATAGAGTTATTATAATATGTATCCTTGAGCCGGATTTCATTGCTGCATTTTTCCTTTGCCGTTTGAAAACGGAGGCCAAAGGTAACAATTATTTGTCTTGTCCTGAAAAACTTTACCTGAAAAAATAAATTTTACATATCATAAAAAGTTTGTGTCATATTCAGATACATCAGTACGACGCCGATTGCACACTCGATTTTGCCCTGAAAACGTAACATGCCTCGGAGTGCCCTCTGGCAGGGATTGGTTGTATTTTTCTTTTGCGGCGGCTGGCGAGTCTGTTGGCGGTTGCGTGGTACTTCGTTGATTATCAGCAATATATAAAAATTCAGCTTGCACACTCGCCTGAAAAACGCCCGAAATCAGGGTGAGTCCGTAAGAGCTCTCCGCGACAATCAGTTCAGGCCCTGGAAACGCAACCTGCCTCAGAGTGCCCTCTGGAGGGGATGGGGTGTATTTTTCTTCTGCGGGCGCGGGTGAGTCTGTTCGCCACCTCTGCGTATTTTGCTGATTTTCAGCAATATATAAAAGTACAGTTTGCACACTCGCCTGAAAAAAGCCCGAATTCGAGGTGAGTCCGTAAGAACTCTCCGCGTCAATCAGTTCATTTTCAGATAGTTCAGTACGACACCGACTACACACTCGATTTGGCCTTAAAATCGTAACATGCCTCAGAGTGCCCTCTGGCAGGGATTAGGTGTATTTTTCTTCAGCGCGTGCGGTCAAGTCTGTTCGCGTCCTCTAGGTACTCCGCTGACTTTCAGTAACTTATAAAACTCAGCTTGCACACTCGCCCCAAAAACGCCCGAAATCCCCGCGAGTCCGTAAGAGTCCTCCGTGTCAATCAGCTCATTTTCAGATAGTTCAGTACAACACCGACTACACACTCGATTTGGCCCCGGAAACGCAACATGCCTCAGAGTGCCCTCTTGCGGGGATTGGGTGTATTATATGAATGTTCTGCAGTAAGGCATAGTTTGATGAAAGTTGGGGTATCCGATAAAAAACAAAGGCTGCATCGAATTCGACACAGTCTTTTTGAGTTTTTTTTAGTTTTAAAGGTCCCGGTTTTGTCCGGAATTTTCGTGATCCGCTTGGGGTTCGAACCCAAGACCCCAACATTAAAAGTGTTGTGCTCTACCTACTGAGCTAGCGAATCATCCCGTTTTGTTTTTGGGACTGCAAAGGTAGAAAAATAACGTCATTATCCAAAACAAATTATTTATTTTCGCATCGGGAAATAAATTGGGTATATTTATAATACGTGCTTATACGTGGCTTATACATGAATGCAATATGAATTTTAAAGGTGAAATAATGTCATTTTTGTCGGAAAACGGGATAATATGCGAGTGCAGGGGTGATGTGCTGCTGTGCAGGGTCAGGTCTGCAGGTATTTCCGGAAATTATGAAAGGGCAGGCATTTCCGGTGAAAATGATGTTGTTGCTGGTGGTGCCAGGGAATTGTTTCTGGAAATAGTACCTGTGTCACTTTCGGCTTGTGGAACATGTGATTCCGTTATTCAGATTCAAGTACATTCTGCCGGTAGAATTCTGCTGTATGAGGATTATTGGCGTAGGGCAGGGGACAATGCAAGAAAAAGGTTGCTTGCACATTTGGGAAAATTCCGTTCCGTATTTGCGAGAAAATGCAGGGTGGAAAGGATTGCCCCGGCAGAGAGTTCGGATTTCATGAACCGCTTCCACAGTTATGGTGCTGCATCCGCTGCATATCATTATGCTCTTTATTATGGTGAAGAGATGGTGGCGGTCGCTACGTTTTCTTCAGGCAGGAAGATCAAGAGAGTATTCGTGAATGGTAATCTTGATACAAAACAGGTGGAAATGAGGTCCCATGAATGGATAAGATATGTTTCCCTGCCTGATGTGAGGGTTGCAGGCGGTATGGGGCGTCTTCTTAAAGCATTCATAAACGATGTTAATCCGGATGACGTGATGAGTTATGCAGATCTGGAGTGGTCGGACGGAGATGTTTACAGAAAGCTGGATTTCATAGAGACGGGAAGTCTGCCTCCTGTGGAATTTTATGTAGATCCGGTTACTTGTGCCAGAATATCAAGGAAGAAGGTGGATGAGAATCAGAAAAAAATACGGAATCTCTATGACAGGGATTCCGTGTCGGAGTATCTCAGAATTAAAAACCCAGGAAGCAGAAAATACCTGTGGATAAATCCAATGTATCTGCAGGACGGATACAGGCTGCTTATTTTGTAATGATTATTTCCCTGCCTTCCGTCTTCATGAAAATGGTTTCTCCTGCATTTACCCTGCCGTTTATTATCATATCGGCTATGGTGTCTTCTATGATGTTCTGGATCACTCTTTTTACCGGTCTGGCACCGAATTCCGGGTCATATCCCTTTTCCGCTATTGCGTAAGTGACCGACTTGACATAATCCAACCGGTATCCCAGAGCTTCTATCCTTTTTTTTACTTCTTTTATTTCTATGTCGGCGATTTCAGCCAGACTTTCCTTCGAAAGCGGACTGAACAATACGAATTCATCTATTCTGTTCCTGAATTCAGGTGTAAATGATTTTTCAAGAGCTTTGGAAATGATATTCCTGCTTCTTTCATCCATGTTCCTGTTGGTAGGGGTAGAATATCCCATAGCTGAAAAGCTGCTTTTGAGTTCCTTTGTCCCTATGTTGGATGTCATTATTATTATAGTGTTCCTGAAGTCTATGGAGCGTCCGTTACTATCTGTAAGACGTCCTTCGTCCATTACCTGAAGCAGCAGATTGTAGATGTCGTCGTGGGCTTTTTCTATTTCGTCGAGCAGTACTACCGAGTACGGACGGTTTCTCACCCTTTCGCTCAATTCTCCTCCTTCATTATATCCTACGTACCCTGGAGGCGCACCTATGAGACGGCTTACCGAGTATTTCTCCATGAATTCGCTCATGTCTATCCTGATAAGGCTTTCTTCACTGTCGAACATGTATTCGGCCAGTTTCTTTGCCAGCTGGGTCTTTCCGACACCTGTAGGCCCCATGAAAAGAAATGTACCTATGGGTTTCCTGGGATTTTTAAGACCTGTCCTGCTTCTGATTATCGATTTGCATACGGTTTCTATTGCACTGTCCTGACCTATTATTATCTGTTTCAGGGTTTTCTCCATTTCGGAAATCTTCTCGTTTTCACTTTTGGTCATTTTGTGGACAGGAATTCCGGATATCATGGAAACTGTTTTCGCTATGTCCGATGATGTTATTGTGGGAATAATGTCGTTGTCCGCATGTTTATTGCAGTATGTCCTTACCATTGAACCCGCTTCATCCATTACATCTATCGCTTTGTCGGGAAGGGCTCTCGTCGTGATATAGCGTATCGAAAGGTTTATGCATGTGCGTATGGCGTTATCATCGTATTTTACTTTATGGAAGTTCTCGTAATATACCTTTACGGCATTCAGAATTGCCAGCGTGTCGTCAAAGCCGGTTGCTTCCACTGTTATTTTCTGGAAACGCCTTTCCAGAGCCTTGTCCTTTTCTATTATCTGCCTGTATTCGTCAGCCGTTGTCGTACCGATACACCTTATTTCCCCGTTTGCCAGTGCAGGTTTCAGCATATTGGCCGCATCGAGGCTTCCTGGTGTGCCTCCGGCTCCTATTATGTTATGTATTTCGTCAATGAACAGTATAATTTGCGGATTTGTCTTCAGTTCGCTGACAAGTGCCTTTATACGTTCTTCGAACTGTCCCCTGAATTTGGTTCCGGCTACCATGGAGCCAAGGTCTATTGAAACTATTTCCGTGCCTGTGAGGGAGTCCGGTGCGCTGCCGTCGGCAATCATTGCGGCAAGACCCTCGACGATTGCTGTCTTTCCTACTCCAGGTTCTCCTGTCAATATGGCATTGTTCTTTTTCCTTCGTCCGAGAACCTGTGCGAGTCTCATTATTTCCTTGTCGCGGCATACCACCTTGTCGTTCTTGCCTTCAGCCGCTTTTCTGGTAAGGTTTGTTCCGTACCGGTTTATTATCGGCGTATTTACAGGTGTGATTGCAGGATGGTTTGCAGGTATGTCTGTCGTATCTGTTTTATCCGGTATACCCGGAGTGTCGGGTATATCAGATCTATCATGCATATCATGTATATCACGTGTGTCCTGTGCAGTCATTCTCTTATCAGTATTCTGTTCGTTTCCGATGTATTTTTCGGAAAGTTCTTCTATTATGCTGTCGTCCGTTTTTCTTCTTTCGAGCATTTTACCTTTGTGTTCATAAAGATATCTGTCCGTATATTCCAGAAATTTGTCGTAAGTAAACGATATGTTTGCGAACTGTTCCGAGCATTTGCCGCAATTCCTGTGCAGTATGGCCATGAGGAAATGGATGGCCTCGATGTTCCTGCCTATGTTGAAGTTGCTGAATTCCAGCATTGCAAGCCTTATGACATCCATGCATTCGTCGCTGAAAGTGTCTGTGAACGAGTTGCTTTCAGTCGGTTCTTCCTTGAGAAGAAATCTCAGTGCATTTTCAAGATTCCCCATGTCGACGCCAGAATATTCTGTCATGATTCTGTATGCCATGTTTTTTCTGTGGCGTATTATTCCAAGCAGAAGGTGGTCCGGTGTGATTTCGCTATTATTGAGCGCTATCGCTTCTTCACCTGCGTATGATATGACGGTGTTGGCTTCTTTTGAAAATCTGGTCTGCATTTTTCTAAATTTCGCCAAAAATAATAAAAATAGTATTGGGCTGCAATTTTAAAAAAAGTTGTGGTTTTTTGATTTTATGACTAACTTAGCCGACTATATTTTAAATGAGAAGAAGATGATCGGATTGGAAGAAAATAAGGACAGAATCATTAGAATCAACATAGAAGACGAGATGAAAAGCGCCTATATCGATTATTCGATGTCGGTTATTGTGTCTCGTGCGTTGCCTGATGTAAGGGACGGTCTCAAGCCTGTGCACAGAAGGGTATTGTTCGGAATGTCAGAACTTGGAGTCGTTTCAAATCAGCCTCACAAGAAGTCGGCGCGTATTGTGGGGGAAGTTCTCGGAAAGTATCATCCGCACGGTGATTCAAGCGTATACGATACCATGGTAAGAATGGCTCAGGACTGGAGTTTGAGGTATATGCTTGTGGACGGACAGGGTAACTTCGGTTCAATCGACGGTGACTCTCCTGCGGCCATGCGTTATACAGAAGCAAGGTTGAGAAAATTTGCAGAAGAAATTCTTGCCGACCTTGACAAGGATACGGTCGATTTCAGGAACAATTTTGACGATACCCTTAAAGAACCTGTGGTGCTGCCTGCGAAGGCTCCGCTTCTTTTGCTCAACGGCTCTTCCGGTATTGCGGTAGGTATGGCTACGAATATGGCTCCCCACAATCTCTCTGAAGTATGCGACGGCATAATAGCATATATCGACAACAGGGAAATCACCACTGAAGAGCTGATGCAGTATATAAAGGGTCCTGATTTTCCTACCGGAGGCATTATTCAGGGACGTCAGGGTATCAGGGATGCATTCGAAACCGGAAGAGGCAGGGTAGTTGTAAGGGCCAAGACCGAAATAGAGGTACATGACAGCGGACGCGAAGTAATCGTAGTAAAGGAAATACCTTATATGGTCAACAAGAGGGAGCTTATCGAAAAGATAGCCGAACTTGTAGAGTCCAAGAAAATAGACGGTATATCGTATGTCAACGACGAGAGCGACAGAAACGGTATGAGAATAGTTATAAAATTGAAGATGGGAGCCGTGGCCAATGTCGTTCTCAATACACTGTTCAAATATACGCAGCTCCAGTCGACGTTTTCGGTCAATAATATAGCACTGGTGGACGGACGTCCGCGTATTCTCAATCTTAAGGATCTTATAAAGTATTTTGTCAGGCACCGTCATGACGTTGTTGTTAGACGTACCCAGTTTGAACTCAATCAGGCAGAGAAAAGGGCGCATATTCTGGAAGGACTGTTGAAGGCTCTTGATTTCATAGACGAAGTAATAAATATAATAAGGTCTTCCGCTACAGTGGATGATGCAAAGGCTGGACTTAGCGAAAGGTTCGGGTTTACCGAATTACAGGCCAATGCAATCGTCGAGATGAGGCTCCGCCAGTTGGCAAACATGGAGCGTAACAAGCTGCAGTCCGAATATGACGATCTTCTTAAAGTTATAGAACATCTTAAGGATATTCTTTCAAGTTATGATCTGCAGATGGGTATCATAAAGGACGAACTGAGGGACCTTAAGGAAAGATACGGTGACGACAGACGTTCCGAAATAGTGGCTTCCGCAGAAGAATTCAATCCGGAAGATTTTTATGCTGACGAAGATGTGGTCATTACTATTTCACATCTGGGATATATCAAGAGGACTCCGTTGAACGAGTACAGATTGCAGAACAGAGGTGGAATGGGAGCGAAGGGCAGTACTACGAGGGACGAGGATTTCATCGAGCATATATATGTGGCAAACATGCACAGTACCATATTGTTCTTTACCCAGAACGGAAAATGTTTCTGGCTGAAGGTATACGATATACCGGAAGGTTCAAAGGCTTCCAAGGGACGTGCTATACAGAATGTGCTTAATATCGAGCCCGACGACAAGGTCAGGGCCTATATAAATGTAAAGAATCTCTCAGATGAGGATTATGTGAACAACAATTACATAATACTCGGTACAAAGAGGGGTATAATCAAGAAGACCTCGCTTGAGGCCTATTCGCGTCCGCGTGCAAACGGTGTGAACGCCATAACGATAAAGGACGGTGACGAGCTTCTCGAAGCGCTTCTTACAAACGGAAAATCTGAAATCCTGATGGCCGGAAGAGATGGTAAATGCGTGAGGTTCAGTGAGGAAAGTGTAAGGGCAATCGGACGTACCGCCGCCGGAGTAAAGGGCATTTCAGTGGAAGACAGTGATGAGGTTATAGGAATGATTGCCGTAGATCCCGAATCGGATGACGTGAAGCATATTATGGTGGTGAGCGAAAACGGGTTCGGAAAGAGATCCGATCTTGCCGATTACCGTATCACCAACAGGGGGGCAAAAGGAGTCAAGACTCTCAATATAACTGAAAAAACAGGTTCCCTGATTGCAATCAAGGATGTGAATGACGAAAATGACCTGATGATAATCAACAAGTCCGGCATTACGATCAGACTTGCAGTTTCAGATGTAAGGGTAGCCGGAAGGGCAACACAGGGAGTCAAACTCATAAACATCAAGGAAGGTGACAGCATAGCCGCTGTATGCAAGGTGAACAAGAGTGAGGAAAAGCCCGTTGAAACAGATGATGAAAACAAATAAACCAATGATATCAAACATTTAATTTAGTAGTTGAAATGAAAAAATTATTACTAGCAATCGCGCTTCTTTTGACGGTACAATTGGGCGCACAAAGCCTTACTCCTGAAAAGGCACAGTCAGGAATAGACAAGGCTCAGGCAAATACCCAGCATCCGAAAAAGGGTTTGAAACCTAAAGCATGGATTGATCTGGCAAAAGCTTACACGGACGCTTACGATGCTCCTACACAGTCGATTTGGGTAGGCGCATCCCAGCAGGAAGTAAAGATGCTTATAGGAGACCAGAAAGTGTTGAGTTCTGAAAATGTATCTCTCAACGGTTCCAATTTCCTTCTTGAAAAATATGAAGACAAGGATGTATATTATGATGAAGCAGGCAAGATTGCCGCAATCATAATAACGAAGCCTCTTGTTCAGGGTGACATGCTCAAAGCTGCTTCCGATGCCCTCAAGAAGGCAAATGAACTTGCTACAGGATCTTCAGATAAGGACAAGGTAAAAGGAGCTCTGGAAATGCTGAAGCAGAAGTATATCAGCAACGCCATGTCATATTATACAATCGGTGATTTCAAGATTGCAAGCGAAGACTTCGGTAACTCTGTGGCTATTTCCAATTCTCTCGGTCAGATAGACACTACCATCATTTTCTATACAGGTCTTACAGCCGTGATGAACAAGGATTATAATAGGGCAATCGAGTATCTTACGGAATGTCTCAAATACAACTATGACCAGAACGGTGACATCTATTCTTACATAGGTGATGCATACAAGTCTCTTGACCAGATAGACAAGACAAAGGAAATACTTGCCGAAGGATTTACTAAATACCCTAATAACCAGGCTATTCTGGTATCTCTTATCAATGCATACATAGACTCGAACGATGATCCGAAGAAAGTTCTTGAGTTCATAACCATAGCTCAGAAGAACGAACCGAACAACGCAACTCTCTATTATGCGGAAGGTAATGTATGGAAGAACCTTAAGGATTTCGACAAGGCAATGGAATGCTACAAAAAATCCCTTGAAGTAGATCCTAACTTCGTTTACGGTTATTTCAGTATAGGCGACGCATACTACAACAAGGCTGTCGATCTTCAGACAAAAGCATCCGACGAAATGGACAATGCAAAATACGAAGCTTTGATCGTTGAATTCGAAAAGGCTCTTGAAGCTGCGATAGAACCTTTCGAAAAGGCTTTCTCGATTACTGAAGACAAGGAAATCAAATCCGTAGTTGCAGAATATCTCAAGAACATCTATTTCCGTTTCCGTGAAAAGAGTTCGGATTTTCAGGCAAATTACGAAAAATACAAGAAGATAGCCGAAGAAGGCGCGTAGTATCAGGTTTTGTCTGACGTTTAGGGCGTACCGCACGTGACATCTGCAGTAGTTGTCAGTGCGGTACGCTTTTCTGTTTGCAATTTTGTAAAATACGATTCTTCGCACTATCTTTGAAAATTATTTATTTGAAAAGATATGGCAGAAATTACTTTAGAACAACAGATTGTAAGGGAGCTGAAAGATATTGTCAAAGATCTTTACTCCGCAGAAGTAGGGGATTCTCAGTTGCAGTTGCAGGCCACACGAAAGGATTTTGAGGGTGACATAACGCTTGTCGTTTTTCCGTTGTTGAAAATAAGCAGGAAGAATCCGGAACAGACGGCTGATGATTTGGGCAGAGAACTGACGCAAAGGCTGGAGCAGATTGCTTCGTACAATGTTGTAAAGGGATTTCTTAATCTAAAATATTCTGAATCTTACTGGAACGGTGTACTGGAACGAATTTCATCGGCTGAGGATTTCGGTCAGGCAGCACCTACTGGCAAGACTATAATGGTCGAGTTTTCCTCTCCTAACACCAACAAGCCTTTGCATCTTGGGCATATAAGGAATAACCTGTTGGGAAGCTCCGTCGCTTCTCTTCTGAAGGCTAACGGTCATAACGTGATAAAAGTCAATCTTGTCAACGACAGAGGTATACATATTTGCAAGTCTATGCTTGCCTGGAAGATGTTTGCAAACGGAGCGACTCCAGAATCTGCAGGCATAAAGGGCGATCATCTTGTAGGTGACTATTACGTGGCTTTCAATGATGCATACAAGAAGCAGGTAGAGGAAATGGTTGCTTCCGGGATTTCTAAAGAAGAGGCGGAAAAGAACGCTCCGGTAATGAAAGAGGCCCAGGAAATGCTTTTCAAATGGGAGAACGGGGACAAGGAGACAGTAGATCTGTGGAAAATGATGAACGGATGGGTGTATGACGGTTTCGACCAGACATACAGGCGTCTCGGCATTTCATTCGACAGAACGTATTATGAGTCTCAGACATATCTACTCGGGAAGTCTCTTGTACGGAAAGGGCTTGACATGGGCGTTTTCGAGAAGCGCGAAGACGGTTCCGTTTGGTGCGATCTGACTTCTGACGGTCTTGACGAGAAACTGCTTCTGAGGTCTGACGGTACTTCGGTATACATGACGCAGGACCTCGGTACGGCGCATCAGAGATTTTCAGAATACAATCTCGATGAGCATATATACGTGGTTGGAAACGAACAGAATTATCATTTCCAGGTGCTCAAGCTGATTTTGAAGAAACTTGGATTCGGATGGGCCGATGCGATATATCATCTTTCCTACGGTATGGTCGAACTGCCGCAGGGCAAGATGAAATCGAGGGAGGGTACCGTTGTCGATGCTGACGATCTTGTGGAAAGCATGTATCAGACGGCAAGGGAGACTTCACTTGAACTGGGCAAACTGGAAGGCCTTTCAGAGAAAGAGCAGAGCGAATTGTTTGAAATGATAGGTCTCGGAGCCCTCAAGTATTTTATCCTTAAGGTGGATCCAAAGAAGACAATGCTTTTCGATCCTAAGGAATCTATCGATTTCAACGGTAATACCGGACCGTTCATACAGTATACTTATGCACGAATCAAATCAATTCTCAGAAAAGCAGCCGAAAACGGGTTTTCAAAAGGGGTAAACGGTACTTGTCTGCTTCCTAAGGAAATATCCCTGCTGAAGCAGCTTGATGCGTTTCCTGCGAAGATTCTTGAAGCAGGAGAAGCCCATTCGCCTGCCCTCGTTGCAAATTATGCATATGATCTGGCAAAGGAATTCAACCAGTTCTATCATGACGTATCCATATTGAGGGAGGAGAACGAAGCGGCAAGATCGCAGAGGCTTGAACTAATTTCGGCAGTTGCCGGCGTACTCTCCAAGTCTATGGGAATTCTCGGTATAGATATGCCTGAAAGAATGTAATCCGTGCGAGGGGTGATGGACAGGGAATATCCCGGGAATCTGCCTCCTACATCCGTAAAGGAGATGAAGCTCCTCGGATGGGACAGACCCGACATAATACTTTTCAGCGGCGATGCTTTCGTAGACCATCCTTCATTCGGTACAGCTGTGATAGCACGTGTTCTGATGAATGAAGGTTACAGGGTAGCCGTAGTGCCGCAGCCGAACTGGAGGGACGATCTCCGGGATTTCAGAAAGTTCGGTGTCCCGAGACTTTTTTTCGGGGTGAATTCTGGTGTTATGGATTCGATGGTCAATCATTATACCGCACAGAAAAGACTCAGAAGCAATGATGCATATACTCCAGAAGGCAAGGCTGGTTACAGACCCGACTATGCGGTTACCGTATATTCTACTATTCTTAAAAAACTATATCCGGACACGCCGGTTGTCATAGGGGGTGTTGAAGCTTCTCTAAGGAGGGTTACTCATTACGATTACTGGCAGGACCGTCTTCTCCCGTCTGTCCTTGTTGACAGCGGGGCGGATGTGCTTGTCTACGGAATGGGAGAAAGACCTGTTGTGGAACTCGCGAATGCATTTGCGGACGGGGCGGATATCGGGACTGTCAGGAAAATACGGCAGATTGCGTATGTTTCTGAAAAACTACCCAAGGGAAACGGACTTTTGGTGCTTCCTTCGTACGAAGAGTGTCTTAAGGATAAAAAAGCATATGCCAGACATTTTTCATTGATAGAGAAACATGCAAATTCGTATTCCGTGCCGGTTATAGCGGAGCAGTATGCAGACGGAAAGTATGTTGTTGTCAATCCGCCTTTCCTTCCGATGACGGAAAAAGAGATAGATGCAGTGTATGATCTGCCGTACACGAAGAAGCCGCATCCGAGATATGGTGAAAAGCATATTCCTGCATACGAGATGATAAAATTTTCGATTAATACTCACAGGGGTTGTTTCGGTGGATGCAGTTTCTGTACGATTGCAGCGCATCAGGGAAAATTCATACAGAGCCGATCCGTGGATTCCATAGTAAGGGAGATTGTCAGGCTTACTGAAAGAAATGATTTCAAGGGGGTGATTTCGGATCTCGGAGCACCTACTGCAAACATGTACAGGATGGTCGGGCGAAAATCATCATTGTGTGCCGTATGTCACCGCAAGTCCTGTCTTTTTCCTTCGGTATGTCCCAATATGGAAACATCCCATAAACCCCAGCTTGAGCTTTTCAGGGAGGTTGCAAAGATAAAGGGAGTACGCAGAGCCTTTATCGGCAGCGGGATAAGATATGACCTTTTTCTTGACAGGAACGGCTTTTTTGATGCAGATGCCCGCCGGTATTTCGAGGAACTTGTCGTAAACCATACTTCCGGCAGGCTGAAAGTAGCGCCTGAACATACTGAGAAAACAGTTCTGAAGTATATGAACAAACCGGATTTCAGCCTTTTCGAAAGGCTCAGGATGGAATTCGATTCCCTGGTTGAAAAAAAAGGACTTAGATATCAGCTTGTTCCGTATTTCATTTCCAGCCATCCTGGCTGTACAGTTTCCGATATGGAAAAGCTTTCCAAAAACAGATTTCTGCGCGGTATCAATCTTGAACAGGTGCAGGATTTCACACCTACTCCCATGACGAAATCGTCGGTAATGTATTATACCGGAATAGATCCGGACAGCGGTGAACGTGTTTTCGTTGAGAAAAATCAGGACCGTAAAAGGGAGCAGAAGAAATTTTTTACGATAAAGAGAAAAATTTAGCGGCATTATGCTTTTAATTAAAAAAAATGCGCTATAATTGCAGCCCGAAAGGGATATTGTTTTATTGTATAAAATATAAAGGATATAATAATGGCTAAAGGTATTCAGAAAAAGAGAGCTGTTGTCAGCTACGCGAACATGTCACCGGAGGTAGCGGCTGCATTTAAGGAGAAGTATCCTAAGGGCTATGCCGATTATATGGGAAACATTGTAAAGGTGGACAAGCCTGACGGTACATTTTTCTATGCTGTTTCAGTTGAACTGCCGGATGCAATTTATCTTGTTAAGGTGGCGGTTACCATTGATGATTATGAAGATGTTGAAAAAAGTCTTTTCGGGGGCGGAAATGATGATGAGGGGAGTGACTCCGATTCATTTCCGGAAGAAGGTACGTCAAACCTTCCGGATGACGACGAAGACAACGACTGATACTCTGGATACTTGTTCAGAACGAAAAACCGGACCGGATTTCTCCAGTCCGGTTTTATTTTATTAAATTTGTACTTAATCATCAATCACGGAAAATGAAGTTTGGCGCTTTTGAAAACATATATCTGAAAACTGCCGTTTTTTTCAGAAAAGGAATAGGTTTCGTTTCTTCATTTCTGAAGGGCTTGCCTGAACACAGGATGCTTCTTATACTTGCGTTCATAGTCGGATTGGGAAGCGGTTTCGCGGCAGTAATACTGAAAAACATGATCCATTTCTGCCAGTGGATACTGACAGGATGGTTCAATACCCCTCAGGACAGTTTCTGGTATCTTTTGTATCCCGGAATAGGTATGCTGCTTGCTTTTCTTTTTGTCAAGTATCTGATTAAGGATAATATAGGCCATGGTGTAACAAAAGTGTTACTTGCAGTTTCGCGCAATGAATCCAAGATAAAAGCTCATAATACATGGAGTTCCATAGCTGCAAGTTCTGTTACTATAGGTTTCGGGGGATCGGTAGGAGCCGAGGCTCCGATTGTCTACACCGGAGCGGCAATAGGGTCGAATATAGCTAGTCTGTTCGGACTTTCGTACAAGCATATGACCATTCTTCTTGGATGCGGTGCTGCCGGTGCAGTGGCCGGTATTTTCAAGGCTCCCATGGCCGGTATACTTTTCACGTTGGAGATATTGCTTTTCAACATATCGATGACCTCAATACTTCCTCTGCTTGTGGCTACCGTGACTTCCACTACTGTCTCGTATATATTTCTGGGAAGTGCAGTTCCTTTTGAAAATACTCTCCAGCCGTTTTCGATAGGAAATATTCCGTACTATATAATACTCGGGATAGCGTGCGGTTTCGTGGCTCTGTTTTTTACGAAGACGACATTGAGAATGGAGGACAAAATAAAATCCATAGTGAACCCTTACAGGAGATGGCTTGTTTCCGCCCTTTCCCTCGGTGTTCTTATTTTCCTGTTTCCTCCTCTTTACGGTGAAGGTTACGGAGTGTTGACTTATCTTCTGAACGGGGAGCCGCAGGAAGCGCTTAAAACGAATATTCTCCGTGATCTTTTTTTGAATCCGTGGATGATACCGTTGTATTTTCTGGGTGTGATGTTCTTCAAGGTGTATGCAATGTCATTTACAAATGCGGGTGGTGGAGTAGGAGGTACTTTCGGTCCTACGCTTTTTGTGGGCGGAGTTGCCGGCTTTGTTCTGGTAAGGGTGATGAATCTGCTTGAGATAACTTCTATAGCTTTGCCGGAAACTAATTTTGTGCTTGCCGGTATGGCCGGTCTTATGGCTGCCGTCATGCAGGCTCCGATGACCGCAATCTTTCTGATAGCTGAGATAACAGGAGGGTATGTTCTTCTGATTCCGTTGATTGTCACATCCATTTCGGCATTTGCAACGCACCGTACCTTCGAATCGTACTCGATATATACAAAGCGTATTGCCAACCAGGGTGATCTGCTGACACATGACAGTGATCAGGCGGTACTTACTCTGCTCAAGACAGGCGATCTTATAGAAAATGATTTTGTTCCTGTGGAACCGGATGCTTCTTTGGGTGATCTTGTGGATGTCATTGCCGTTTCAAAGAGGAATATTTTTCCTGTTGTTTCGTCAGACGGTTATTTCCATGGCGTGATATTCCTGAATGATGTCAGGGAGATAATGTTCTACAGGGACATGTATGAGAAAGTCAGGATTTCAGAGCTTATGAAGGATGCCCCGGAGTATGTCTACAATGATGAAAAGATGGATAGCGTCATGCGTAAGTTCGAAGATACCGGTGCATGGAATCTTCCCGTGCTGGATTCACATAATCATTACCTGGGTTTTGTTTCCAAGTCGAAGATATTTTCAGCGTACAGGGAACAGCTGCAGCAGGTTTCACACGATTAATTTATTGTTATGCAGGATATTTACATTAAGGAAATCGCCTCCAGAATCGGTGCCAGAAACTGGCAGGTGGAGAATTGTATAGAACTTATAGAAGAAGGGGCCACCGTACCTTTCATAAGCAGATACCGCAAGGAGAAGACAGGAGCACTGGATGAAGTACAGGTCGCTGAAATAAAGCATCTTCACGGGAAATTTTCCGATCTGGATGAGCGTAAGGCCTTTATCCTTAAATCGGTGTCTGAACATGAGGGAATGACTCCGGAAAAGCTTGCGGAGATAACAGAAAAGGTATCATCGCTTCTTGACCCGCAGGAACTTGAAGATATTTATCTTCCATACAGGCCCAGGCGCAGGACACGTGCTTCCGCGGCAAGGGAGTGCGGTCTGGAGCCGCTTGCGGATGAAATACTTACGTTCAGGTACAGCCGGGATCTTGCTCCTGTTGCATCGAGATTCCTGAATGAAAAGGTAGTGGATATGGAGTCGGCCCTGTCTGGTGCAAGGGACATAATTGCCGAAAGAATATCGGAGATGCAGGAAGTCCGTGCTGCCTTGAGAAGTTCTTACGGCAGGTTCGGAATGCTTCATTCAAAGGTTGTCAAATCCAGGATAGAGGAAGCCGACAAGTATTCGAATTATTTCGATTACAGGGAGCCAGTAGGCAGGATTGCTTCTCATCGTCTTCTGGCTGTTCTCAGGGGAGATTCAGAAGGGCTTCTTTCAGTGAAGATAGACATCGATGCGGAGAAATCGGAAGAAAGCATAATAAGGGTTTTCAATTCCGGGAAGCGTCTTCCGCAAGGTGCCTGCGGAGATCAGGTAAGGCTTGCCGTTGATGATGCATACAGAAGACTCTTGCATCCTTCAATTGAGAATGAAGTGATTCGTGCAGCCAAGGAAAAGGCAGATATCGAATCCATCAGGGTTTTCGGAGAGAACCTCAGGCAGTTGCTGCTTGCTCCTCCAGTGGGGCAGAAAAGGACTCTTGCGATAGATCCCGGTTTCCGTACCGGATGCAAGGTTGTCTGTCTGGATGCACAGGGGGCGCTGCTGCATAATGACACGATTTATCCTCATCCTCCGCAGAACGAGAAAGTCAATGCAATGAAAAAGATTTCCAATCTTGTAGAGTCATACAGGATAGAGGTAATAGCGATAGGTAACGGAACGGCTTCGCGCGAGACAGAAGCCTTTATCAGAAAGATAGCTTTGCCGGAAGGAGTGAAGGTATATTCCGTAAGTGAGGATGGAGCTTCCGTATATTCGGCATCTCCCGTTGCGAGAGAGGAGTTCCCGGATTATGACGTGACCGTAAGGGGAGCTGTATCCATAGGAAGAAGATTGATGGACCCTCTTGCGGAACTTGTCAAAATAGACCCTAAATCGCTCGGTATAGGCCAGTATCAGCATGACGTAGATCAGGCCATGCTTAAGGAAAAGCTGGATGAGGTTGTGGAACTGGCAGTCAACAGCGTTGGTGTGAATCTAAATACTGCAAGCAAACATTTGCTTTCGTATGTTTCAGGTATAGGACCTGCACTTGCACAGAATATTGTGGATTACAGGACTGAAAACGGCGCTTTCTCGTCGAGACAGCAGCTTCTGTCAGTGAAACGTCTCGGAGCGAAGGCATTCGAACAGTCTGCCGGATTTTTGAGGGTTCCTGGAGGGGAGAATCCTCTGGATAATTCAGCCGTGCATCCCGAAAGTTATGAACTGGTGAAGAGGATTGCTGCAGACCTGAACATGAAGCTTGCCGATCTGATATCCAATCAGGAAGCGTTGTCCGGAATAGATCCGGCAAAATATGCTTCCGAAGGTGAATACACTGTAAAGGACATAATAAACGAACTTGCAAAGCCGGGACGCGATCCGAGGTCCACGATAAAAGTTTTCGAGTTTTCCTCGGAAATACATGCTCTGGAAGATGTGAAATGCGGCATGAAGCTGCCTGGAATTGTGACCAATATTACGAATTTCGGTGCGTTTGTGGATGTAGGTATAAAAGAAAACGGTCTGATACATGTGTCCAACATGGCATCGGGCAGACATGTATCGGATCTGTCAAAGTACGTCAGGCTGCATCAGCATATCATGGTAGAAGTCCTCAATGTCGACGTGCAGCGCAAGCGTCTTCAGCTCAGGCTTGTCAGCGACTGACCATTTCAGTCGCCTTGGCAAGTGCCGGAACTATGTGAGGGTGTATGAATTCTTCTCCGATTTCATATGCCAGACCTGTTTTCTCAAGTGTTTTCCTTACATTGTCGTTCACTCCTGACAGAATCATTGAAATTCCTTCTTTCCTTGATCTTACAAACAGGTTTCTCAGGTTGTTGATTCCTGTAGAGTCGATGAAAGGCACCTTTCGCATCCTGATTATCCTTACCTTTATACCTATCTTTTTCAGGTCATGGTCGAGTTCATCTAGTTTGCTGGCAAGCCCGAAGAAGAAAGGTCCGTCTATTTCGTAGATCTCTACTCCTTTCGGGACATCGAAATGTTCGATGTTGCTTAGTTGTGCCATTTCGTCGCTTTCAGTTCCGGCAACGAATTCTTCCTGAAGTTTACGTACGCTGGATGATTCGGATACTCGTTTTACGAACAGTATTATTGCAAGCAGGATACCGACTTCGATGGCGATGGTCAGGTCGAATATTATGGTAAGGAAGAATGTTATCAGAAGTACAGCAACATCAGCCTTGTCTCCTTTCAGAAGATAGCGGAATGTCTTCCATTCGCTCATGTTGTAGGCTACGATGATTAGTATGGCTGCAAGACATGAAAGAGGAATATGTACAGCATATGGGAGAAGGAAAAAGAATATCAGGAGCAGCACTATCGCATGGATTACTCCGGTTACCGGAGTCTTTCCTCCGTTGTTTATGTTTGCCATCGTTCTTGCAATGGCTCCGGTTGCAGGAATACCTCCGAAGAATGGAGTCACAATGTTTGCAATTCCCTGTCCTATTAGTTCTGTGTTGGAATCGTGTTTTTTTCCTGTAACCCCGTCTGCGACCATTGCTGCAAGCAGTGATTCTATTGCACAGAGCAGTGCTATTGTGAATGCAGGAGAAAACAGGTTCTGGACTGTGCTTATGCTCATTTCAGGCAGGCTTGGGCTTGGCATTGAAACACCTGATGCAAGTTCCGGGAATTTGGAGCCTATGGTGTTGAATCCGATACCGGCAAATTTGCCGAGAATGACGGAGGCTGCCGTGCCTGCTATTATGGCTATCAGCGAGCCCGGTATTTTTTTTGTCACTTTAGGCCAGTATATTATTATCAGAAGGCAGAAAATGCCCAATAGTGTCTCATAGAGGTTGATGCTGTTAATATTCCTGAAATAGCATCCCCATTGCTGAAGAAAACCAGACGGTACGGATTCTATTTCCAGACCGAAGAAGTCTTTTATCTGAGTGGAAAAAATGACTACGGCAATACCGCTTGTGAAGCCGACAACGATAGGGTAGGGAATGAATTTGATTATGGAACCCAGTTTGAATACACCCATGAGTACCAGCATTATACCGGCCATTACCGTCGCTATTATCAGACCCGACATGCCGTATTCGGCAACTATCCCGTAAACAATGACTATGAATGCTCCTGTAGGTCCACCTATGAGAAAATGCGACCCTCCGAACAGGGATACCAACAGACCGGCGACTATGGCCGTTATCAGTCCCTGCTGGGGGGTTACACCGCTTGCTATACCGAATGCTATTGCAAGCGGAAGAGCAATTATACCTACAATTATACCGGCAATCAGGTCTGCCGTGAAAGTTTCCTTGTCATATCCTCCTTTTCTGAAAAGTTCAAAGAACTTAGGGCGGAAGATGCTACCCACTTTGTTGACCATTATTCTCGTGTTTTAGATTAAGGCCGCAAAAGTAGCAAATTTTTCCTATTTGAAAAGGTCTTCAACGGATTTGATGATGAAATCCTCATCATTGTTGTGCGGATCGATTACAAGGTCCGCTTTGGCGTAATATACTTTGTTTTCCTTTTTGAATCTTTTTTCTCCGCCTCCGGTGATATTAAGCATGATGAATTCGTCCTTTTTAACGTTTCCGTCAGCAACAGCTTTTTCAAGCGCCTTTATGGCTACTCCTGAAGCTTTTGTCACGTCTATGCCTTCGTATTCTTCAAAAGTCGCGCAAGCTTCTTCTATTTCTTCGTTGGTTACATAGTACATGTCGCCTTTTGTCGCGTTGAGTGCATCGAAAAGTCCTCCTGCTATTCCATATGGTGGTTTTCTGTTGGAAAGAACCTTGGCATCTATCTGCAGGGCAAGTTTTCTTGCTTCGTTTTCGTCATCGAAGGCAATGTCCCTGCTGTTTTTCTTCCATGCTTCATACATTGGTATGAAAGGATAGTTCTGTGCAGGATAGAGTCTCATAACGGTTTTTCCGAAACGTCCGTCTTCCAGAAGTCTCATGTTGGCTTCCCATGCGGCAATTGTTCCGGTTCCGCTTCCGACTGCCTGGAAATATGCATCTGGAATTCTGCCTGTTTCAAGGGCCGCAGAAAGGACGGTTGTTCCCATTCCGTCTCTGCGGGCAACATTCTTGGCTCCACCTTCTTCAAGGAACATACCGGATTTGCATACTGTGGATGCAAGATGTATGGCATCGAAATAGTCGCTTCCTGAAGGCGGGTTTATTATTTTCACGCATTTGTCGAGCGGTTTTTCGAACCACATGGAATCCATGTTGTCGGCAGGTATTGATATCAGCACAGGTATTTTGTTGTCGGAGCATACCTTTGCGAATGCCCTTGCCGTATTTCCCGCAGATGCGACGGTCAGAACCCTTTTGTCATCCGGTTCAAGACGTCCGCATACGGAATATGCTTCAGTTTCCTTGAAAGAGCAGCTTGTCATGTGTGCTCCTTTTTCCGGCCAGTATCCTGAAAATGTTATATAGAGATTTTCAAGTCCGAGTTTTCCTGCATACTTTTCACTTTTATAAGTGACGGGCGCCGATGAGTTTTCAAGAATCCTGCATATCGGGAGCCAGTTGCTGAATTTGTAGAATCCGAGCGATTCGTCTTTTAGTTCCAGCTGTCTTTTTGCGTATACTGCACGTACAAGAGCCGGTTTTTCATGTCCTGGATCGTTGAGCATCCAGTACTTGTCTTCAAAAATTTCCGATGTGGCTGCGTTTTGGAGCCTGTAGTCTGTCTGATTTTTCATATTAGGTTCTCTCTTGATTATTCTTTGTCTTTTTTGTTTTTGCAAGTTATGTTTCCGGCTACAGCCGTTGCTATGTCTTTGACCGGAATTTCGGAATAAGTTCCGAATGTCTTGAGGCACAGTGGACAAGCAGTTATTATTTCTTCCGGATTCATATATGTCAGATTTTTCAATGAATGTTTTGTTACGGCAGCACGGTCTTCCGATGAAAGCGTAAGGCTTCCAAGGCTTCCTCCGCAGCAAATGCTTGATTTTCGGTTTTCTGCGGCTTCCTTCAGATTACCTATCATGGATATGGTATTTCTCGGTTCGTCGTATATGCCGCTTCCTCTTCCGAGTTCGCACGGATCATGATATACCAAGTTCTTACCGCTGTTTTTTACACTTATCTTTCCTTCCTTTATGAGGTTGTCGATGTATACGGTATGGTGCATTATCCTTATCCCTTTGAGATCATAGTTTTCCCTGAATACCTTGTAGCATATCGGGCAACTTAGAAGAAGGGTTCCCGCTCCTGAATTCATTATGGCTTCCGTATTTTTTCTTATCAGTTCGGCGGCAGCCTCTTCGTTTCCGCTCAGCAGGAGGGGCCTTCCGCAGCATATGCCTCCTTCTCTGTCGAGAAATTCATAATCGGCTCCGGCAGCTCCGAGTATCTTTTCCATGGATTTGTAGATGGACGGAGTAAGTTGTGTCATGCATCCTGCATAGTAAAGTATCTTGTCCTTTTCGGCTGGCTTCTTTTCTTCGGAAACCTCCAGAAGATCGTAGTTCCTTGCAGGCAGGGCCTTGTCAGCATTCCTGAACTTTCTCTTGAGCTCGCAAGAATCCACGCCTACAGGACAGATTGCGACGCATTTCCCGCACATAAGGCATTTGTCGGCTATTTCCCTTGTTTTTTTTCTGTTTTTTCTTCTAAGGAAACGCATGAAATACACGCTGCTGTACTTTATGTTCTTTTTGTGCGTCACCATAGGGCATGCATCGATGCAGATACCGCAGCTTGAACATGAATATATCTGTAATTCGGAATATCCTTTACGCGGATGTCTGATTTTTATTCCGGCGTTTCTGAAGACAATCAGCACGGCTTCGGTAGGAATGTGCATGTATCTTGAGAAAGGCAGCATGAAGAAGAATATTCCGAGTGCGATGGAGTATGCCCACCATGTAGGCAATATATGGTAATCCTTGCTCAGGAAATTGTGGAAAAGCCAGTACATAGGTTTTGTAAGAAATCCTCCTCCGCTTATGCCGGCGGTGAAACTTTCGGCCAGCAATCGAAGCGGGAATATTGCCCATAACGCATACATGGCTATCGTGTCTGTAAGGCTGGCTCTTGTTGTCCTTCTCATGCCGACGATGGACGACCTTATCCTTTTGAACATGGCTATTCCTATTCCGCTCAGTACCATGAGGAGGAACAAGTCCATGAGAAAGAAGAAAAATGCTCCTTTCAGCGTATGGTTGGTTTCCTTAACAAAATATCTGAAGAATACCGGATAGTACAGCAGACCCTGTCTGTGCGGAGTATACAGCCATACTTCAATATGGCCGATTACTATTAGCATAAACCAGCCGAATGCTATCGAGGCATGCATATATCCGAGCATCAGATTGCGCCTGAATATTTTTACATGCAGGAGGCAGTCGCAGATTATATCCCTGATGTTTTTCAGTATGGTTTTCGGCGTTACCAGTGAAATAAAAAGCCTCTTTCTGTCCGAAGGTTCGAGACGGCATATTATGCGGACAAGTCCTATAATACAGTAGGCAAGGATGAAAATCATACCCACCATGAACGGGATGACGAACGAATCAAATCCTATGATAATTCTCTCTTTCACTTCCTCTCTGTTTTTTGAGCTTTCTTATAAGCTTCGCTGATTGATATTATAAGATGTCTGGTATTTATGCCGCGCGGACATACCATGGTGCATTTTCCGCACAGCACGCATGTTTCCAGCAGCGGAAGCGCATCTTTTTCTTCTCCCCTTGTCAGCATGAGAATTACTTTGCGTAAATTCATTTTTCCGAAATTGACAGTTGAGCAGCTTGCGGCACATGAACCGCAGGCCATGCATTTGAGGATGTCCGGCTCTATTTCCGCCAGTCTTGAGAAATCAGGCTTGTTGGCCTTGTCCAGGTCTATCCGTGAACTCGGGGACAATGTGAATCCGAAGTTTATCATACTGTCATGCGGTTTAGGTATTCATAGATGGCCATGGCTGCCGAGTCGGCCTCATGTATTGTGTCAGGCAGTGTTTTCGGACCTGTACATGCACCGGCTACGAATATGCCTTTCCTGTGGTTTGACTGTCCGTTCAGAATAGCGTCCGACTGTCTCAGGAAGCCGTCCTCGTCCATGCTGAGGTCGAGTTGTTCGTACAGGGATGCGGATGATGCCGGTCTTGTCATGCCGGCCATGAGTACAAGAAGGTCCATGGTCGCTTTTACAGGTTTTCCGGCAAGCGTATCCTCCGCCTTTACCACAAGGCGTCCCTCTTTGTTTTCCGATACTTCCGAAACCCTGCCGCGTATGAATCTGATTCCATGTTTCTGCTGGGCTTCAAGATACATGTCTTCATAGTGTCTTCCGAACATCCTGAGATCCATGTAGAAACAGTATACGGTCGCATGCGGGAAGATTTCTTTTATTTCTATGGCCTGTTTGACTGCTGTGACGCAGCATACTTTTGAGCAATGTCTGTTTCCGGCTTTTTCATCCCTTGATCCGACGCAGTGTACGAATCCTATTGATTGCGGATTTTCTACCGGTATCTTTCCATTTCCCTTGAACCATGATTCGAGGTCTGCATTTGTAATCACCCTTTCATATATGCCGTATCCGTATTCTTCCTTTCTGGAAGCGTTGAACAGGTCGAATCCGGTAGTTATGAGTACGGCCTCTGCTATTATTGTGACTCCAGTGGAAAGGATAACATTGTAGGAGTCATTGAGTTCGTTAATCTGTTCTATATAAGATGATGTGAATATTTTTATGTTCACGTCATTCTTTACCCTCGAAAGGAGTCTTTCCAGGATTTCATCTGCCGCTTCCCTTTCCGGAAAAAGCCTGTCCCACTTATTCAGATGGCCTCCCGGCATTTCTTCCTTTTCTACCAGAATGGGAGAGAAGCCCATCATCGAGAGTCTGTATGCTGCTTCAAGTCCGGCAGGACCGGCTCCTGCTATAAGTATGTTCTTCTTGCGGTTCATATCTGTGAATTAACAACATTTTAGGAAATGCGGCATTTCCGGCATCCCGAGATCCCTGCCTTCGTTGCCCTTGTATTTCATGGACGGGTCATACTGTATTCCCATTTTGTCAAGCAACGGTTCAACGGCTACCTGATGCATTTGCAATCCGAGATCCCACGGGTCGTAGCCGAGGACGAGTCCGGCAACTTCTTCATATGTGAAGACAGGTATACCGTATCCGTTTTCACCATAGGTTTTACCTTCAAGTTCCGAAATCACGTATTGCCATCTGTCGAGGAAATAAGGACAGCCGGGGCAATTGGTTATGATCATGTCCGGTTTGAACGGTTCCATGGATTCGAATTTCTTGTGCGTATTCGACATCGAGTATCCTCTGTTGGCCTTTATTAGGTACTGTCTGAAACCGAATCCACAGCAGTGCCTTCTTTCAGGATAGTCTATTATCTCGCCCCCCCATGATTCTATCATTCCAGCCAGTACATAAGGATATTCTGCCCCGCCTACGCCTTTTGACGGGAACATCTTTGCATAGTGGCAACCTATGTGTTCCACGACTCTGAGCGGTTTTCCTGTCTTTACGTTGATAAGCTTGTATCTGGCTTTGGATGCTATGAGGTTTCTATATTTGTAGATTATGTCGCTTGCGTGTGCCAGATATTTTGGAACCTTGAATTCCTTGCGGCAGGTTTTCCAAAGATGTTCCCTTATCTTGGCTTCGAGGTCGGGAAAATGTTTCCAGCTTTCGATCGTCTCCGTATACAGCCCGAAAGAAGTTATGCAGGATGCTACATAGTTCTCGTATCCTGCTTCCGTCATCAACGCGAATTGTCTGGCGATTATTGTCATTACCGTTTCCTGAGGTATGGCGTCGGAATGATATGCTATGCCTCCGCATGTAGTATGGTGTTCCGTTTCATGGAAATCTCTGCCAAGCCTGTTCCTGACTATTTCAAGAAACATTTTTTCCGATGCAGGAAAGAAGTTCTGCCTTATGCAGCTTCTTACATAGAAATAATGGTCGTCAGGTATTTCCTTCTGGTATTCCGACCAGATTTTCTTTTTCCCTTCGTATATCATTTTCAGTGTCCTTCTACAGTGTTCTAACTTATTTGTTGAAATGGTCGCCTTCGTTTTCCGAAAAGATTTTCTCTATATATTCCTCTTCCGAAAGTCCGAGCTCTTCAGCCTTCCTTAGTGACAGTGCGGTCATTGTCTCCATTCTCCTGAATGCTCCAGTCTCTTCGAATATCGCCTTGAGCTGATCAAGATCTTCCTGCGGTATTTTTCTCAGGATTCCGGGCCCTTTACCGTCCAGGTTGGAACCGACCCTTTTGTGTATTTCATCGAGATTTTCGGTTACCCATTCTCCGACTGTTCCGTATTCGGGGTGGTCTTTCATGGTGAATGTCCTCGGGTATACACAGTAGCCGTAGTTAAGGATATTGCTGAACATTTCCTTGTTTATCGCATATTGCTGCCGTCCTTTTTCGGATTCCATGAAAAAGCCTGTTTCCATTGACAGGCTTCTCAATGCCATGATTATGAGTCCAGGCGCATTTTTTCTTGGGCATCTCGTCATGCATGACATGCATTCCCCGCAATACCAGATCGTCTCGCTTTTGAGCAGGTTCTCGATAATTTCGTCGTCCTTGCTCTGCATCATGTCGGTGATGGATCTCGGGTCATATTTATAGAATTCGGCAGCAGGACATATTGCCGTACATGTCCCGCAGTTTATACATGCTTTCAGACCCTCCTTGAATCTGTAGTCCTGCATCAGTCTGTCAAATAGCTTCCCCATTTTCTGTCTGTAGGTTTTTTCTGTGAGTAAGGCTGTCTATCTTTTCGGACATGTTTTTCAGGACTTCGAGAAATACATTTATTTCGGATTCATCTATGTCTTCTATCATGTTTTCAACAGCCTGTTCGGCTACTTCCTGAACCCTTGCGCTTATGGTTGCCGCCTTGTCCGTAAGTCTGACTATGTTTATGCGTCTGTCGTCTTTGTCCGGAATCCTTGTTATCAGTCCCTTGCCTTCAAGGCCGTCAAGGAGTTTCCTTATTGAATTCTTGTCCTTCATCAGAAGATTGGCAATCTGCTGCTGGGATTTACCCACTTTATCATCCCATAGAACATCAAGTACCAGAAACTGCTCGGGGGTTATATTGAATCCGTATTCCTTTAATGTTTCAGCTACAAACTGCTTGAATTTGAAGTGTACTATATTAAGAGATACGGCTACCTGTTTGCTTAGTAACATATGTGATAGTATGATGGTTTACTATCTGCAAATGTAATGATAATTTCATCTGCAGAACCATATTTTTGCATATTTTTGTCCGTATGAAAAATAATTGTTATGCAGTCATTATCTTTATCAGTTAGTATACTGACAATTGCATTGTCCGCTGTTTCCGTTGTATTTATGGTTGTCGTACTTTCTTACGTGAAATCTGCTATGAAGAAGAGTGCTGCGGATACGGACCGTGTCCTTAAGGAGACGGAAGCTCTGAGAAATGTTGTGCAGAGTATGAATCTGGGAATGGAGCTTGTGAAGGACAGAATGTCCAATATGGCCGACCGTCAGGAGAAGGGAAGAGAGGAACTTGTAAACGAGGTCAGGACAATGGGTCAGGATCTTTCGTCCTCGCTCAGAAATTCGTTTGATCTCATAGCTTCGATCCAGTCTGACAAGCTTGGAAAAGTTGCCGAAAATCAGGACAGGCTTATTGCGGATACAGAGGCTAAACTGGAGAAGATCCGAGTTACGGTAGAGGAAAAACTAGACAAGACGCTTGGAGAGAGGCTTGGACGCAGTTTCGAACTTGTGGGACGTCAGTTGTCTGAGGTTCAGAAAGGACTTGGGGAAATGCAGGCTCTGGCAAACGATGTCGGCGGACTGAAAAAGGTGCTCGGAAATGTGAAGATGAGGGGCGGCATAGGAGAGGTACAGCTGGCCATGATGCTTGAGCAGATACTTGCCCCGGAACAGTATGAGGCGAATGTGAAGACGAAGGCTTCGTCTGATGATATTGTTGAATTTGCCGTGAAATTGCCTGGCAGGGACAATACAATAAAGAACATCTGGCTGCCGATAGATGCAAAGTTTCCTAAGGATGTGTATGAAAACCTGCAGGTTGCATATGATTCTTCCGACCAGCAGATGATAGAAAGGGCGCAGCGTACTTTCGACAATGCAATTTTGAAAATGGCATCCGACATAAGGGACAAATATCTCGATCCTCCATATACTACGGATTTCGGAATAATGTTTGTCCCTTTCGAGGGCATATACGGGGAAGTAGTCAGAAAATCGGCGCTTTTGGAGAAACTTCAATATGAATATAAGGTGATAGTCACGGGTCCTACGACCCTTGCTGCCATTCTGAACAGTCTTCAAATGGGTTTCAGAACTCTGGCGATAGAAAAACGCAGCAGTGAGGTATGGCAGGTGCTCGGTGCGGTAAAGAATGAGTTCGGCAAGTTCGGAGAACTTCTTGTAAAGGCACAGAACAATATTCAGGGCGGGCTTAATCAGATAGACCAGCTTGTCGGTGTGAGGACGAGGGCCATTCAGCGCAAGTTGCGGGATGTGGAATCTAATGATGACATTTCACTTATTGATGAGTAAGTGTGTGGAATATTTCCATATCGGAGTGTGTCTGTCTTGTCTTCTGCTGAAGCGTAATTGCCAGTATTTCTTTTTGTTGTATTTAAGGCATATTTGAGGTTTGTATTTTGATTGTTTTTCCGTAAAGGTAAATCGGAAAAATATGAAGAGTATAAACGGAATTTTTCTTATGGTGCTTGCGATGGCATTCCTTGTTTGCGGGAATGCCGTTGCCTATGATATTTCTCCGGCAAGACAGGTACAGGACGGGGAAACGGAATATGAGGTCCGTGGTATAGTGACCGATAATAACGGACCTGTTGCAGGTGTTACCGTTTTTGTCAAAGATACGCAGAACGGTGTTTCCACTGAGCCTGATGGACGTTTTGTTCTGAAAGGAGTAAAGCTGAAGGATGTGATTGTCGTATCCATGATAGGTTACAGAACAGTAGAAATAAGGTACAGGGGGCAGAATAGTCTTGATGTCGTTATTTCAGAAGAAGCCGTAATGATGGACAGGGTAGTTGTTACAGCCCTTGGTATTGAAAGAGACCGTATGGCACTTTCATACAATCTGCAGGAAGTGAATTCGGACAAGTTAACTAAAGTCAAGGATGCCAATGTCGTTAATTCCCTTATCGGAAAGGTGGCCGGTGTACAGATTACAGTCGGAGCAGGAGGACAGGGCAGTTCCACGAGGGTTGTAATGAGGGGTACGAAATCGATAGAGAAGTCGAACAACGCCCTGTATGTGATAGACGGTATACCTATGTATAACTACAGCTATGGAGGAAGCGGAGGTACATACGGCGGTGCGATAGGTTCGGAATCGGCTCTGGGTACAGAATAAAAGGCTAAGTATTGAATTATCAATTACTTAGCCTTTTTGCTTGTCTGATTTTTCCCCATATTTTCCCCACAGGCGCAAAAAATATAGTAGTAAGTCATTATTTTCTTTGGCTACGCAATACAAATACACTACCTTTGAAAAGAAATAAATCCAATTAA
>CASFPH010000030.1 GCA_949296645.1 uncultured Bacteroidales bacterium
AAAACTCTCCCACATACGGCAGTGCAGCCTGTGAGATCTATACAACAAAAAGAGGATGACCTCAAAGTCTCTTGGCTTTTGGGTCACCCTCTTTTTTTTATTTTCTAAACAGGATTGTAACTGCATTTTTAAATCTTTTGAATACTTTTGCGGAAAATCATGAGAACATGAAACAGAAACTTTACGTCTTATTTACCATCCTGATCGTCGTGTCCGCATGCGGCAACAGGAAAAACGAAACACGGAACCCTGAACAAAAGGCAAAGTACGTATTTTACTTCATCGGTGACGGAATGGGGCTGGCTCAGGCCTGCATGGCTGAAGCATATCTTGCCGCTGAAAACGGAAAAATCGGAAACACACCTCTGACATTCACATCATTTCCGAATGTGGCGCTTGCACATACATATTCGGCAAACAGCTACATAACCTGCTCCTCAGCAGCAGGCACTGCCCTGTCTACCGGATACAAGACAAACAACGGCATGCTCGGAATGCTACCTGACAGCACGGCACTAAAGAGTATATCATACAAAATACATGAGGCTGGATTCAAGGTGGGCATAATTACAAACGTAACGATAAACCACGCAACACCTGGTGCATTCTATGCATGCGCCGCAAACAGGAAGAATTATTACGAAATAGCACTCCAATTACCGGAAAGCGGATTCGAATTCTTCGGCGGCGGCGGAATCAGTGAGCCGGAAGGAAAGGACGGAAACATGAAATCCGCCTACGAAATCGCTACTGAAAAAGGATATTCGTTATCTTACGGTAAAAAAGGCTTCGACAGCATCAAAAACGAAGCTTCTAAAATAATAATGCTTCAGGAAAAGGACATCAGGAACAATACGTTGCCTTACAGCATTGAAAGGAAGGAAAATGATCTGAGACTGTCTCAGGTCATTGAATCCGCAATTGAATTTCTTGACAACGGAAAAGGCTTCTTCATCATGGCGGAAGGCGGACAAATAGACGGAGCCGGACATTCAAACGACGTGAAGTCGAACATTCTTGAAGTACTCGACCTTGATGATGCTGTCAAGATTGCTCTTGCATTCTACAACAGACACCCTGAAGAAACTCTGATTGTTGTAACCGCAGATCATGAAACAGGCGGTCTTGCCTTGGGAAACGGCGGTTATGAACTCAAGTTGAACGAACTGCACAAACAGGACGGTCTCAAAAACGACATAAACGGCAATGAAGTGGATAAGATCACGAAAAATGCCAGGGTAGGCTGGACAACAGATGCACATACCGGAATAGCCGTACCTGTATACTCCATAGGAGTCGGATCGGAACTGTTCGGAGGAAGACTTGACAATACGGATATTCCGAAGAGAATATGTACTGCAATGGGTGTAGAATACTAGAAATTTATTACCTTTGTCGCTCACATTAAAACAAAAAGCTATGACATCTGTTGATAGAAATAAGATTGCCGTACTGCTCAAGGAAGAAGCAGGCAAAACGGTAATGGCCAAAGGTTGGGTCAGAACAAAAAGAGGGAACAAGAATGTGGCGTTCATCGCCTTGAATGACGGATCCACCATAAATAACATACAGATTGTCTGCGACATGAAAAAATTCTCCGACGAGGAGATGAAACCTATTACGACAGGAGCATGCATCTGTGTTACAGGCCAGCTTGTAGAATCACAAGGCAGCGGACAGCGTGTTGAAATACAGGCGGAAGAAATACAGGTTTACGGAACGGCAGATCCTGAAACCTACCCTCTTCAGAAAAAGGGACACAGTATGGAGTTCCTGAGGGAAATCGCACATCTCCGTCCGAGAACCAATACGTTCGGGGCAGTTCTGCGTATCCGCCACTCGATGGCCTATGCAATACACAAGTTTTTCAACGACAAAGGATTCTATTATCTCCATACTCCTCTGATTACGGCATCCGATGCCGAAGGTGCAGGTGCTATGTTCCAGGTAACAACACTGGACATATCCAATCCTCCAAGGAAAGAAGACGGTAAAGTCGACTATGCACAGGACTTTTTCGGAAGACAGACAAACCTTACCGTAAGCGGACAGCTCGAAGGAGAATTGGGTGCGCTGGCTTTGGGCGAAATCTACACATTCGGTCCCACTTTCAGAGCCGAAAACTCAAACACGCCGAGACATCTTGCAGAATTCTGGATGATAGAGCCTGAAATGGCATTCTATGAAATAAAGGAGAATATGGACCTTGCGGAAGAGTTCATAAAATATCTTGTTAAATATGCACTTGACAACTGCATGGATGATCTCAAATTCCTCAACGACATGTTCGACAAAGAACTGATAGCAAGACTCCAGTCGGTCATATCCACAGACTTTGTAAGGCTTACTTATACCGAAGGTATAGATATTCTGGAAAAATCGGGCAGGAAATTCGAATTCCCTGTATACTGGGGAGTAGACCTGCAGAGCGAACACGAAAGATACCTCGTTGAACAGCACTTCAAGAAACCTGTCATACTTACTGACTATCCTAAGGATATAAAGGCTTTCTACATGAAACAGAACGACGACGGAAAAACAGTAAGGGCAATGGACGTACTTTTCCCGAAGATAGGAGAAATCATAGGAGGTTCACAGAGAGAGGAGAATCTTGAAAAGCTACAGAACAGAATAGCGGAACTTGGCATGGGAACTGAAAGCCTGTGGTGGTATATTGAGACGAGGAAATTCGGAACTGCTCCACACAGCGGTTTCGGTCTCGGATTCGAAAGGCTTCTTCTTTTCGTAACGGGCATGGCAAACATAAGGGACGTAATACCTTTCCCTAGAACACCTAAAACAGCAGAATTCTAAAATGCTTATAATAGGAATCGCAGGCGGGACAGGTTCCGGCAAGACAACCGTCGTGAAAAAGATTGCCGACATGCTGAAGAAAGACGAGGTTGTGGTCATACCGCAGGACTCCTACTATAAAGATAGCAGTTACCTGCCTCTGGAAAAGAGGCAGGAGCTGAATTTTGACCATCCCGACTCAATAGACTTCGAACTTCTTATCAACCACCTCAAGGCCCTCAAAAGAGGCGAATCGATAGAACAGCCTGTCTATTCATACATAACGTGCTCCAGATCAAAGACGGAAACCGTAAAAGTTAATCCGGCGCATGTAATAATTGTAGAAGGAATTCTGATATTCACCAATGAGGAACTCAGACGCGAATTCGATATATCCGTATTCGTAGATGCGGATCCTGACGACAGACTGATGAGGGTAATAGCAAGAGACATATCCGAACGCGGAAAAAGCGTTGAAAAGGTGATGGAACGATATACAAAAACCGTCAAGCCCATGCACCTTCAGTTTATAGAGCCGTCCAAAAGGTATGCGGACATTATTATACCTCAAGGCGGGCACAACAAGGTTGCAATAAATATTCTGCTTGCCACAATAGAAAAATCCCTGAAACTAAAATAGACCTGCATTAGGATGGATCTGCTGAACAGAACACCTGAAAACAAGAAAGAGAACAGGATAGGAATTTACCTGACAGTCATTTTCCATCTTGTTCTTATCATTATCATGCTGTGCACCGGAATCCATACGGTCATGAAAAGCGAAACTTCATTTGTACTTGACTTCAGCGGAATTGAAGCAGAGGAAAAACTTGCAAGAAAAGAGGAAATCAAGGAAAATGTATCCAAAGAACTCGAAGAGATCCTTTCTGGAAGATCACACCAGACAATAAGGAATGTGGCCGTAGACAGAAGCTCCAGAGCCGGGGAAAGGCTAAAAGATGACAGGGGTGCCAATTCCGTGTATGATGAAGCAAGAAAGGTACAGGCCAAACTCGACGCAGCCAAAGCCGAAATGGAAAAGGCAGCCGAATCTGAAGGAGATGTAGCAATTAAAAAAGGCGGAAAGGCAACGAACAGCAATGAAAGCTACAAAGGTCCGTCCGTAATCTCGTACACCCTAGACGGCAGAAAGGCCATAAGGCTGCCAATACCTGCTTATAAATGTTACGGAGGTGGGGATGTCACGGTAGCCATAACCGTAAACAGGTCGGGCCGGGTAGAAAAGGCGGAAGTAGTCCCGTCACTTTCATCAAAGGATCAGTGTCTCATAGACTATGCAATAAAAGCTGCAAAACTGTCACGTTTTACAGCTTCGGATAAGGCTCCCAAAAGCCAGATAGGTGAAATTGTCTATCGTTTTGTAGAACAATGAAGATAATCAGTCTTCAAGAACCCTGCATATTACGTTATCTATCTCTGATATTATAGGATAGAATGCAAGATCGTCAAGCTTGGAATAGCGTCCTACCATCGCCCTTATCTGCACATCCAGTATATGCTCCGATTTCTTCCATTCAGCGTCCGTACAAGAAATTCCCTTTTCTGTAAGATATTTTCGGAATTCACCGAGCAGATTGAATGAGTCAAGGAGACGGTTCAAATCATCCATATTGTCAACTTCGGAAAGGGTCTTTCTGTTGTCATCCGCAAACTGTATGCTGAAAAGTACCTGCATGCTGTTTCTGTTTACATTGACAAGGAAGTCGTTTCCTGAAATCGTGTCTACAGGTACGAAGATATCAGGAATTATACCTCCTCCTCCATAAACAACCTTGCCTCCCGGAGTAACATACCTGAGTGAATCATTGTGCTTTATGCTGTCGGCCACCGTCATTTCACCGCTTCTGTACCTTTCAATCAAATCTCCCATATAACCGTTATCGTAGTTCGAATACGGCTTCTGTATCGATCTTCCTGTCGGCGTATAGAATCTGGCTACAGTAAGACGTATGCCTGAATGGTCGGAAAAATTGATAGGTTCCTGCACAAGCCCCTTTCCGAAAGATCTCCTTCCGTAAATCGTTCCCCTGTCATTATCCTGTATCGCGCCTGCGAATATTTCACTTGACGAAGCAGAATTTTCATTGATCAGCACATCAAGACGTATATTCTTCAGATTACCTTTTCCGTCAGCCCTGAATTCCTCTCTCGGACGGTGCACGCCTTCCATATATACAATCATCTTGTCCTTGTCCAGGAACTCGTTTGCCAACAGCAGGGCCTGGTCAAGATAACCGCCTGAATTATCCCTGAGATCAAATACCATGCGCTTCATACCTGAAGCAAGAAGATCCGGCATCGCCTTAAGAAATTCAAGATACGTGGACCTTGAAAACTTGGAAAGTTTTACATAAGCCGTAGTATCATTCATCATGTAAGCTACATCTATACTGTTTACAGGGATCTTTCCCCTCGTTATGTCAAAACGTATCAGACTCGATGCACCCTCTCTCCTGACAGCTATCTCTACTTTCGAACCAGACGGGCCTCTCATCTTCGACACGATGGAATCCTGAGGCATCTTAACGCCAGCTACCTTAACGCCGTCAACTTCAACGATTCTGTCCCCTGAAAGCAGTCCGGCCTTCTCGGAAGGTCCCCCTGGTATTACATGGATTACCACTGCAGTATCCCTCGGCACATTGAATTCAATACCTATTCCGTCAAAATTAGCGGCAAGGGATTCATCGGCTACCTTTTTCTCCTGAGGAGGAAGATACACAGAATGCGGATCAAGCTCCTTCAAGATAAATGGAATCGTCTTCTCGGTAATTCCGGCAACATCTATGGTATCCACATAGTTGTTGTCAAGTTGCGATAAAATCAGTGACAACTTGCTCCAGTCATTGTAACGGCTCTCCAGTAGATTCAGTTTTTTCTGATTGGAATACCATCCTACGGCAACTATCGCAAAAAGCAGTACATACAATACTGTTGCGAGGAAAGAGCCTGCTTTCCCCTTCAGGAAATCACTCATCTTCATATTCTTCCGGTTTCAGATTTACAACTTCAATACCTGCCCTCTCGAGCAGCTCTATACCGTCCCTTACACGGTATTCCTTTGTATATACCACCCGTCTTATTCCGGCCTGGATAATCAGTTTTGAGCACTCCAGACAAGGCGCATCGGTAACATACAGTGTAGCACCGTCACTGCTGTTTCCCGACTTTGCGACCTTGGTTATCGCATTGGCCTCCGCATGAAGCACATACGGTTTGGTAAGACCGTTCTCATACTCACATACATTCTCGAATCCAGACGGAGTACCGTTGTAACCGTCTGAAATAATCATTCTGTCCTTAACGATCAGAGCTCCGACTTTCCTGCGTACACAGTAGGAATTGCGGCCCCATATTTCAGCCATTCTCAGATAACTGATATCAAACTGCGTCTGTTTGTCCATATCAAGACTGTCTTTGATACAAATAACGTTTTATACTTCTCTTAGGTGTTTTCTCGAATTCTTCGGGGAATATCTTGAAACTTGCGAGTTTGCAATAATTAGGCTGCTCCTGATTGACAAGAGCTATGTTTTCTTTCATCTTATCTTCAAGCGCATTTCCCGAGATACCGTCTGCCGCTGCCGCTTCAAAATCAGGATAGATAAGAGCCACAAGATTCCCGCCATCCTCTATAACCAGAGATTCAACCACATACGGCATATTGTTCAATACACTCTCTATTTCTTCCGGATAAATATTCTGCCCCGAAGCTCCCAATATCATACTCTTCGAACGACCCTTGATATAAAGGAAACCGTCACTGTCAAGCACACCCATATCCCCTGTACGCATCCATCCGTCTTCCGTAAATGCCGCTGCCGTTTCACTCTCGTTCTTGTAATACCCCAGCATAACATTGTCGCCCTTGACAATAATTTCGCCAGGTATTCTGAGCGGATCTGGGGAGTCTATGCGAACTTCCATTCTCGGGGCGGCCTTGCCGCATGAATAAAGACGGTTCTCCCTCCAAGGAGCATAAGTTATTATAGGAGCACACTCGGTCATCCCGTAACCTACCGTATACGGAAATTTTATACGCTTGAAAAATGCCTCGGCTTCCCTGTTGAAAGCGGCACCTCCTATGATTATCTCCTTGAACCGGCCTCCGAATGCCGACGTAAGTTCATTAAGGATTCTTTTTTCTATCTTCTGCTCAATCACCGGAAGTTTGAGCAGAACCCTAATTGCAGTCTTGTTTATTATAGGCTGCAGTTTTTTCTTGTATATCTTCTCTATTATAAGCGGCACAGCTATTATTATCTCAGGCTTTATTTCGGCAAATGCCTCCATTATGATTTTCGGGCTCGGTATACGTGTAAGAAAATGTACATGGGCGCCTGACGTCATCTCGAAAAGGAACTCGAACATCATTCCGTACATATGTGCGGTAGGCAGCATCGAAACCACATTGGTACCCTGCTTTACGGACGGATGCACTTCACTTGCAAACATGACATTGGAATAAAGTGCCCTGTAAGGTATCATGACACCTTTTGAAAATCCTGACGTACCGGATGTGTAGTTTATCATCGCAAGCTCGTCAGGAGACTGCTCCTTATAATATGAAATATGCTCCGGCCTGAAGTTTTTAGGATACTTCTTTCCGAAATATTCATTCAGACGTTCTCTTGTTTCGACTATTTTCTGATCTCTTGCATAAAGCAATGCAAAGTCATTTATCTGGATTACGGCGTCCAGTTTAGGCATCTCGCTCTCACTCAGACCTTCCCACATCACATCACCCACAAACAGGATTCGGGAATCCGAATGATTGACGATGTGGTGTATGTTGCCAGACTTGAACTCATGCAGAATCGGTACCGGTACCGCACCATAGGTCAGGGCGGCTATATATACAACACCCCAGTTTGCCTGGTTTTTAGAACAGATAGATATCTTGTCCCCATGCTTGAGGCCGCATATTTCAAACACAATATGCAATTTCTCAATTCTTCTGGCCACATCCCTGTAATGGAGTGTAACCCCCTTATAATCGGACAGGGCAGGCAGATCCCAGTTTTCCTTGAAACTTTTTTCAAAAAGAGCATTGAGCGATCGGTTCATATCAATTTCCATTTTTTTCATTTATTAAATGCCTGCAGATGACAAAGATATGAATATACCCCTCCAAGAGACATAAGGGAGTCGTGTGTTCCGCGCTCCACTATGCGCCCTGCCTGGATTACAACTATCTCATCAGCATGCTGTATTGTAGAAAGTCTATGTGCTATAACCAAAGAAGTCCTGTTTTTCATGAGTTTTGTAAGAGCATCCTGTACAAGTCTCTCACTTTCCGTATCCAGGGCGGAAGTAGCCTCGTCGAGTATAAGTATCGGAGGATTCTTCAACACGGCCCTTGCTATGGCAAGGCGTTGTCTCTGACCGCCTGAAAGCTTGGCTCCCCTGTCTCCTATATTTGTATTGTAGCCTTCTTCCATATTGACTATGAATTCGTGTGCATTGGCTATTTTTGCAGCATTCACAACATCTTCCTCGGAAACATTGTTCATTCCGAAAGTAATATTGTTGTAAACAGTATCATTGAAAAGAATAGCTTCCTGCGTAACTATTCCCATAAGGGAAGTAAGGTCATTTTTTCTGTAATCCCTTATATCCGTTCCATCAAGTTTTATCGAACCCTCATTTATGTCGTAAAATCGTGGAAGAAGATCGGCTATGGTTGATTTTCCAGCACCTGAAGGGCCGACCAGCGCAATCATCTTTCCTTTGGGTATCTTGAATGAAATATTCTTCAGGACAGGTTCGGATGCATAACTGAAGGACACATTCTGAAATTCTATACAGTCAGTAAATGATTTCACAGGCAATGCATTTTCCTTTTCCTTCATTTCTTCCTCCACATCAAGTATCGCATAAAGTCTGTCCGCAGAAACCAGGCCTCGCTGAATGCTTGCATATGCAGAAGAAATTGCTTTTGAAGGCTCAAGCACACGCCAGTAATACGCGATATAGACCACAAATTCCGGCAAGGTCATACCGAGTTCACCACGCAACTGCAGCCAGCCTCCGTAAAAAAGAACTGATACAGCAACAGAAATTCCCAGAAATTCCGACAGAGGCGAGGCTATTTCCTGCCTTGTGAACATTCTGCGGCTGGCTTCCCTGTGCTGGTTGTTCAATGCATCGAAATTACCCTTGACATAGGACTGGGCGTTGAATGCCTTTATTATCCTTACTCCTGATATAGCCTCCTCGAAATTACTCATGATCATACCCATGAGCGATTGTGTATCCTTCGCCCCCCTTTTCAGCGAACGGCTGATCCTTCCTATCACGATTGCAGAAACCGGAAGCGTTACAAGTGTAAGAAGCGTAAGTTTAGGAGATGTGACGAAAAGCATTACAAGAAAACCTATCGCAAGAATAGGATCCTTGAGCAATATATGGAATCCGCTTGCGACACTGTTCTGTACCTCAGTGACATCATTTGATATGGAAGAGAGAATCTCACCTTTCCTGCTGTTGTTGAAATATCCTACATGGAGTTTAAGTATCTTTGAGAAAAGGTCCTCCCTTATGTTCCTCATGGTCCTTGTTCTGAGATCCACCAGCATTTTCTGCGACAGGAATCTCATAAGATTGGAAAGAAATGATGCAAATACCAGAATAATGCATACGAAAAGCAGACCTTTAAGCATACCGGACTCCGACATGAAACGGGCCAGATAGTACTTGAACATGTCTGTAGCATATCCGGAAGTAAGGGAAAATTCCGGTCTGGCAACAGTAGTGTCTATGGTTTCAGGTGTAAAAAGCAGTGTCAGCAGAGGATCTATCAGTGCATAATTCACTATTCCGAACAGAACTGACAACAATGACAGTATTAGGTATACAGGCCAGAAACGGCCAAAAGGCTTAGCATAGCCCAAAAGTCTTTTAAAACTATTCATCGGATTTCTTTTCTTCGTATTCTATATAGTCACCCACTTCCCTGTCCACCAGTTTTTCAGTTCCGCAATTGTCTTTGGAAATTATCACTTTCCCTTCGTTTTTCCTCGACTCCATGACGATATCCTCGTCATCGCCGTGAACCGGCCCCTGATATCTGCCAATCTTCCGTTTCAGCCACCATCGCAGAATATATGGAAGCAGACGTCCCAAAAGATAGGTAAAGATGAATATGAATATTATTACTGTAACAAATTTTTCCATACTATGGCATTATCTGCGCTTTAAATTCCCGTTTTTCAAGTTAAGGACATACTCTTTTCCGTCAGTACATTTTATCGAGACCGCATCTTCGGAAATCTGGTGTACTTCAGACTTGCGGTCTATTTTTCTCTTTGAATCCGAAAGCGTACATTCTTTCCCTTCAAGGGTGAATATCCTCAATGTCTCCGAAGTTTCCAGCTTCCAGTAATAGTCCTTTCCTACTTTGAAAAGCTCCGGCAAACCGGTTATCTTCTCTTTCGGTCTGATATCACTCCATCCGGCATACCTTTTTCCGGAAAGATCATAAAAACCTATAGAATTGTCGGTATGCAGAACTATGAATGTATAATCTTTCGTTCCTTTCAAGTCGTAGACCTTAGGTCCGAGCAAAACATCCCTGTCAAGTTCTTCAGGATATCCAGAAACATATCTTCCAAGCCTGTCCACAAGGTAAACCTTGTTTCCAGCACAGAAAAGCATCTGAAGCTTGCCGTTTTTATACTTGTCCACCTGCTCTACATATCCAGCAATTTCCGTATCGAAATCCAAAGTCCACACGCTTTTGTTGCGTTCATCCAGAAGCTGCAGCTTATGATTCTGCAACTGCTTGAGATAATTGGTTTTCCCTGTAAGGAAATTTTCCACTGGATACGGACCTGAAGGTACATTTACGACCGTGTCCGCCGTACTGAAAAAACCGGAAGCATCTTTTCCTGAATCAGGTTCAGGCAGACGTTCCATCTTTTCAGAATAAAGAAAAAGATCCGACATTATTATCCCCTCCCTGGAATCAAGAGAAAACTCAAGATACTGGAAATTTGCTGAAGCAAGAAGAGAATCCACTGAAGAAACAGATTTGTCATTGAAGAAACCTGGAATGATATATTTCATTTCCTGAAGATTCAGAAGGCAAACAAGGGACGCAGGCCGAACAAGATCCCTGAAGGCAGGAGTCTGCAGGGCCATGTCATGGAAAGAAAAACGCCCGTATGTACCATCCGTATATCCTTTAAGGAAGTTCTCCGATCCTACGATCATCCAATCCCTGTACCTTATGAAACACGATTCATCGGCAAGTCTGAAAAGGTTTCCGAAAAGAGAACCTATGTATCCCCTGTAAGGAAACGGATGTATTTCGACATTATTGTCTCTGGACATTTTCTTGCTGAATATCCGTCCGAAATCGATTTCCGAACGTAATTTCATCAGTACCCCCCACTCCATCGTATCCTTGACAGGTACAGATACAAGAACTACTTCAGAAGGCGCCGTCTGTTCTATCCATTTCTGTGGTGACGGAGCTTCATCCCTCACAAGCATTGTCTGCATCCAGTTGTAATCGGTAATATTGGCCGATATTTCCACATATGCCTTGTATTTATCCATATACTCCGAAATGTCGCCCACAGGTATACGTACAACCGAGGAGACATTAGCCGGAAGGACCGAAAATACATCAGGGACCGTTGAAGGCATATTGCGGAATATTTCCGAAAAATTACCCTTGCCCCTGCCGTTTTCAAAGGTTCCGGAAGCCGACAGATAATGTTCCCCTGCATTCAGCACGAATGCGGACCATGAAGTCATCGAAGAAACGAAATCAGAATATTTCAGAGAGGAAGCCGATCCCCAGCCGGAAAAAACCTTTCCTATTTGCTGATGATTGATTATCATAACATTGTCAAAAGACCCCTTTTCCCTTGCAAGTCTGTTGAATTCCTCCACATCCAGAATGGAAGTTCCCGTTTCTAAGCTTCGAAGAGAAGACTCCAGTACTATCCTGTTGTCACAAAACAGCAGACGGTCATCCTTGACCTTGAAATAGACGCCATGCGGAGATTCGTATATCCCGTCTCTGACAAGTGTGCCGTGACCCCGTAAACCGTCCTTCGTTCCGATATTTTCAGAACGCAGAGAATACAGCAGGGAAAGTCTGTTCTTTCCCGAATAATGCGCCGACATCACGCAAGTGCATCCCGCAAGCGAAGGAATTTCCGCATATATACGTCTGACGAAGGCATCTGAAGCAGAGGATGCTCCCGTGGAAAAAGAAGATGTAATATCATTCGAGATGCGGTCCGAAACTATTTTGAGGACAAATACCGCATCAGCAGGAACCGACGAATATATGTCCAGCTGTTCCGCACATGAAGAATCGGAAGATACGGTTTCCTTCTTTTCATCAAAAAGATTGAAAAAAAGCCCCGCGGCAAAGACAACCAGAAGCAATACCGCACATGTACCGTATATTATAGATTTATTGTGCATAATACAACTGAAAAGAATTACAAATGTAGTAAAAAATCCGCACACAAAAGGGGTTGTACCAAAATTGATATTTTGATCCAACCCTCTTTCGAATGCAGATATCTGCAATTATGAGTATTTTATCTCCCTTGATACAGAAAAAGCATCAGAACGGAAGATCATCAGCCTCGGAAGCCTCATATTCCGGGAGCGTATCGCCATAATCGGCTGCAGGCTGCTGTGCAGGCATTTGTTGAAAATTCTCGATTTTCCATGCCCTTACATCTGTATACCATCTCCCGTTGAATTCTCTGGACTCAATATTAACGGAAATCTTCAGCAAAGTACCTTCATGTATAGCATCTAGTTCAGTTACCTTATCTTCACCCCATACGTTTATACACACCTTTCTGGGATAAGTTTCCTGCGTGGAAATTATAAAATCCTGTTTTTTCCACGGACCTCTGGCACTTGTACCGGACTGTACCGGGAGTTTTACTTCCAAAGTTCCTACCAGTTCCAAAGCCATTCTATTCAGCCTCCTTGTCTTCCTTTTTGGAATCCTTTGAAACCTTGATAAGTTCCACCTTGAAAATAAGGGTTTCATTAGGACCTATATCAGGACCGGCACCCTGAGGGCCGTAAGCCAGCTCGGCAGGTATATAAAGTTCAATCTTTCCTCCCTCGCCTATCAACTGGAGTCCTTCGGTCCACCCTTTTATCACTCTGTTCAGAGGGAACTTTGCCGTCTGGTTCCTTTCATATGAAGAATCGAATACCTTTCCGTCAATCAGCGTTCCTTCATAATTAACCTCGACTGTATCTGTCAATGACGGATGCAGGTCGCTTCCAGGTTCAGTAATTCTGTAGTACAGACCGCTATCTGTAGACTGGACACCATCTTCAGTTCCCTTTTTCTTAAGGAATTCATCACCCTTAGCCTTGTTGAATTCGGCTATCTTGGTCATTCTCATCATCATGTACTGCTGGATAATTATTCCGGTCTGGTTCTTCTCTATCCTGAGATCTCTGGAATTGAGCACGTCTTCCATTCCCTTCCTTACTTCATTCATGTCTATATCCCCGAATCTTGCCTCTTCCACCATGGATCCGAGGGAAACACCGATAGCATAACTTACAGAATCGATCTGAGATGATGAAAATCCCAGATCGGCAGAAGACACGGAAGTTGTCTTCTGACCTCCACAGGCAACCACCATAAGTGAAGCGGCTGCCGCCAATGTAAACAATTTGTAATTTTTCATTATTGATTTTTATTTGGTTTGTCATTCAGTCTTCCTGCATCTCGTTGTCAGGTACAAAAGCAAAAGTCCCAAAAGTGCCGCGAATAATGAAGTAAGCAATATTGATGCCTTACCTGTATCGACAAGTACCTGAGTGTCGAACGCAAGACCGTTTATGAAAATCGACATTGTAAATCCAATACCTGCAATTACCCCCAGTGCAAGGACCTGCAGCCATCCTGTCCCGGCAGGAAGATCCGCAATCCTTGCCTTTACGACAATCAGACTCATAAGAAAGATTCCAAGCGGTTTCCCCAGCAAAAGTCCGAAAAATATTCCAGGAACTACGGAAGATATTTCACCTGTAAATGTTTCCGGATCGAAGACTACTCCGGCATTGGCCAGTGCAAACAGAGGCATTATGAAAAATGTAACCCACGGATGCAGCGAATGTTCGAACTTGTGCATCATCGGATTGACCAGTTCTACCGTTTCATGTATTTCATGCAGTATATGCTGCTGTTCCTTGTTTGCAAGCACCTCAACCTCACTGTTTCCGGCTTTCTTGAACTTGGTTGCCAGATGTTTCATCCTTACATAGAAACGGACCTCGTTGATGGAATTCTTCGAAGGGATGGTAAGTGCCATTATCACACCTGCAATAGTTGCATGAACTCCTGAGGAATATATGAAATACCACAACAACAGTCCGAGTATCACATAAAGAATCACGCTCCTGACCCTGTATCTTCCCATGACGACGAGTACGGCAGTCACTATTGCAGCATATATCAGCATGTCCGGATGAAGAGCATGGCTCGGATAGAATATGGCAAGCACGAGTATCGCGCCGAGATCGTCCACTATTGCCAGTGCCGTAAGGAACACCTTGAGCCCGAGAGGCACCTTGTTGCCGAGCAGAGATATTATACCTATTGCAAAAGCTATGTCCGTTGCCATAGGAATCCCCCATCCGTTCTGGCCCTCTGTTCCCGCATTGAAAAACGAATATATCAGTGCAGGGACCACCATTCCGCCTACTGCCGCAAAAACAGGAAGCAGAGCCTGCTTTACGGTGCAAAGCTCCCCTACCAGTATTTCCCTTTTTATTTCGAGACCTACAACAAAAAAGAATATTGCCATAAGTCCGTCATTCACCCAATAAAGCAAAGGCATCTCCAGTGAGAAATCCGATATTTTTATCGAAAGCACCTCATCCCATATACTGGACAAATGCGAAAGAGACGGGGTGTTTGCAATAAGCAGCGCAACTACTGCACATATCAGAAGTATGACTCCGCCTGTCACCTGCCCGTGCAGAAAGGAATCGAACAACTTTCTTGCCTGTTTTGCGCCCATTACCCTTTGTCTGGAAAATGAAGCGTTCATCTTGTCTGGTTTTTAGTTTCAGTTATTGCAAATATAACTATTTTTCCGAATTGATTTTGGCATATATGCAAAGTTTGAACAGAAGCCTTGCCCCTACATTGGCATCCCACTCACTGTTTTCTCCCACACCCACTTCACACAGGTCGAAACCGACAATCCTCTTTTCCGAAAGCGCGAGCCGCCTCAACAGAAAATCCGCCTTGTTGAAAGAAAGGCCCCCGGGAACAGGAGTACCCGTATTAGGACAGTTATCCGGAGACAGACCGTCAATATCAAAACTTATGTATACGTTTTCAGGCAGAGTAGATATTATTTCATCGCACAAAGACATCCATGACCTGCCGCACGCCTCCTCATCGGACAGATAGCGGTCGGTAAATACGGAAATACCTTCTTCCCTCTGCATCATGTCATATTCATCCTTGCAGAAATCACGTACACCAATCTGGGTTATTCCGGTTACACCAGGCAGGGAAGTATAGGAATTATACATTATTGATGCATGGGAATATCTGAAACCTTCATAGGCGCAACGCAGATCGGCATGTGCGTCTATGTGCAGAATGCCAATGCTTCCGTATTTTTCAGATACTGCCTTTATTGCCCCGAAAGGCACGCTGTGATCCCCTCCCAGCACGGCAGCAAGTTTTCCGCGCGATACTATATCCTTTACGTTGTCATATACGCCTGCATTCAGTCGCTCGGAAGCGGCATTGATTTCAGCACATTTGCCGGCAAGCTGCTCCGGGGATACCCCATCTTCCAGAGAAGAAATAACTTCTTCCGCCATTTTCCTGACCCGCGCATTTTCAGAAGCAAAATCACACATGGTCTTTCTCGTGGCTATTCTTATCTTCCACGCTTCGGGATACGAAAGATCAAAAAGATCTACCTGCAAAGAAGCATTCTCTATTGCTTCGGGAGCACCCGAAGTACCGTCCGAATAGGAAGTCGTTACATCCCACGGTACGGGCAATATGACTATCTCCGCTTCATTCTCGTCATACGGAAGACCGAAACAGTTGCCGTTTGGCATGCCTATGTCATTAGGATTGAATTCCGCCATAATTATATTCGTTTTCAGTTTATATACTACACTATTCCTTCTCTCAATATATCATGTATGTGGATAAGGCCTGCATATTTACCGCAGTCAAGGACCACTACGGATGTAATCTTGTTCGACTCCATTATCCTGAAGGCATTTACGGCAAGCTCCGCAATGTCTATAGTCTTCGGATTTCTGGTCATTATGTCAGAAGCCTTCAATGTATTTATGTCACCGCCACGTTCGACCATTCTTCTGACATCACCGTCCGTTATTATGCCTTCCACTTTTCCGTCATCGGATATGACTACCGTAGCGCCCAGCCTGTTTGAAGAAATATTGAAAATCGTATTCTGTATGGATTCATCCGGGGAAACCATAGGAACCCTGTCGTCACTTATAAGATCCCCGACACGCAGATACAGTCTTTTTCCCAAAGAACCTCCAGGGTGATAACGTGCAAAGTCCTCCGGTGTAAATCCCCTGAGTTTCAGAAGACATATCGCAAGAGCATCACCCATTACCAGCTGCGCCGTAGTACTTGTCGTCGGAGCAAGGTTGTTTGGACAAGCTTCCCTGTCGACTTTTGCGAACAGCACGTAATCGGAATGGTTTCCAAGATAGGAATCGGGAGTAGATACAAGAGCCACCAGTACATTCCCCATACGCTTTATGAGAGGCACAAGCATCTTTATTTCCGGAGTATTGCCGCTTTTCGAAATGCAAATCACTATGTCTTCAGGCTGTATCATTCCGAGATCTCCGTGTATTGCATCAGCCGCATGCATGAAAAGAGCCGGAGTTCCCGTGGAATTCAGGGTAGCCACAATCTTGTTTGCAATGATTGCGCTCTTACCTATTCCGGTTATGACAACCCTTCCGCTGCATGAAAAAATCAGGGATACTACAGACTCGAAATTGCCGTCGATATATGATTCCAGAGCCGATATGGCAGCTGCTTCCTTACGAATCACATCTTTAGCCAATTGGACTATTTCCGCATTTTTTGTCTCCATAAAAATTTTGTCGAAAAAAAACTTTTAAGTAATTTAGAGGCACAAAGGTAAGATAATTAATCATTAATTGGAGATTTTGATGGATATTACTACAGAATTTCTGCATTCGAAACTAAAAGAGTTCTTTGGATTCGACACTTTCAAACCGCAGCAGGAAGAGATCATACTCCACCTGATAAACGGGAACAACGCATTTGTACTGATGCCTACGGGAGGAGGAAAATCGCTCTGTTACCAGCTTCCGGCACTGCTGATGCCAGGTACAGCCATAGTAATATCACCTTTGATAGCCCTGATGAAAAACCAGGTTGATGCAATCAGGGGATTCGTATCCGGACAGGAAGGAATTGCACATTTTCTCAACTCGTCTCTGAACAAAAGCCAGATCCAGGAAGTAAGGGAAGACCTGCTTTCAGGAGCCACGAAGTTGCTGTATGTAGCCCCGGAATCACTCACAAAAGAGGAAAACATACATCTGCTCAAACAGATAAAAATATCATTCTATGCAATCGATGAAGCACACTGTATCTCGGAATGGGGACATGACTTCAGACCGGAATACAGAAAAATATACCCGATTTCCCAGGAAATCGGGAAAGCTCCAATAATCGCACTTACAGCAACTGCTACTCCGAAAGTACAGAACGACATACAGAAAAACCTCGGCATAACAGACGCAAAGGTATTCAAGACATCTTTCAACAGAGAGAATCTGTATTATGAAATCAGGCCTAAGGTAAATACGGACAAGGAAATCATAAAATTCATAAAGGCAAACGAAGGCAAGTCCGGCATAATATACTGCCTAAGCAGGAAGAAAGTTGAGGAAGTGGCCGAACTTCTGAGCATAAACGGCATAAAGGCACTGCCTTATCATGCAGGCCTTGACGCGGCGACAAGGGCGAAACACCAGGACATGTTCCTCATGGAAGAAGTGGATGTCGTCGTAGCTACAATAGCCTTCGGAATGGGCATAGACAAACCGGACGTAAGATTCGTGATTCACTATGATATGCCGAAAAGCCTCGAAGGATATTATCAGGAAACAGGACGTGCCGGAAGAGACGGCGGAGAAGGGCAATGCATAGCATTCTACAGTTATAAGGATATCCTCAAACTTGAAAAATTCATGCAGGGCAAACCTCTGTCCGAACAGGAAATAGGAAAGCAGCTGCTTCTCGAAACGGTATCCTACACTGAAACGAACCAATGCAGGAGAAAGGTTCTCCTGAACTATTTCGGGGAGCATTATGAAAAAGAAAATTGCGGAGCATGCGACAACTGCCTAAATCCGAAACCCCAGTTTGACGGGACCTCCGACATGCTCAATGTAATAAAACTGATAAATTCACTTAAGGAACACTTCAAGGCCGAACACCTTGCCAACATTCTCGGAGGAGTCACAAATTCGCTCATAAAATCCTATCATCACGACGACCACGAAATGTTCGGACTCGAACAGGGCAAGGACAGCAGACACTGGCTGTCTGTAATCAGGCACGGACTTGTCATGAGATTCCTCGAAAAAGAAACAGAGAGATACGGGCTGATTTCAGTAACGGATGCCGGCAATGTATTTCTCAAAAATCCAGTACCTGTAATGATGACCGAAGACAGGATATTCAATGAAAACGAAGAGGACGATGAAAATTCTGTAATAGGAAACAGAATGGCAGGCATCGGAGGCGGAGGAGGGGACGAAACCCTTCTGAAAATGCTGAAAGACCTCAGAGCCTCAATCTCCAAAAAATTGAAACTGCCGCCATTCATAATCTTTTCGGATCCTTCGCTTGAAGACATGTCGATCCAATATCCTGTTACACTGGATGAACTGAAGAACTGCCAGGGAATAGGAGAAGGCAAAGCCAAGAAATACGGAAAGGAATTCATCAAGCTCATTGATGCCTATGTAAAGGAAAACGATATAATAAGACCGACCGATTTCGTAGTAAAATCAGTAGCAAACAAGTCTCTCAATAAAGTATTCATAATACAGAGCATCGACAGGAAACTTCCGCTTGAAGATATTGCCGAGACTAAAAATCTCGAATTCTCGGAAGTTCTCGACGAAATGGAGGCTATTGTCAATTCCGGTACGAAACTGAACATAGACTACTATCTGGAACAGAATGTGGACGATGACAAGGTTGACGACATCTATGACTATTTCAGGGAAGACGCCGAATCAGATTCCATTGAGAAAGCGCTGGAGGAACTGGGAAGCAATTATACAGAGGAAGAGGTGAGACTTGTAAGAATAAAGTTCATTTCCGAGTTAGGAAACTGACAGTAGCAAACACAAGTATAATCATGGACAACACCACTATGATCACAAAGCGGTGATTCTTCCATATTACATTGTCATTATAATACCGCAGGACGGGTATCGCATCAGTATCGTCTGAAGGATTGAATTCGAATCCTTTTCCAAGGGACATAAGACGTTCAAGTCCCACAAAGGACTTGAGAGAGCTGCAGGAATCCAGCACCATCCTCCCGCCTATGCTTTCGAGCGACGACAAGCCCTCAAGCGAAGTGATTCCCGGTGCCGAAACTACGAAATCACCACCTATATGCTTCAGGTTGTCAAGCCCTTTCAGAGATTTAAGTGATCCGGATTTAATGATAAGCGATCCTCCTATTTCGACAAGACGACCTTCAAGAACAGAAAACGATTCCACCGTATTGACGGTTATTATGAGATCTCCTTCAACTGAAGAATACCTTCCGTTTGCGAATTCACGCAGGCTGTGCTCTGAAAACAGAAAAACCTTGTTTCCGTAGAAGATTCTGTCTGCAGACGGGCCGGCAAAGGAAACGCCGCTACATGCGAAGGAAACAACAAGCAGGAAAAGAAAAATAATCCTTGTATTCACAGCCATAAAAACTCCAATTATTCTTGTTTGAAAAAAACAATGTGTCAGAACTGCCGGCGCCCATTCATGCCGGACAGATAATCCGGCGGCCATAACGGCGGACAGCCGTTTACGACATATCGGGCTCTTTGCTCCGGCAACTCTCACACATCAGAAAGGGCACAACAGACCTTGAAGATCCGATGCACCCGCATGCAGCAACTGCTATTTGTTCATGGCTTCCTCTACTGCAACCGCAACGGCAACTGTAGCACCTACCATAGGATTGTTACCCATACCGAGGAATCCCATCATCTCAACATGGGCCGGAACAGAAGAAGAACCGGCAAACTGTGCATCTCCGTGCATACGGCCCATTGTATCGGTCATACCGTATGATGCAGGACCTGCTGCCATATTGTCCGGATGGAGTGTACGTCCGGTACCGCCGCCTGATGCAACGGAAAAATATTTCTTACCCTGTTCCATACATTCCTTCTTGTATGTTCCGGCTACCGGATGCTGGAAACGGGTAGGATTTGTAGAGTTTCCGGTAATGGAAACGTCAACGCCTTCCTTCCTCATTATGGCAACTCCCTCACGTACATCGTCGGCACCATAACATCTTACCTTTGCCCTTTCTCCGTCGGAATAGGCTTTTTCGCTTACGATATGCAACTCGCCTGTAGCATAGTCAAACTGTGTCTGCACATATGTAAACCCGTTTATACGGGATATTATCATTGCGGCATCCTTGCCCAGGCCGTTAAGTATCACCCTCAAAGGTTCCTTTCTTACCTTGTTGGCCGATTTTGCCAGACCTATCGCACCTTCTGCAGCAGCAAACGATTCGTGACCTGCAAGGAATGCGAAACATTTGGTTTCTTCCCTGAGAAGCATTGCAGCCAGATTTCCGTGCCCGATACCTACTTTCCTGTCATCGGCTACCGAACCCGGGATACAGAAAGACTGAAGACCGATACCTATGGCCTCGGCAGCGTCAGCAGCCTTTGTACAGCCTTTCTTTATTGCAATCGCAGCACCTACCACATAGGCCCATGCGGCATTTTCGAAAGCTATAGGCTGTATTTCCTTACATGTCCTGTAAGGATCAAGCCCCTTTTCCTCACATATCTGTTTAGCTTCTTCTATGCTCTTAATACCATATTTGTTCAAAGCGGCATTGATCTGATCAATGCGTCTGTCATAACTTTCAAATAAAGCCATCTTCTTTCTTTTTTATTCGTGTCTTGGATCAATATATTTTTTAGCATCCGCAAACCGGCCATATGTGCCTGTCGCTTTCTTCAGAGCTTCGTTTGCATCCGTTCCCTTCTTCACCATATCCATGAACTTCCCGAGATGAACAAACTCGTAACCGATTACTTCCCCGTCTTCATCGAGGCCCATTCTTGAACAGTAACCCTCAGCCATTTCAAGATATCTAGGTCCCTTCAGTTTGGTTGAAAACATGGTACCGACCTGGCTGCGTAACCCTTTTCCGAGGTCTTCAAGGCCGGCTCCAACAGGAAGTCCTCCTTCCGAAAACGCGGATTGGGTACGTCCGTATACTATCTGCAGGAACAATTCTCTCATCGCGGTATTGATGGCGTCACATACGAGGTCTGTATTCAACGCCTCAAGAATGGTTTTGCCAGGAAGAATTTCAGCCGCCATAGCTGCCGAATGCGTCATCCCGGAACAGCCCAGCGTTTCAACCAGAGCTTCTTCTATGATCCCGTTCTTTACATTAAGGGTCAACTTGCAGGCTCCCTGCTGAGGAGCGCACCAGCCGACACCGTGAGTAAGTCCGGAAATATCGGTAACTTCTTTTGCTCTCACCCATTTCCCTTCTTCAGGAATCGGTGCCGGACCATGATTCGGTCCTTTCTTAACAACACATTGTTGTTCTACTTCGTGTGAATAAACCATAATATATTAGAAATTTAGCGTTCAGTTTTTGTTTGATTGGCAAATATACTCTAATTTTACAATCTTTTGCGGAAGGACCCATTTTTCATCATGCGTCCGGCTGCAAAAATACAACTTTTATGCCAATAAAAAAACATAATATCAATAACTTCAAATTATACAGCATGCGTAATAAAGCTACTACTTTAATCATGGCAGCATCATTATTATCAGCAGGATGCACAGGCACAGCCACCGGACCGGAAGAGCTGGTCATAGGGAAAAGCACAATTAAAATCGAGAACGGACAATACACCCCGGAAATCATGCATACCCTTGGCAAAGTCAGTGATCCGAAATTGTCTCCGGACAAGACAAAAATCCTCTACGGCGTCAGCTACACTGATTTGGCAGAATGCAAAAGCAACAGAGAACTTTTCATAATGAACACCGACGGCAGCGGAAATGTTCAGATTACACATACACCCAAAAGCGAATCCAATGCAAGATGGCTTGACGAGGGAAGCCGGATCATATTCTCCAGGGGCGGACAAATATGGACAATGAATGCAGACGGGAGCAACGAGAAACAGGTCAGCAACTTCACAGACCCGATTTCCGGTTTCGAACTTTCGCCTGACGGAAAAAGAATAATGTACATTTCCGAAATAAAGGCATGTACAAAACCTACAGACCTGTACCCGGACCTGAAAAAATCCTCTGGAAGAACAATTACCGACCTGATGTACCGGCACTGGGACCATTTTGTGGAAACCATACCTCATACATACATAGCTTCATTCGACGGTGAGAAGGTCGGGGAAGGCACCGACATTATCGAAGGAGAACCGTACGAGCTGCCGACCCTTCCTTTCGGTGGGCTTGAGCAGTTAAGTTGGAGTCCTGACGGAAAGATGATCGCATATTCATGCCGCAAGGTCACAGGAAAGGAATATGCATTCTCGACAAATACGGACATATATCTCTATGACGTTGAAAAGAAGAAGACAATCGCCAATCTGTCGGAAGGGATGCCAGGCTACGACACCGAACCCCAGTTTTCTCCTGACGGTTCGAAAATAATATGGATAAGCATGGAACGCCCCGGATTCGAGGCCGACAAGCGCAGGCTCTTTCTCATGGACCTGAAAACGAAAGAAAAAAAGGATCTTACCGCAGACTTCAAATACAATGTCGAATCGGTTACATGGAGCGAAAAGGAAAATGCAATCTATTTCAATTCATGCGTCAACGCGCTTACCGGAATCTACAGGCTCGATCTTGCGGACAATTCCATAAAAAGGATCACCCCTGAGGATGCATGGTTCGACTTCTCGGGAGTGCAGATTGCGGGTGACAGGCTCATCGCAACATCCACTTCAATGATGCGTCCTGCAGAAATCGTATCTGTAAACATCCAGAACGGAAGCTTCAGCCAGATATCACATGAAAACGATGACATCATTTCCAGGTTGAAGGAAGTAAAAATGGAAGAAAGATGGATGAAAACGACGGACAACAAGCAGATGCATACGTGGATAATGTATCCGCCAGACTTCGATCCTGCAAAAAAATATCCGGCCATACTGATATGCCTCGGAGGCCCACAGGGTACGATAAGCCAGGGTTGGTCCACCAGATGGAATTACAGGCTGATGGCAAGCCATGGCTATATAGTGATCCTTCCAAACCGCAGGGGAACGACGGCATTCGGACAGGAGTGGTGTGACCAGATTTCAGGAGACTATTGCGGACAGTGCATGAAAGACTACATGACAGCCGTAAATGAAATGAAAAAGGAAAAATATGTCGGCAAGGTAGGAGCTGCCGGCGCAAGCTTCGGAGGATATTCCATATATTATCTTGCCGGAACACATAACGGTACATTCGACGCCTTTCTGGCACATGCAGGTATTTTCAATCAGGAACAGATGTACATGATGACAGAGGAACTCTGGTTCCCAAAGTGGGATAACGGAGGAGCACCTTGGGACGACAATCCTGTTGCCAGAAGACATTATGCGAATTCACCTCACAAACTTATAAAGAACTGGGACACCCCTATCTTCATAACACACGGAGAAATGGACTACAGGGTTCCGGTAGAACAGGGCATGGCTGCATTCAATGCGGCACAGATGATGGGAGTGGAATCAAGAATGCTCCTTTTCCCTGAAGAAAACCACTGGATTCTCAATCCGCAAAATTCCATCCACTGGAACAGGGAATTTTTTGCATGGTTTGACAAATATCTTAAAGATTAACTACAATAAGAAATGAACAAATTAACTGTTTTTGCAGCTACCGCTGCGTTATTATTCAGCTCTTGCGCCGACAACACGATGAACAATCCAATTCTGGCGGATTCCGGCCTGCCACATGGCGCCCCCGCATTCGACAAAATCAAATCAGAAGACTTCAGGCCTGCATTTGAATATGCAATAGCAAAGGCAAAAGAAGAAATAGATGCCATAATAAACAGCAATGAAGAACCGGACTTCAGGAACACGATTGAAGCGATGGAATATGCAGGTTCCGACCTTAACAAAGTTTCCGGGCTGTTCTTCAATCTCAAGGAAGCCAATTCCGATGAAACCATGAGGGCCATTGCAGAAGAAGTTTCTCCGAAACTGACCGAATTCTCCCTTTATATTTCAATGAACGAAAAGCTCTTCGAAAGAGTAAAAAGCGTATATGACCGAAAGGAATCACTCGGTCTTGACGAAGAGCAGATGAAGCTCCTTGAAAATACATACAAGTCATTTGCAAGAAACGGAGCCAACCTTCCGGAAGAAAAGAAAGCCGAATTCGGAGAAATAATGGAAAAGGTATCCGTAGCATCCCTTAAATTCGGGAACAACTCACTTGCCGCGACCAATGCATTTACACTTGAAATCAAGGACAGCAATGATCTTGCAGGGCTGCCGAAATTCGTAATAAACATGGCTGCTGGAGAAGCAAAATCAAGAGGCAAGGACGGTTGGATATTCACTCTCCAATATCCCAGCTTCGGCCCTTTCATGAAATATTCCGCCAACAGAGAGCTCCGCAAGGAAATGTGGACCGCAAATGCGACCCAGTGTACTAGCGGTGAATTCGACAATTCGGAAATAATAAAGGAAATCGTAAACTACAGGCTTCAGGCGGCAAACCTTCTCGGATACGAAACACATGCCGACTATGTACTGGAAGAAAACATGGCAAAAACAAGGGATAACGTTACGGATTTTCTGAACAGACTCGTAAAAGAGACCAGACCTTTCGCCGAAAACGAAGTAAAAGAACTTGAAAAGTATGCAAGGGAAAACGGACTTGAAGGAAAACTTATGCCTTGGGACATAAGCTACTACTCAGAAAAACTCAAGCACGAAAAATACAGTCTCAACGATGAAATGCTGAAACCGTACTTCAAATTGGAAAATGTTCAGAATGCAGTTTTCGGACTTGCCAACAGGCTGTACGGAATAACAATTACGGAAAACGGGGATTATCCGGTTTACCATCCTGACGTCAAGGCATTCGAAGTGAATGACAGGGACGGCAAGTTCCTTGCTCTCCTGTATGTAGACTATTTCCCTCGTGCAAGCAAAAGCAGCGGAGCGTGGATGACTGAATTCAGAGGACAAAGAATCAAGGACGGAAAAGAGGAAAGACCTGTCATAAACCTGGTACTCAACTTTACAAAACCTACTGAAACCGAACCTTCACTGCTCACATTTTATGAAGTTACCACATTCCTTCATGAATTCGGGCACGGCCTGCACGGCATTTTCTCAAAAGGAACATACGGTTCACTTACCGGTACCAACGTAGCCAGGGACTTTGTAGAACTTCCGTCACAGATCATGGAAAACTGGGCTACCGAACCGGAATTCCTTGCATCATTTGCCAAACACTACGAGACAGGCGAAGTAATACCGCAGGAATACATCGACAAAATCATTGAAAGTAAAAACTTCCAGAGCGGATATGCTCAGATGAGGCAATTGTCACTCGGTCTCATAGACATGGCATGGCATACACTTTCAGAACCTTTCAGCGGCAATGTTCTTGAATTCGAGAAGAAAGCATCCGAACCTACAAAACTCATGGTTTCAATCGAAGGCACAGGAACCTCCCCTGTTTTCGGACATATCTTCGCTGGCGGATACGATGCAGGCTACTATTCATACAAGTGGGCGGAAGTGCTTGAAGCCGATGCCTTCTCCCTGTTCAAGGAAAAAGGTATCTTCAATACCGAAGTAGCCCAGTCGTTCAGGGAAAACATCCTGTCAAGAGGAGGCATTGAAGATGCGGACGTACTTTATAGAAACTTCAGAGGCAGAGATCCGGAACCTGAAGCACTTATGCATAAGCTGGGTCTTGTCAAATAAGTAACGGGAGACGGATATGGCAAGTTATCTTCAGGTAGAAAACATTTCAAAATACTACGGAGACCGTAATCTGTTCAGTAACATTTCATTCAATATCAATGGGGCCGACCCAAAAGAGATTTTTTGGTCGGTCTCTTTGTTTTATTATAGATAAAGATGTCCACCTTACTTATTGCCGGAGCAGGAGGTCTCCGGA
>CASFPH010000031.1 GCA_949296645.1 uncultured Bacteroidales bacterium
CCGGCGCTTTTCGCAGCTTTCCACGTCCTTCTTCGCCTTCGGAAGCCTAGGCATCCCCCGTACGCCCTTGTTCTCTTCGTTTTTTCTCGTGAATCTTTTATTTGCTGATTCTTCTTTTTTACCTCGTTATCTCTCTCAGTATGTCAATCAACTACGTTTTTTGTGTTACCGTTATTTCTCAAACGGGCTGCAAAGATATAGACTTTTTTTCATCATACAAATTTTTTTCAACTTTTTTTTTGAAAACAAAATCATCATAATATATATTTATCTGACTGTCATTTTATTGCAGTAATTTATAAAAAGTGGAATTTTTATATCTATTTTTCACTATTTTTGTTTGTTTGAATTTTTCTGAAAACGAAACATAAATAAAACTACTTATGAATAACGAAAAGAGCAAGATTTCAATCCCTGAAAATGCGTACAGGGAACTTAAACAGGGAGAAGTTTACAAACCTGTAATGTCTCCGGACAAGACATATCCTGAGGTAAACCTCTGGTCTGTATCACTCGGAATAGTCATGGCAGTCATATTCTCGGCTGCAGCCGCATATCTGGGCCTCAAGGTGGGACAGGTATTCGAAGCTGCCATTCCGATAGCCATAATAGCCGTAGGGCTGTCCGGAGCGCTCAAAAGAAAGAACTCCCTTGGAGAAAACGTCATAATACAGTCAATAGGTTCATGCTCGGGCGCCGTAGTGGCCGGTGCCATATTCACACTTCCGGCTTTATACATACTGCAGGCAAAATATCCCGAACTTACCGTTGACTTCGGAAAAGTATTTCTGAGTTCCTTGCTTGGAGGAATTCTCGGTATCCTGTTCATAATACCTTTCAGAAAATACTTCGTATCCGACATGCACGGCAAATACCCGTTTCCTGAAGCCACTGCCACTACACAGGTGCTTGTAAGCGGGGAAAGCGGAGGAAGCAGCGCAAAAACACTGCTTGCCAGCGGTCTCATAGGAGGTCTTTACGATTTCGTGGTTTCCACATTCGGACTATGGACAGACAGTATCACCACAAGGGCAACGGCATGGGGAAACATCCTTGCAGACAAATTCAAACTCATATTCAACATTAACACCAGTGCCGCCCTTCTCGGACTTGGGTATATCATCGGGATGAAATATTCATTCATAATATGCTGCGGTTCTTTCCTTGTATGGTTCATAATCATACCTCTGCTGTCGGCAATCATGGGTGATCAGGTGCTTGACCTCATGGGTGCAGGAATCAATGCCACAATAGGCTCCATGAGTCCTGAGGAACTCTTTACCAATTATGGAAGACATATAGGTATAGGAGGTATTGCAACAGCAGGCGCGATAGGGATAATCAAGTCGTCCGGAATAATAAAGTCGGCTGTCAAGCTTGCAGGAAAGGAATTCAAATCCAAAAAGGGAGATTCTGAAAACGCTACACAAAGGACAAACAGGGATCTCTCCATGAAAATCATTGCCATAGGAACAGGACTTGCACTGATTGCAACATTCATATTCTTCTATTTCGGAGTCGTTGAAAATCTCACCCATGCAATTGTAGCACTGCTCGTTGTCGCAGTAATCGCCTTTCTGTTCACTACCGTAGCGGCGAATGCAATCGCCATAGTAGGATCCAACCCTGTAAGCGGAATGACTCTAATGACGCTTATACTTGCATCACTCATAATGGTCGCATGCGGTCTTCACGGCACTGCAGGAATGACTGCCGCCCTCATAATAGGCGGTGTAGTCTGCACGGCGCTTTCAGTTTCCGGAGCATTCATCACCGACCTTAAGATAGGCTATTGGCTCGGTTCCACTCCTAAAAGCCAGGAAAGCTGGAAATTTCTCGGAACACTCGTTTCCGCAGCTACTGTGGGAGGGGTAATGATGGTACTTAACAAAACGTTCGGATTTGTAGGAGAAAACGCACTCGTAGCACCGCAGGCAAATGCCATGGCCGCCGTAATAGAACCGCTGATGTCGGGAGGACAGGCTCCATGGATAATGTACGGTATAGGCGCCGTTCTGGCAATCGGACTTACCCTGGTCGGTATACCCGCACTTCCTTTCTCCCTCGGTATGTTCATACCACTCTATCTTAACGTCCCTCTGCTTGTAGGAGGAATAGTAGCATGGTATGTCCAGACAAGAAGCAAGAACGAACAGGTAAATGCGGAAAGAAAGGAAAAAGGCACACTGATTGCATCAGGCTTCATTGCAGGAGGCGCTCTGATGGGTGTGATAAGCGCAATAATAAAATTTGCAGAAGTGGACATGTACCAGTACGACTGGGCAAAAACACAATATGCTGAAATCATAGCGGTCGTTGCATATGTGGCTCTTATCGGCTATCTCATCTGGGCATCGATGAAACCGGAAAAGAAATAACAGCACCAAAGACATTATACAACAATGGAAAGCAATAACGTCGTATACGCAATAATCCTTACTTTACTTGCAGGTCTGGCAACAGGTCTCGGCGGGTTGTCCATATACTTCACAAAAAAGTACAGCGGAAAGTTCCTGGCAGTATCGTTGGGATTTTCAGCCGGCGTAATGCTTTTCATTTCACTCGTGGAACTGCTGAATGAATCCACGGCATCACTTTCATTATTGTACGGAAACGGTTACGGAAAAGCATACGGCTACATATCCTTTTTTGCAGGGATAGCACTTATCGCAATAATAGACAGGCTTATTCCTGAAAAAGAGAATCCTCACGAACTCAATTTCGTAAACGGAGCGGAAAAAGACAAAGGCAGCCTTACAAAAATAGGTCTCGTTTCTGCTCTGGCCATAGCGGTCCACAACTTTCCGGAAGGAATAGCAACATTCGCCACGGCAATGGATAATACCGGGAACGGGGCAGGCATAGCAATAGCCATAGCCCTGCATAATATTCCCGAAGGAATAGCAATTGCGGTTCCAATATATTTTGCCACAGGAAGGAAATTCCATGCCCTTATACTGTCGCTGATGTCTGGACTGGCAGAACCGTTCGGAGGAATTGCCGGATATTATCTGTTCTCGGAGATAATGAACGAAGCCTTTACAGGCATTATACTTGCAGCCGTTGCAGGAATCATGGTATACATTTCGCTGGACGAACTTCTGCCTACAGCAGAAAAATACGGAGAACATCATCCTGCAATAACGGGAGTGATTTCCGGAATGGCTTTCATGGGAATAAGCCTGCTTATAATTTAAAAAAGAAGATTAAGGATTTAAAGCACAATTTAACAACATAACATATGGAAAACATACTTGACAGATTTTTGAGATATGTGGCCATTGACACTACGTCAGAACCGGAATCAATGAGCCAGCCAAGCACAAACAAACAGCTTATGCTGTCAGAACTGCTTGTAAAGGAACTTCAGGCAATGGGAATTTCCGATGCCGCACTTGACAAATACGGATACGTTATGGCAACGATTCCTGCAAACTGCGACAGAAAAGTTCCTACAATAGGATTCATCGCACATGTAGACACATCTCCTGACGCAAGCGGCAAGAACATAAAACCCTCCATCATAAAGAACTATGACGGCAGCGACATAGTTCTCAACGAAGAGAAAGGCATCATGCTGAGTACAAGGGATTTCCCTGAACTTGCGAACTATCGTGGATGTACTCTGATAACAACTGACGGCACCACCCTTCTCGGAGCAGACGACAAGGCCGGCGTAGCGGAAATAATGCATGCCGCAGAATATATAATAAACCATCCTGAAATCGAACATGGAGAAATAAAAATAGGATTCACTCCTGATGAAGAAATAGGTCGCGGGGTAGACAAGTTCGACGTCGAAAAATTCGGTGCAAAATATGCATATACAATGGACGGCGGCGAAATAGGAGAACTCGAATACGAAAACTTCAACGCAGCATCGGCCAGAATACACATACAGGGTGCCAATATACATCCGGGTTACGCAAAGGACAAGATGCTCAATTCCATCATTATTGCAACTGAACTGAACGGAATGCTTCCTGTAAACCAAAGGCCTGAATTCACCCAGGACTATGAAGGATTCATCCACATAACGCATTTCAAAGGCACTGTCGAAGAAACCGAAATACAATATATCATCAGGGATCACGATCTTGCAAAATTCGAAGAAAAGAAAAAGATGATACAGGAGTGCACCGATTTCATCAACAGGAAATACGGAGCATCCTGCGCCACTTTGAAACTTACCGACCAGTACTATAACATGAAACAGGAAGTCGAGCCGCATTACCATATAATTGAAAAAGCGGTGAAGGCAATGGAAATGGCAGGCGTAAGACCGTCCATCAAACCTATCAGAGGAGGTACGGACGGAGCCAGACTCTCATTTATGGGACTGCCTTGTCCAAACATCTTTGCAGGCGGCCACAACTTCCACGGCAAATATGAATACCTCCCGCTTGAAAGCATGGTAAAGGCTTCGGAAGTCATTGTCAACATCATAAAACTTTTTGCAAAGGAGGACTAGTCATGATTCTATCGACAACATCAACACTGCAGGGAAAGGAAATTGAAGCATATCTCGGCGTAGTAACCGGGGAATGCATAATGGGTGCAAATGTATTCAGAGATTTCTTTGCCGGCATAAGAGACATAGTAGGCGGAAGGTCTGGCTCTTACGAAGAAGTCATAAGCAGGGCCAAGGACGAGGCAATGAAGGAAATGTGCGAGAATGCCAAGGCCATGGGGGCAAATGCCGTAATAGGTATCGACATAGATTATGAAACGATAGGGGGATCGATGCTTATGGTTGCCGTAAGCGGATCTGCAGTAAGGGCACGTTAATTAAGACTGAAATGGAGCTTAACGAACACAACAAGCAGGAGTATCCTCCGATGCACACCGCAGAGCATATCCTCAATGCAACCATGGTGAAAATGTTCGGATGTCCGAGATCCATGAACGCGCATATAGAAAAGAAAAAATCAAAATGCGACTACATACTGGACCGCAAACCGACAGATGAGGAAATAAGGGAAATAGAAAGGCGTGTAAACGAAGTGATTTCATCATGCTGCGACGTCTCTGAAGAATTCATGAGCGTCGAAAAGGCGGCTGCAATAGTCGATCTGAGGAAACTGCCTGAAAACGTATCCGAAACACTACGCATAGTCCATGTAGGAGAATACGATTCATGTGCATGCATAGGGACACACGTCAGGAACACATCGGAAATAGGGCAATTCAGAATCATCAGCGACGACTACGAAAACGGACGCTGGAGAGTCAGATTCAAGCTTACCGAATAAAATAAATATATCTTATATGAAAAAGGAAATCGAATATATCAATCCCATTGAAAAACATTTGGGAAAACCTGCATCTGAATTCCGGAAATCGGACATAATCGAATACATTACCGAAAACGAAATCAAATTCATAAACTTCAGGTATGTTGCAGATGACGGAAGACTTAAGACCCTCAATCTTCCGGTAAACGACTCGGAATACCTGGACAGCATACTTACCTACGGAGAACGTGTGGACGGATCAAGCCTTTTTCCGTTCATAAGCGCAGGATCGAGCGACCTCTATGTGGTACCGAGATTCTGTACCGCATACCTTGATCCGTTTGCGGAAATTCCTACGGTCGGCATGCTCTGTTCTTACTTCACTAAAGACGGTGAACCTCTCGACCTGTCCCCGGAAAATACATTGAGGAAAGCGCATGAAGTCTTCAAAAAGAAAACAGGCTACTCGTTCGAAGCAATGGGAGAACTTGAATTCTACGTTATCGACAACGAAGACGAACTGTTCAAAACACCGGACCAGAAAGGCTACCATGAATCCGAACCGTTTACAAAATTCGAACACTTCAGGTGTGAAGCCATGCTGCTGATAGGCCAGTGCGGAGGAAAGATCAAGTACGGGCACTCTGAAGTCGGAAATTTCACTCTTAACGGAAAGATTTATGAACAAAACGAAGTGGAATTTCAGGTCAATCCGGTTGAAACGGCTGCCGACCAGCTTCTTATGGCTAAATGGATTTTGAGGACTCTTGCGTTCAGATACGGTCTCGACATAACATTCGCACCGAAAATCACCGAAGGACGTGCCGGAAGCGGACTTCATTTCCATACACGCATTATGGACGGCAAGAAAAGCGTAATGCTGGAAAAGGGAAAACTTTCAACGGTAGCACAAAGGGCTATCGCAGGATATATGAAATGCGCCACTTCCATAACGGCATTCGGCAATACGAACCCTACATCATATTTCAGGCTCGTACCGCACCAGGAAGCCCCTACCACGGTATGTTGGGGTGACAGCAACAGATCCGTACTGGTAAGGGTACCGCTCGGATGGAGAGGCAATACCAACATGATGGCTCAAGTGAACCCGCTTGAAAAAGACGAAAAATACAGAATGCCTGACAAACAGACTGTTGAAATGAGATCACCGGACGGTTCCGCGGATATTTACCTTACACTTGCCGCACTTGTCGCAGCAGCAAGAATCGGCCTTGAAATGGCTCCCGAAGAAGCACTCAGGATAGCTGCCGACAACTACGTGGCCGTAAACATCCATACCGCAGAAAACGCAGACAAGATGAAATCTCTGGCCCAACTGCCTGCCTCATGCCATGAATCTGCCATGGAACTGGACAGAAACCGTGCATACTACATGGCGGAAGATGTTTTCAGCGAAAGGCTCATCGAAGGAACCATCGCCAAACTCAAATCCTACAATGACGAAAACATCCGCGAAGAAATATCACATTCTCCGGAAAAGATGATGGAACTTGTTGAAAGATTTTATCACTGCGGATAATACGTAAAAAAGTTAAAAAGCGAGAGGCTGTGCCGTTGTGCTGAAGATAAGCAAAAGACGACACAGCCTCTGTTTTGCTGTCAAAACCCGGATATCGTAACAAACGAGTCCTGAATACAACTATAATTACCAGTACAGATAATATTTTGAAGACAGATTCCTGAACGCGTCGACATCCTTGTACCAGAAATCCTTTATGTCTTCGAATCTGTGATTCTTGAGAAGCCCCTTCCTAATCTTGTCCGAGCCGCATACCTTGTCGAACATATTGAAACGGGACTTGTCTGCATGATCGGATAGTTTCTTTTCAGGATAAAGTTCAGCCATCACCTGAACTGCATAGAACTGGGGCTCGGTCAGTTTTGCGACGGAGCGGTCTGTCACATAAAGTTGTACGCCCTGCAGCGTTTCTCCTTTTCCTCTTCCGTAGAAAGGTTTTATGAATACAGGCCTGAACTCCCAGCCCGGAAGTTCCAGGGCATTCATGGCATCTGCAAATTCCGCGGCATCTATCCACTCCGCAGCAATCAACTGGAACGGCAAAGTATATCCTACACCGATGGACACATAGCTCAATTCTCCCAAAATACCGGTTGCCGGATAATAATATGCAGTCTCACCGCTCGGAATATGAGGCGAAGGAAGCACCCACGGAAGTCCGGTTTCATCATACATCATATCTCTGGTCCAGCCTTCCATAGGAACTACGGTAAGTTTGCATTTTTTACCAAGCATATTCTCTTCATTGAGCATGAGAGCAAGTTCGCCGCAAGTCATGCCGTATATATAGGGAATCTTGAACTGGCTTACGAACGAGATGAATCCGTCCTCAACTATATTGCCTTCTATATTTCTCCCTCCAAGGGGGTTAGGTCTGTCCAGAACTACAATCTCTATATCATTCTCGGCAGCAGCCTCCATAAGAAGACCGAGCGTACTTATGTATGTAAAGGAACGGCAGCCTATATCCTGGATATCATATACCAGGACATCTATACCCTTAAGCATTTCAGGCGTTGCCTTTCTTGTGCTTCCGTAAAGGGAATGAACGGTAAGCCCTGTTTTCCCGTCAACCGAATTTTCTATCTTGTCTCCTGCATGTATGTCTCCGCGGACACCATGTTCCGGACCGAAAAGAGCGACTAATTCTACGCCTGGAGCATTGAATAATATGTCTACGGTAGAGACAAGGTTACAGTCCACTCCTGTAGGATTGGTTACAAGTCCAATCTTTTTACCTTTCAGAATATCAAAATTCCTTTCTTTGAGAACTTCTATTCCGGTCTTGACTCTCGGCTGTGCCGAAAGCACTGTCATGCATACAAGCATCACAGGAAGCACCGAAAAACATTTTAATTTGAAAAGCGAAATCTTCATAATGCAAATAATATATCTGTTGTTTATAAAAAATCAGCGGCTGCCGCAAAGATAAGGACAGCCGCCGAATTTACATAATATGAATCCACTATTCTGCCTCAGGCAGCATAACTATTTCTATCTCGTTGTTTTGTTTGAGTATTTCCCTTACCATTGAACTTATCTTCTCTGGGGTAAGTTCCTTCACTACTTTCTCATAATCGGTATCCATGTCGATATTTTCTTCATAATAGTTCGACAGAACACTCATCCAGTATCCGTTGCTTATCCTGCTTTCACCTATCGACTTATTGAAGTTCTCGATAATCTTCGCAAAGTTTTCCGCTGGAATTCCTTCTTCTGCTATGCTCTTCAATCCGGCTTTGGTCAGTTCTATCAGCTGCTTGTACTGTTCCGGCTTGGTATCGAACGATATCTGGAGAATCAGCCTTTCCTTTGGTATCTTCGACAAGGAGGCCTTTGCTCCAACTCCGTATGTTCCGCCGGCTTCTTCCCTTATTGTCTTCGTATAAAGAAGGTCCATCGCATAATTCAGTGCCGATACCGTTATCAGATTCTCGAATGTGTATGGAATGTCTGCTGTCATAAGTTCCAAAACAGTAACCTTCGGAGTCTCCATCTGCGTCTCGAAATGATTAACCTTGTCTCCGTATACGATATCGTCTTTCCTGTCTATCCATTCTGTTCCCTTCCTCGCTGACGGAAGCGATGCTACGTATTTCTCGATCAGAGGCTTGATGGTTTCCTCATCTATATTGCCTACCACATACATCTTCGCTCCCCTTACATTCGAGAACAACTGCCTGTATACTCTCTCAAGAGTCTTGAAATCATATTTCTTCATTCCTTCTACCGATATCAGCTCCCTTCTCGGAGAATCGTAGGCTGTCTTGTACAATTCAGACTGGAGCCTGTACGACGGCTGTTTCTCTATATTCGGAAGTACTGACATGATCTGGGATATTCCGGGAGCCATTTCTTCCTCTACGAATCTCGGGTCGGTATACGTCAGATACATCAACTGCATCGCCGTCTCTATGTCCTTTGGCGATCCGCCGAAGCTTACCCCGTGAGAATAGGAACTTATGAATGGATTGGCTGTTGCAAGTTTTCCTGTCATAACCTTCCTCATGTCCGATGCCGTAAACTTGGAAAGACCGCCGTAATTGTTGTATACGCTCCATATATCATCACATATCGACATGAGATCAGAATCCTCTACAAGAGACTTCCCTCCGTCCACTGAAATTGTCATGCTTACATTGTCCTTGCTGTATTCCGTATGCTTGAAGATAACTTCGACTCCATTCGACAAGGTCCATACCTTCGATCCGAACCTGCCCGCCTTTTCCTTGACTATCCTGCCAGGTTTGATTGTTGACGGATCCATAAGCTGCACGTCTGACACTTCCTGTTCAGGTGCCTCTATTTCTGCTGTCTTTACAGATAAGAAAACCTCCTTAAGTTCTTCCTCTGTCGGATTTGAAAGTCCTTCCCTTTCCGGTGCATTCACCAGTACGACTATGTTTTCATCTCCCAGTATCTGCGGCAGAACCTGATTTATCTGTTCCAGCTGCAACAGCGGAAGATATCCTTCTGCTACCTCCAGATCATATGCAGGTGTCGTATAAGGATAATTGTCCGAGAAATGGGACATGTATTCCTTAACGAACTGAGAATTGTATCTTGACTCCGCCTTGTCCGCATTTGTCTGATATGCTCTCAGCATATTAGTTTTTGCCCTTTCAAGTTCTGCTTCAGTAAATCCGTATCTTTTTGCCCTTTCAAGTTCTGTCATAAGCGCATTGAATCCTTCGACCCCTTCTCCGTCTTTTGTCGATACGACTCCCATAAATACATCGCACGTTGAACAAAGTGACGAAAATCCTGTCTGCGCCCTGTTGAACGGAGGATTAGTACTCATGCTCAGATCGGCAAGCCTCTCGTTCAACATCTGTGATATAAGGTTCTTGAGCATGCCCTGAAGAAATGACAGCCCGGTCGAATTCAGTTCATTAGGCATAGGATCCATCTTATACATTATCTGTATGCCAGTTCCATTCGCCTCAGGATCCGTTACTATTCCTATTATTGGCTCCTTGTTGCCCGGTATTTTGTGAACTGCCTTGGGCTGCGGATTTTCCGGCATCTTTATATCCGAGAACCTATCCTTTATCTTCTTCTCCACTGAATCCACATCTACATCTCCTACTACTATAATTGCCTGGAGATCCGGCCTGTACCATGTTTTGTAGAAATCCCTCAACGACTGAGGATCAAAAGTTTTCAGTTCTTCAACGGTGCCTATCACATTTGTTGTGGCATATTTGGAATCTCCGAAAAGATATTTTAAGCCCTTTTCCATCATTCTCCAGTCCGCATTGTTTCTGGTCCTCCATTCTTCTATTATAACTGGACGCTCATTGTTTATCTCCTCGTCTTTATTTTCTATGGCACACGACCAGTCATGAAGGATAAGAAGACATGTATCTATGACGCCTTCCCTGACTACCGGTATGTTGTTGAGCATATACTGTGTCTGTTCGACTCCTGTACTTGCGTTTATGTTTTCCCCGAATTTAGCACCTATGCCTTCCAGATATGTGAACATCTCCTTGCCTGGAAGACTCTTGAGACCGTTGAAGGCCATATGTTCAAGAAAATGGGCAAGCCCGTTCTGCTTTTCATTTTCCTGAATCGCACCTACATTCGTAAAAATGTAGAACTCTGCCCTCTTTTCAGGTTTCGCATTGTGCTTGATATAATATGTAAGCCCGTTATCAAGCTTACCGTACCTTACAGTCGGATCAAGTTCCAACTGCGCCTGGGGATTCAATTGCGCGAATCCCGGAATCAGCACTGCAACCATCAGCAGCGCCGCTGCAAAAATTTTTTTCATAAATATAATTTAATGTTAACAGATTAACCTAAACAATTTTCTTGGACACATCAATTTTCATTCCAAATCATTAAGATTATCACTAAAGTATTTGAATTTTATAACAAAACTAATAAAAAACTGCATAATCCATTTGAGAAATTAATGTTATCTTTGTAAAATGATTATAGATTTCAGACTACTGGTATTTAAGACTGTCGCGCAAAAAGGCAGTTTCACAAAAGCCGCAGACGAGTTGTCCATCTCCCAACCCGCTGTGAGCAAACACATAAATGAACTTGAGAATCAGCTTGGAGGAGCATTGTTTCTCAGGGAAGTAGGGAAAATAACCCTTACGGAAAGGGGTGAAAAGCTCCTCGAATATTCAAAGAGGATCCTGTATCTGTACAAATGTATAAACGAAGAGCTCAGAAAAGACGATGAGAGATTTTCCGGGACCTTGTCCATAGGTGCAAGCAGTACAATATCGCAATACGTTCTGCCTGAAATAGTAGCAAAATTCAGAAAAGAGCACCCGGAAATAAGGATAGGAATAAAAAGCGGGAACAGCGAACAGATAGAGGGCATGCTTACCTACGGGGAAATAGACTTCGGACTCATCGAAGGACGGGGCAACAGGGCCGGCATACATTACGAACATTTCGCTTCCGACGAAATCGTACTTGTATGCGCCGACAACGAGGCACATTCGTCGGTAAGTGAAATCCAGATAGGCGACCTAACAAAAATTCCACTCGTAATAAGGGAATACGGCTCCGGAACGCTGGATGTCATCGAACATGAACTTGAAACAAGGAAAATCGGGATAAAGGACCTCAGAATAGAAATCCAGCTTGGAAGCACGGAAAGCATAAAGCGCTATCTGTTCAATTCCAACGCTTATGCTATGCTTTCCATTGCGGCAATAAGCAACGAACTGAAAGAACACAAGCTGAAAGTTATCGAAATCAAAGGCATTGACATAAAACGAAACTTCAGATTCATATCAAAGCAGGGAGAAAGCAGCCAGTTGTCGGAACTGTTCAAACAGTTCTGCCTTAAAAGCTACAAGCATTGAACATCCTGGGATATTGGCACAATATTCGAATAGTCTCGAACAAAAAAAAGGAAATGAAAAACATATCAGTAATATCGGCATTATTTATTTTGCTCACGACATTTGGAATACAATCATGCTCCAAGGGGAAAATCATTCCCAACGGAATAATAATACAGGAAGAAAGACCAATCACCGGAGAATTCCACAGTCTAAGCACCGGTGACGGCATTGATGTGACCATAGTTCCGTCCCAGGATGGAAACTCCATAATAGAGATGAAGGGAAATTCCAACATACTTCCCAAAATCAGGACTGAACTTTCTGGCGGTAGACTCTACATAGAATACAAGTCAGGAACAATAATTTCAGGCAGACCACATGTTGAAATCCGTGTAAAATATACGGAATTAAAGGAACTTGCAGCATCAGGAGGTGCTTCGATAAGCATTGACGGAACACTTGCACCAGCAGGAGACGGCAGTTCAGGGATATCCGAAGAAAACAATCTTGCCCTGTATGCTTCAGGCGGAAGCAGTATTGAAATTGAACGTGGCGTAATCGCAGGATACGACAACGTAAAAGCGGATATCTCTGGAGGTTCCGGAATAAATATTCTGGGACAATGCAGCAGATTCGATCTGGTTTCTTCAGGCGGAAGCACATTCAACGGATTCAATTTCTCATGCGAAATACTCGACGCAAATATTTCCGGAGGAGGAAAAATGAAAGTGACGTGCAACGAAAAATTCTATCTCACGGCATCCGGAGGAAGCAATGTGGAAATAAAAGGCAATGCAAAACCAGGCAAACTGGATCTCAGCGGAGGTTCAAACATCAAATATGAAGAAAACTTCTGAAGAAATATATGAACATAAGGGAATACATATCAAAGAACAGGAAAACCGCCGGAAGAACGATAATACTCACCGTCCTTCTGGCGGTTGCCCTTTTCGTATGGGGAGGGCCGTCCAAAAACACGGATGATGTTGCAACAGAAACGGAAACGGAAGAAGCCGATTTCCCGGTACCCATAAACCAGCTTCTGGACAATCAGCTTTCGAACATCGAGGAAACGAAAAAACTTGACAGCCAGATTGAAAAATTCCTCACCAAATGGGAAATAAAGGGAGCGTCATTCGCCGTAATGAAAGACGAAAAGCTGATATATGCAAAAGGATACGGATGGGCGGACCTGGAAAACCTTGAAGCAACAGACGTAAAACACATAATGAGGGTTGCATCCGTTTCAAAGCTTATTACAGCAGCCGGAATAATGAAACTTTGTGAAAACGGCAGTCTGTCCCTGTCAGACAAGGTATTCGGAGAAAGCGGCATACTCAATGATTCCATCTTTTCCAAAATCTCCGACAGGAGAATGAAGAACATAACCGTAGAGCATCTTCTCAGGCACCAGGGAGGTTTTACGTTAAGACGCGGAGATCCACTCTTTTCTATAGCGTCCATAATGAAATGGGAAAAATGGGACACTCCGCCTGATATGGACCGGATGATACAATATGTTTTGTCGCAGAAACTTGGATATGCACCCGGAAACGGAACAAGATATTCCAACGTCGGCTACCTGATTTTAAGCAAGGTGATTGAAAAGGTATCTGGAATGCCATATGAAACATTCATTCAGAAAAATATTCTGCATCCTGCCGGATGCTACGATTTTCATATAGCCGGAAACACACCGGAAGAAAGATATGAAAACGAAGTGAAATACTATGAACCGTCAAACGAACCGCTTGTGGAAAGCTATGACGGAAGCGGAAGAATGGTAAGAAGGTGCTACGGAGGAAATGACATAGAAGGTCTTGCCGGAGCCGGTGCATGGGTTGCTTCTCCGACAGAACTGCTTAGATTCATTGCAGCCATAGACGGCAGACCGAATGTTCCTGACATACTGTCCGCCGAAAGCATAAGTAAAATGACCGAATCATCGGCTTCAGAGCTTCCGATAGGATGGTCAAAGACGAACAATTCATACTGGTCCCGCACAGGCTCCCTGTCCGGCACAAGCGCTATGATCAAATACCAGGCCGACGGATATGCATGGGTATTCATTACCAATACCAGTTCATGGAAAGGTGCAAAATTCCCAAATTACATTGACCTCATGGTCAGAAATGCAAAAAACAAGGTGGAGGAATGGCCTGAAAGGGATTTGTTCAACATAGGCTAAAACGAAAGCATACAAAATCAAAAACGCAAGACATTGCGTAGAAGAAACCGACGGTTTCTTCATCACGCTGCCCGAAGACGATCTGGCATACCAGTCTGTTTTTGTAGATGCATGTCTGAGCGCAGGCATAAATGCGGAAGTAATTGACCCCAAGGCAGCCATCAGAATGGAGCCGAAATAAAAACCTACCATGAAGTAACACAATTGCTTAGGGAACAGGACCGGATAACCGGAGTAAAGGCAATCGATCATATCACGGGTGAGGAAAAGGAATACCATGCGGAAATAGTAATAAATGCAGGAGGGATATGGGGACACGGAATAGCGGCAAAGGCAGGAATAGAAGTCAAGATGCTTCCGGCAAAAGGATCTCTACTCATATTCGGACACAGGGTGAACAACATAGTCCTCAACAGATGCCGCAAACCTTCCGATGCGGATATTCTGGTTCCTGGCGACACCATCTCCCTCATTGGCACCACATCAGACAAAATTCCATACGACAGGATAGATAATTTTGAAATAAACCCTGAAGAAGTCGACATTCTTCTCAGGGAAGGAGAAAAACTGGCACCGAAACTTGCATATACAAGAATACTCCGGGCCTATGCCGGGGTAAGACCGCTGGTAGCTTCGGACAATGACCCTACCGGACGTACCGTAAGCAGGGGTATTGTACTTCTGGATCATGCGGAAAGAGACGGTATGAACGGATTCATCATAATTACCGGTGGCAAGCTCATGACATACAGACTGATGGCGGAATGGGCAACCGACCTGGCCTGCAAAAAGCTCGGTATGGACAGGAAATGCAAAACGGCTTCTCTGCCTCTTCCCGGCTCGGAAGACAACATGGAAGACGAAATAAGGAATGAAAAATCAGCCAGAAAAAAATCAGCTATCCTCAGGCACGGCAACATGGCCCGAATGATAAACGAAGGAAACGTAACGGAAAAAAGTCTCGTATGCGAGTGCGAGGAAGTCTCCGTGGGAGAAATAAACTATGCTCTCGACAATCTGGACGTAAACAGTCTCGTCGACCTGAGAAGACGCACAAGAGTGGGAATGGGAACCTGCCAGGGCGAACTTTGTGCATGCAGAGCTGCAGGACTGATGAGCAGAAACGACAGGATGTGTGCAGGGAAAGCGAAAGCGGAACTGAGCGCATTCCTCAGGGAAAGATGGAAGGGCATGGCCCCGATCGCATGGGGTGATACACTGAGAGAAAGCGAATATACTTCATGGATATATGAAAGCGTTTGCGGAATAAACGAAAAGAAGAACTGAGATGAAATACGATACTGTAATAATAGGAGGAGGCCTGTCGGGGCTTGCCTGCGGAATCAGCCTTGAAGAAAAAGGCATAAAGTGTGCAATAATATCACTCGGTCAAAGTGCTATACACTTTTCGTCAGGTTCATTCGACCTGCTGAACATGTTGCCCGACGGGACTCCTGTCACAAGTCCGTCGGAAAGTTTTGCAGAACTTGAGAAGATGAAACCGGAACATCCCTATTCAATATTGGGACATGAAAACTGCATACGTCTGTCAGAAACTGCTCCTGACTTTCTGTCGCGTGCAGGGCTTAAGGTAACGGGCAACAACAGAGCCAATCATTACCGCATGACCCCCATGGGAAAAATGAAATCGACATGGCTTTCAATCGAGAATTATCTCACCTCCGACAAGATGGGCAGCCTTGAGTGGAAGAATATAGCGATTTTCAACATAGAAGGCTTTCTCGATTTCTATCCCGAATTCATAAAGCACGAATTTGCGAAGAAAGGCATAAAATGCACTTGTCACGAACTGTCACTGCCCGAATTCCAGGAAAGAAGGAACAATCCTAGCGAAATGAGATCGGTAAACATCGCGAGGATATTCGACAAGGATGAAAACATAGAGACTATAGCCGGAGAAATCTGCAGAAACATTTCCGGATGCGAGGCAGTGCTTCTCCCCGCCGTAACAGGACTCTCGTCGCATGACGCACTGGATAAAATAAGAAAGAAGGTACCGCTTCCGGTATACCTTGTACCTACCCTGCCTCCTTCAATTCCAGGAATACACGCGCAGCAGGCATTGCAGAAAAGATTCAGGGAACTTGGGGGCGACTATTATCTGGGCGACACGGTTGTTTCAGGCAAACTGCAGGACGGAAGACTTCTGGAAGTCCGTACCGTCAATCATGGGGAAGTGCCCTTCATCGCCGGCAATTTCGTGATGTCCACGGGAAGTTTTTTCAGCAAGGGCATAATAGCATCCCCAGACAGAATATACGAACCTGTTCTCGGAATAGACACCGTATATGACAAAAACAGATCGGAATGGTATGACAAGGACTTTTTCGCAGAACACAAATATCAGAGTTACGGTATCAGGACCGACAGGGAACTCCACGCCATGAAAGACGGCGGTATTATTTCCAATCTTTATGTAACAGGGGCCGGATTGTACGGATTCAATCCGATAAAGGAAGGATGCGGGGCAGGAGTTTCAATACTGACCGCGCTCCGTACTGCAGAAATGATTTCAAAAAACTACGAATTATGAACTCACAGCAGAACAGTGTAAGCGAAAACAATTTCGAACAATACATCAAATGCACGATCTGCACAGTATATTGTCCTGTAGCAGCGGTAAACCCTCTTTATCCCGGACCTAAACAGGCCGGCCCGGACGGAGAAAGACTGAGACTCAAAAGAAAGGACTTCTATGATGAGGCTCTTAAATATTGCCTGAACTGTAAAAGATGTGAAGTCGCATGTCCGTCAAACGTAAGGATAGGCGATATAATACAGTCTGCCAAAATCAGGTACAGCAAAAAGAAACCTTCCCTGAGAGATATCATGCTTGCCAATACCGACATCGTAGGAAGGGCAGCCTCGGCATTTGCGCCGGTTGTAAATGGCACTCTGAGTCTTAAGCCTGTAAAGACCATAATGGATACTGTCATAAGCGTCGACAAAAGGAGAAGCTTTCCCAAATATGCATCGCATACATTTGAAAGCATGTACAGAAAGATAAAGGATTCCCAGGATACCTACAATGAAAAAGTAGCGTTCTTCCACGGATGCAACGTTAACTACAATGCACCCGAACTTGGGATGGCACTCGTCAGAATAATGAATTCACTTGGGATAGGCGTAGAACTGCTGGAAAAGGAAAAATGCTGCGGAATAGCCGGCACATACGGATTCAAAAAGGAATATTACGAAGCGTCCCAGGCAATCGGAGAATCACTGTTCAAACAAATCGAGGCTTCGGGAGCAGACATTGTAGCTACAGATTGCGAGACCTGCAAATGGCAGATAGAGATGTCCACATCCAAGAAATGCGAACATCCGCTAAGCATCATTGCGGAATACCTTGATTTTCAATAAACAGCAAATCCTATTAACACCATACCACCATGAAACAGTACATATTAGCATTAGACCAGGGAACAAGCAGCTCCCGGGCAATTGTCTTCGACCAGATAGGAACGGCATGTTCAGTAGCTCAAAAGGAATTCAGGTAGATATTTCCGAAATCGGGATGGGTTGAGCATGATCCTCATGAAATATGGTCATCACAGGCATCTGTAATCGCCGAAGCGATAACGGCCATGGACATAAACGGATTGAACATAGCAGGAATAGGCATTACAAACCAGAGGGAAACTACGATAGTATGGGATACGGAGACTGAAGAACCGGTATACAATGCAATAGTATGGCAGGACAGAAGGACGTCAGACTATTGTGACGAACTGAAAAAGGAAGGACTTACCGAAATGATAAGGCAAAAGACAGGTCTCATCATAGATGCCTACTTCAGTGCGACGAAAATAAAATGGATATTGGATAATGTTCCAGGCGCAAGAGTACGCGCCGAAAAAGGAAAACTGATGTTCGGCACCGTTGATACATGGCTTATATGGCGACTTACGAGGGGAGAAGTACATGTAACCGATGTAACCAACGCATCAAGGACCATGTTGTTCAACATCAACACTCTTGAATGGGACAAGGAGTTGCTTGACCTGTTCGGAATACCTGAATCCATGATGCCGGAAGTAAAATCATCCAGCGAGATTTACGGGCATACGAAAACGACCATATTCGCACACAAAGTTCCGATTGCCGGAATAGCAGGAGACCAGCAGGCCGCACTTTTCGGACAGATGTGCATTGAACCGGGCATGGTTAAAAATACTTACGGAACCGGATGCTTCCTGCTGATGAACAGCGGCGACAAACCGGTACTGTCCAAGAACAACCTGATTACCACCATCGCGTGGAAAATAGGAGAAAAGACGACATACGCCCTTGAAGGCAGCATATTCGTGGCCGGCTCGGTAGTACAGTGGATAAGAGACGGGCTTGAACTCATAAAGTCATCGGGAGAAATAGAAGCACTTGCGTCATCCGTACCTGATTCAGGAGGTGTCTATTTCGTTCCAGCGCTTACCGGACTTGGAGCGCCATGGTGGGACCAGCATGCAAGAGGTTCGATTATCGGAATAAGCAGAGGAACAACCGCCGCACATATCGCAAGGGCCGCCCTTGAAGGTATAGCATTCCAGACAATGGACATCATGAATGCAATGTCCCTTGATACAGGAATTCCGTTGAAAGAACTGAAAGTTGACGGAGGGGCATCCCGCAACAATCTTCTGCTTCAATTCCAGGCAGACATTTTGAGAACAAGGGTAATAAGGCCGGAAGTAGTTGAAACTACAGCCCTCGGTGCCGCATATCTTGCCGGACTGGCAACAGGCTATTGGGCAGGGATAGAAGATATCAAAAACAATGGAAGGTTGACAGGACATTCGATCCTTCGGGAGACGAAAAAAGCATATCCGAAGCCATCCGCGGCTGGAACGATGCCGTGAAACGCACATTAAGCAATTATACTACAAATATTTAGGCAATCACATAACAATTAAATTGCACGGCTATGGAAGTAACACTCTTTACAAAATGCATATTTGAATTCATAGGCACAGCAGTGCTTGTCCTCTTCGGAAACGGTGTAGTCGCTTCCAGCGTACTGAAAAAATCGAAAGGAGAAAACGGCGGATGGGCAGTCATTATCATAGCATGGGGGCTGGCCGTTATGCTCGGGGTCTTCATTTCGGGGCCATATTCGGGAGCACATCTTAATCCGGCCCTGACCGTAGGCCTGGCTGTTGCAGGAAGCTTCCAGTGGAATACAGTACTGCCATACATCATAGCGCAGATGCTTGGCGGCGCTTTAGGAAGTCTGCTGGTATACATTTTCTATAAGGACCACTTCGACGCAACAGATGATGTCCGGACAAAACTATCCGCATTCTGCACTTCTCCGGCCATAATGGACAAGCCTAGGAACTTTTTCTGCGAATTTCTCGGAACATTCATCCTAACTTTTATAATAATCGCCCTTTCCGCACCATGCAATACACCAGAAACAGGCATGGGTGCCGTAGGAGCGTTCCCTGTAACAATGCTCATCGTGGCAATCGGCATGTCGCTCGGAGGAACGACCGGATACGCGATCAATCCGGCAAGGGATCTGTCCCCAAGAGCCATATTCACCATTTTTGTTTCTAACAGGAAAAGTGATGCTGAATGGGGATACAGTTGGATTCCTGTAGTCGGACCTGTTTCCGGTGCGATTCTTGCGGGACTGACTGCACCACTGCTGTATTGCTGACAAAATAATCACATTACGCCCATATGATGAAATCATCTGAACGACATAGATTCATATTGGAGGCCCTTCAGAAAAACGGTTCGATCGAAGTAAGCGACCTGAGCAGAATTCTGAAAGTATCTTCAGTAACGATAAGGAAAGACCTTGATATTCTTGAAGAAAAGAAACTGCTTTACAGGACTCATGGAGGCGCTATTCTTGGAGATCCCTACATCTCCACACGCCACGTGCAGGAAAAAAAGAATATCCATCCCGAAGAGAAGGAGAGAATAGGAAAGAAAGCCGCGGAACTGATCAGTCCGGGAGATGCAATAATAATAGCATCAGGGAGCACTGTCTGCTCGATGGCAAAATCAATCCCCTCCAACACCAAACTTACGGTAATAACCTCTGCCATGAACGTTGCAGGCGAACTGCTTGACAAACCGGACGTGGAGATAATTCAGCTTGGAGGCACAGTAAGGCATACTTCCGCATCCGTAGTCAGTGAATATGCGATACGCATGCTTGAGAATTTCAGTTGCAGCAAGCTGTTTCTTGGCGTGGACGGAATAGATATGGAGCATGGACTTACCACCACCAACCTCATGGAGGCATGTTTAAATAAAGCCATGATAAAGGCATCGATGAAAACAATCGTTCTGGCGGATTCTTCAAAGTTCGGACGCAGGGGATTCAGCAAAATATGCGATATCGACGCTGTAGACCATATCATAACGGATTCCGGCTTACCGGAAAAAATCGCGGAACAGATTCGGGAATCCGGAATACGCCTTACAATCGTATGATATAAATGAGGCCTGTCGCAAATTACGACGGGCCTCAAAATTTAAAATCATACTGTTTCCAGCACTTATTTTTTACCTTTCACCAACAGGACTATACCGCGATCCGTCATCACAGGTGTCTTTTCAACCTCAGGGCCTACATAATACTTTTGATTTATCTCCTCAATCTTAGCATCAAGCATTTCCTGAGTCATTGTGGTGTCCTGCTGCATGGTGCGATAAACCTCTATTACCTCACCCTGCTTTTTCTTCAATTCAGGGGTATCTGAATAATTCGAATTCAAATAGTCATTATATATTCCATTGGCCTTGTCATATTTGACAGATACGCCGAGAAGCATGTCCGTAACGCCATCATTGTTGAAATCACATATGAACGGCACCACCTCGCTTCCAGGGAGAGCCTTGGAACCATCCGCAGTTACCAGCAGATCGACCGGTTCCTCGAACCTCAACCCGCTTTCAGTCTTGACACCTTTATGAAAGAACAGGGCCGGGTCACCTGTCGAAGAATACATCTGGGTGGTAAGGAGGTCCCCTACTCCATCGTTATCCCAGTCTGTAAAAAGCACATAGGTATGGAATACCATCATGCCGCCTGCCAACTCTCCTTTGGCCGATGCCTCTTCGAATTTTTTCTCCATTTCAGGCGTATAATGCACATTTGCAACCTGTTTGCCATCAGTTCTCATAAGAGGTAGCCTCTTCCCGTAAACCGGTTTTGCAGCAGTTCCTTCATTTATGGCTACTCTTGGTCCGAACCACCCTCCATAAAAGGCATCCAGAAGTCCGTCTCCGTTAAAGTCTCCGAATGTCGCATCCGCAAACAGGATATCCATAAAGATCTTCGTATCTTCAAGATCAAGCGTCTGTTTTATTTCTACCGAAGGTTCGAAACCGTTCTCAGTACCTTTGTAATATGTTATATTTCCCATGTAGGAGCCGCCGACTATATCCAGTCTTCCGTCTCCGTCGATATCCACAACCTGTGGATAAAAGCCAAGGCATCAACTGCCGTAGACATTGAGATTTTTTCCGGTTTTGTCGGTCGCATAGAACCATTCGGAAGAGAATTTCGGATTTTCGGCGGTTCCCACATTCCTGTAGACCTTGATATTGGCCTGCTCCCCTCCACCGAATTCACCTACAAGCAAATCCTTCAGTCCGTCATTGTCCCAATCATAAAGGGCCGGATAAGCCTTACCGAACTTCTCGACAAAGATCATCTCGCCTTTGTCATCAGTCAGAATCTCAGGAGAACCGAGCTGGACCGCACCTGCTATCGACACGGGTTTCAGCTCTTTCACCTTCACGGGCAGTTCCGCCTCTGCAGAACCGCTTCCTGTACACGCCAGGCCTGCCATGGCCGCGCATACCGATAGTGTCAAGATTTTTTTCATTTGAATGATTTGTTAAAAACAAAACGAAGTTACATAAAAATATCAGCTTTTATACGAATCATTCAATTAAAACAGAATCATATTTTCTTCTCAAGGGATGCATCAAGAAAAGCGCCTCTGCAGTCAGACTCCGTTATTATGCCGTTTCTGTCAAGGAGCAGGCAGTGGGGTACTCCATGTACGCCGTATATATCTGCGGATACACCTTCAAATCCTCCGCTGTCCCTCAACTGCTTCCAGTTCATATTCTCTTCGTTCAGGGCTTTGAACCAGTCCTGATCATTTTCGTCAATAGATATGCTTATTATTTCAAAGTCCTTTCCGGCATATTTTTCATATACCTTTTTCAGATGTGGTATTTCACCTCTGCATGGTCCGCACCAGCTGGCCCAGAACTCCAATAGGACGAATTTTCCTTCAGGTACATAGGTTGAAAGTTTGACTGTTTTCCCGTTTTTGTCAAGAAGTTCAATGTCCGGATATTTTTCACCTATTGCAACAAGTTTCGCTTTTTCGCAGCACTCCGAAGTCCATTCGAACCGTTCATTTCCTGCCCAATATTCTGCAAGAGCATTTTTCATCTTGTCCAAGGCTGCGGAAGTGTTTTTTACAGTGAGCCCGGTCACCATCTCATTGAAGATCTCAAGTGCAACTACGCTTGAAGGATTTGCCAGTATGAACTTCTCTCTAAAAGACAATAATCTGGCATTTACATCGTTTATTGAATTAGCCAGTCGGATTGATTCCTCCATATCCGCATCGCCTGTTCGTGAATGTTTCTGGTAAACGTCAAGGTATCGGTTTCTGAGCTCTTTCGCTTTGTCCAGATATTCCATTATGTTGCTTTGGAATTCATCGAATTCTTTCTGCGATTCCGAACCTTCAATCACAGGCTTGGTACTGTAAAAGGCGCCGTATAGCAGATCCGCCTCATCAATATTTATTTTTACGGATATTTCGGAATTTTCCAAAAACAACGGAAATCTGCAACTTTTTTTCACCTCTCCGCCATCTTTTTCATTGGTTTCAATATTGACATAGACTTTGCTTGGATAGGTGTCTCCTATCAAAATACATTTTCCGTCCTTGAAATCCGTTCTTCCGATAATTCCGGCTCCTGATTTGCCGTATCTTTCAATAAAAAGCGAAGCATCATTGAAAATTCCTTTGCTGTCAATGATTTCAAATTCCAGACGGTATCCTTTCTGCGAACATGAAAACATCAATAATGCCGATACAATTGTTATAAAAAAGTTTTTCATATTGTGAACTCCATAATTATTTTTTTCCATAAATTATTGCTATGCAGCCGATAGAAATGTATTCAGGTACATTCTCTATTTCAGGCCCTATATAGTATTCCATTTCAAGATTGGCTTCTGCCTGTGCTATTTTTTCCTGATCTCCATGGTATTTGCTGTAAAATGAAAGGGATTTTTTTATTTTTTCCTTTCCTCGCGGGGAGAAATGGTACTCGTAATTCTCATACTCATTGAAAAGTGAATTGGCTTTGTCGTACCTTAAAGACAACCCCAAAAGCAAGTCCTTAATACCGTCTCCGTTATAGTCGCAGACATGAGGAATCACCTCCCATCCCGGTAATGCTTTTTTACCGTCTTCGGAAACTATAAGCGATACGGGATTGTTTGAGAACCTCAGACCGTCAGCTGTTTCCTTGCCTTTGTAAAAGAGCACAGGCTGTGCCTTATCGTACATGTAGTTAGGCGAAACCAACAGGTCTCCTGTACCGTCATTGTCCCAGTCGATGAACAGGACAAAAGATGAATATGGTGAAAGACCGACTATCTTATTAGTGTCCTTGGCATTTTTTACCTTTTCAATCATTTTGTCATCATAAAGGATGGATGTGACAGGAAGCCCGTCTTCCCTCAACAGAGCCTCGCGTTTCCCGAATTCAGGGCACTCTTTCGTACCGACATTAAGTGCTACACGGATACCTAAATTCCCGCCCATGAAAATATCCATAAGTCCGTCTCCGTTATAGTCCCCGAATGTCGGATTCGTGAACATGTATTCGTCAAAATTCCCAGTGGAAAAGTCCATGTCCTGCTTTATGATTTCTGATGGCAGAAAACCTTTTTCGGAGCCTTTGTACCAACGTATTTCCCCATCATATGAGCCGCCTGCGATATCATCGCAGCCGTCATTGTTCAAATCCACAACCTGTGGATAAAATCCGAGGCATCAGCTGCCCATTATGAAGAGACGTTTCCCTTCTGTATCTTCCGCATAAAACCATTCGGAAGACCATACTGGAGAGTTTGCCGTCCCTTTATTGAGATAAACACGGATATTCGACAGCTTCCCTCCTCCGAAGTCACCTACAAGCAGGTCTTTCAGACCGTCTCTGTTCCAGTCGAACAAAAGCGGATAGGCATTGCCCGCTTTTCCTATGGATATGATCTCTCCGTTTTCTACCGAGAGCAGTTTGAAATCATCAATTCCGGAAGCCCCAGGAACATCGGAGCCAATGATATTTCTCAAATTAAGGCTCTTGAAGCTGATGTCTTGGGAAAAGGCCATGCCGGTATATAAAATGCCGAGCATGCATATAAATAATCTTCTCATAATTTACTGTACTCCTTATTTAAAACTGTAAAATCAATTCCATAATTTTCCATAAAAAATTCCTCCGCAATCTGATACTTGGCCTTTACCCTCTGGTATGAACCGAGAACATCCTCTATTTCAGCAGCAGGAGTTGAAATGGCCCAGATTGCATATGAAGCGAGGTCTTTGTCGTTATATTCGACAGTACTGCAGCTTGCACCTTCTGGCAGAACAAATCCGTATTCGTATCCTTTTATGATGTTGTATTTGCTAAGGCCGTCTGCAGGATCATAATCGAAACACAGATAAGTATTCTGGCCGTCAGGCCCTTCTTCGTTTTTATAATAGCCTGCTGATATTTCTGTGAATCCTTCGGGTACTGTAATCCTCTTATAGTACTTGTTGATTATACCGTATATGATGTTCTGCAGAACGCAATATTTTCTGTCCTCCGCATTGACAGAAATCGTTTCATCCAAATCCCCATAATACAGTACACCTATCATGTCTTCGGAATAGTAATTCATGTAATACTTTTCATTATCTGTATTATATGATCTGTTTGCAGCCGGATTGACTTTTACAAGAACCTGCCTTTTGTACATCGTGCTTTCAATGACTTTTTCCGGCATTATTCCGTAAAGGGATTTCATGATTTTCAACAGTGAAAGCGCTGCATTTTCATCCGGCAACTGCATAGGAAGTGCATCCGGGTTATTGTAAATGATAGGGTTTGTCTGTGTTTCTCCCAGTTCCGTACGCAAGGCTTCGTCTTCGCTCAAGGTATAATAGACATTCAGCCCGTACTTTTCGTAAAATTCAAAGCACAGATTCTGGGCTTCAGTGTCTCCTTTCTCTATGGGCGGTACAGGTCCGTCATATTCATAATCTCCTGTCAACTTCTCCTCTCCTACACACGATGCTATAAGCATTATCATAATTCATTAGTGTCCACTAAAAAATCATAAAAGTTCTTTGAAAATATTGAAGATTAGATAGTTATAAAGGTTTTTTGAGTCAACCGATTTGAATTTATCTTTG
>CASFPH010000032.1 GCA_949296645.1 uncultured Bacteroidales bacterium
TGCTATTTCCCGTATTTCCGAGGTTTTCAGCGTAATGCGTTAATGGTCAGTTTTAAATGCACTATTATTCCGATTTCGGTTGATTATTCCAGCGTTTTTCTGTAAATTTGTAGGATGTAATCCACTAAAAAAGACAAAGCCATAAAACTTCTGAAAAAAATAGTCCTGCTTACTCTGGCAACGATAATAATCGTACCGGCAATTTTGCTGATTGTCATGCAGATACCGGCCATGCAAACTTATACTGCCGGCAAAGCGGCCTCATACCTTTCAAGGACTATGAATGCGGAAGTCAATATAGACAAGGTCTATTTCAGTTTTTTCAACAAACTTGTCGCTAAAGAAGTTTCGATTGTATCCCCGACTCCGCTCGGAGACAGTGACACTCTTCTTGCATGCAACACAGTCTACGTCTCGCTCAAGACCTCCGACCTTCTTGCGATGAAGATCAGACTCAACCGAGTCATTCTGGAAGAAGGTGAATTCAATCTCGTAAGCGAAGAAAACGGGACAAATCTTGACAGGATTTTCGGAAGCGGAAAAAAGGAGAAAAAGAAAGATGGAGGCATACCGCAAATCAATGTAAAGGAAGTAAGGCTTGACGACTTCCGATTCAGCCTGATAAACAAGCTCAATCCTAAATACATGGCTGAGGACGGATACCATATCGATTTCAGTAATCTCAAGCTGAAAGACATAGGAATATCCATAAAAGACATATCGATAGCCGGAGATACCTTGAGGGCTTCCATCAGACACCTTGCTGCCGAAGACATAAGCGGAATGAAAATAAGCGAGCTCTCTGGAAATGTCATGGTATGCGCCAAAGAAGCAAGAATCGACAATCTCATACTAAACGACGAATTTTCCCATATAAGGGCAGGCAGATACGCCATGAAATTTGAAAATTCCAGAGCATTCTCGAATTTTACCGATTCCGTTAAACTTGAAGCAGATTTCAACAACACCCTGCTTGATTTCAGGACTATAGGCAAAATAGTCCCTTCACTCAGGGAATGCGGACTGATTCTGAATCTAAACGGAAAGGTTGAAGGATATGTAAGGGACTTCAGAACAGAGAATCTTGTAGCAACCATGCAAAGCGGGTTCACCACATTCACAATAGATGCCGCCATAAGCGGTCTGCCTGAAATGGACAATACAGACGCGGACATATCCATAAGCAACTCAACTTTCACGGCAGCTGACATATCCGAAATAATCTCAGCCTTTTCCTCCAGTGACGGAAAAGAGCGGAAACCTCCGGTTACGGACATGTTCTCCGTATACGGATTCACAGGAAACGTATATGGAAGCCTGAACGACTTCATAGTCAACGGATATATCTCTTCAGGCACAGGCATTGCACGCACCGACATTAACGTAGATTTTTCCGACCGCGGAAAAGGGCTCGTACTTGACGGAAAAGTGTCGACGGATGGTGTAAATCTCGGGAAGATACTGAACAACGGTAAACTCGGATATCTGACAATGAACGCCGACCTGTATGCCAACTTCAACGGCAGATTGAAAAACGGCATGTCGGCCAACCTAAGAAGCCTGCATATCGGAAGAATGGATTTCAACGGGTACAGATATTCCGATATAGCCGCCAGCGGAAAAATGTCAGAAGGAAACATATCCGGAAAAATAACCAGCAGCGACAGGAATCTGAGGCTGTCCCTTGAAGGAGATTTCATGCTTCCTGACAAAAACAACGATGCCAGATTCGACTTCTATGCCGATATAGCAAAAGCCGACCTGGCCGCACTTAAAATCAACGGCAAGGATTCCATATCCGTAGTAAACGGCAAAATTCTTTCCAATTTTTCCAGCACGGAAGAAGGCGACATCATCGGAAGCATAAGTATATCCGACCTGGATTATACCAATGAAAACGGGAAATATTCACTCGGGCCCATAGAATATTCGGCAGTTAACAGCGGAGGGGAGAAATTCAACAGCATACTGTATGCCCCTTTCATAGAAATATCCTATACGGCAACGGCTCCGCTCTCCCGTTTCATCAAGGAGTTCAACAACAGGTTTCTGAACGGGACACTTCCTACAATATTCGGCAGAATGGGCGAAAACACGGATATCGACGATTCGTTGAAAAACAGATACAAACTGGATATAACCGTACTGAACACGGAAAATGTATTCGGAGCTCTCAATCTGGACGCAGGCATATCCGAGGGGAGCCACATCTGCGTGAACATGTCGGAAAAAGATTCGCTGTCCACAGTATCTTTGGAATGTGAAGAACTGAAATTCAACAATATAGCTTTATCAGGAATAAACACCAAAGCATCTTTGGACTCAATACTCAGATTGGGATTTTCAGGAAAAGAAATCAGTATAAACAATATTCCTCTGATGAACAGCAGTCTCTACTCGGAAATACACGACAATACTGTGGACCTGCAGTTCTCGTTCAAGAACGACGGAAGCGGGAAAAAGGCTTATGACAGCGGATACGGGGCTGAAATAAGCATGTCCACGGGATTTGAAAAGGATTCCGTTTCAAACATGAAGCTGATAAAGGCAAAAATAATGAAGTCCGATCTGTTGCTGAGAGGAAGCAGATGGGAAATACCGGAATCCGGAATATCATACTCGAAAGAGCGGATAACGGTCGATAATTTCTCTATCATGAACCGACTCCAGAAACTCAACATAGACGGATCATTATCCGGTTCTGGTCAGGACACACTCAACCTTACACTTGACCAGTTCGACATGTCACTGCTCAATCTGTTCCTGTCCCCGTCACTGAACATAAAAGGCAGAATGACAGGCAAAGCCTGTTTGAGTGAACTGAAAAACGAACCGAAAATAGCCCTGAATCTGAAAGGCGACTCCGTATATGTAGCAGGAGAGCCTGTAGGATATCTTGAAATAAGAAGCAAATGGAATACACAGGACAACAGATTCGATCTGGGAGCAACCAATATCATAGACGGGAAGAGGCCGCTTCTGGCCACGGGCCACTATACTCCGTCGTCAAAAAACATAAACATGACGGCGAACCTGGACTCACTGTCCGCAGCCTATTTCAATCCGTTTCTGGCATCTGTCGTAACCGATGTGGAAGGAAGCATATCAGGAGAAATATCCTTGGATGGACCGTTTTCGGAACTAAGGACAAGATGCAGCAACGGCAAGATAAACGACCTGTCTTTCGTACTTGACTTTACAAAAGTGCCGTACACTCTTGACGGGCCGTTCCAGATAAGCGAAAAAGGAGTTACTTTCAACAATATAACATTGCTTGACTCTCAAAACAACAGCGGTACTGTAAACGGAGGAATAACATTCGATTTCTTCAGGGATATCAGGCTCGATACCAGGATCAATTTCAGCAACATGCACTGCCTCGGCACATCAGAAAAAGACAACTCTTCCTTCTATGGTACCGCCTACGGCACAGGAATGGTAGGAATAAAAGGAAGCATCAACGAAATGACGCTTGACATAAATGTGACTACAGGGCCTAAGACATCCATACACATACCTCTGTCTTCAGCGGCTGAAGCCAACAGATCCGACCTTCTTACATTCGTGAACGGAAAATCCGAACACCCTGCCGCAGAAAAGAAGGATGAACCGCGCAAAACCGAATCGCAGTCAAATCTGGTAGTGAATGCCCAGTTGAACGTAAATCCGCAGGCCGAAATTCAAATAGAAATAAACAAGTCGCTCGGAGATATACTTAAAACAAACGGCACCGGACAGATAACAATGAATATCGACCCCAGAAGGGATATATTCAACATGTTCGGAGACTATAACATCGATCGCGGAAACTACAAGTTCGTCCTGCTCGGTCTGGCATCGAGGGATTTCACCATACAGCAGGGAGGACAGATAAACTTCAACGGTGACATAATGAACACCCAGCTGAACATAACTGCGGCCTACAGGACCAAGGCTTCCATAGGGACTCTCATATCCGACAACAGTTCCGTATCGGGACGCAGGAACGTCGACTGCGAAATAAACATGACCGGAGCCCTGATGAATCCTGAACTGAAATTCAACATAGACATACCTGACCTTGAACCTACTACGAAAGGCCGTGTTGAAAGTGCACTCAGTTCAGACGACAAAATACAGAAACAGTTCGTATCGGTAATCGTGTCAGGAGACTTTGTCCCGGACGAACAGTCAGGTATTGTGAACAACTCTTCCCTGCTCTACTCGAATGCCAGCGAAATACTTTCGAACCAGCTTAACAACGTATTCAGACAACTTGATATCCCTATAGACCTCGGATTCAACTATCAGCCTGGAGAAGAAAAAGGTCAGGACATGTTCGATGTGGCAATCTCAACCCAACTGTTCAACAACCGCGTGATTGTAAACGGAAACATAGGAAACGGACAATATGAAAAATCAAACAGCGTAGTAGGCGACATCGACATAGAAATCAAACTGGAAAAACAGGGAAAACTCCGTCTGAACATATTCTCCCACTCCGCCGACCAGTACTCAAACTATCTGGACGACAGCCAACGTCAGGGAATAGGTATCGTATACCAGGATGAATTCAACACGTTCAGGGAACTTTTCAGAAAATTTTTCTGGAGCAAACGCCGCAAACAGGAATTCATGATTGAAGAACTTCGGAGATTCATGAAAGAGGAAAGGGAAAGAAGCAGCGGTGCAACATCCTCTGCCGAATAGAGATACGACTGACACTTTTTGCCTCCCCTTATGCATTCATACGCACTTCCAGGCTTACAGACTCATATTCTCCGGCTCACATTCCACACCTGACTTTCCTCTGGCGGGGATTGGTTGTATTTTTCTTCCGCGACGGCTGGCGAGTCTGTCTGCGGCTTCGCAGTATCTCCCTGATTATCAATAATATATAAAAATCAGACTTGCAGACTCACCCGAAAAACGCCCGAAATCCAGGTGAGTCCGCAAGAACTCTCCGCGGCAATCAGTTCATTTTCAGATAGTTCAGTACAACGCCAATTACACACTCGATTTGGCCTCAAAATCGCAACATGCCTCAGAGAGCCTTCAGCACGTCGATGTATTAGGTAAAGCCACGACTCATGCTCATATGGAAAATAAATCGAAAAAGGCTACACCTTAATTAACATTAACGATGCAGCCTTCAAACATGTGCCGGAAAACAAAAGCCATCCGTTAGAGATAAACCTTCATCTTTTCCGCCATCTCGCGTGCCTTTTCGCCTGCTACCTCTGCAAAGCGTTCAGTATTGTCGGCAAAGATTATTCCTCTTGAAGAATTGACAAGCAGTCCGCAACGGCTGTTCAGTCCGTATTTTGCAACCTCCTCAACCGTACCGCCCTGTGCACCGACACCAGGCACAAGGAAGAAATGGTCCGGACAGAACTTTCTTATTTCAGCCAGCATTTCAGGACGGGTAGCTCCTACAACAAACATTGTATTGTCTACCGAGCCCCACTGCATGGTTTCGCGAATGACCTTTTCATAAAGAGGCATTCCTCCTTCAAGTTTAAGCGTCTCGAAATCGACGGCAGATTTGTTGGAAGTCAGCGCCAGCACTACAGACCATTTGCCTTCGTACTTCATGAACGGATCCACGCTGTCACGTCCCATATACGGAGCCAGAGTCGCAGCATCGAATGACATCTTCTCGAAAAGCGACCTGGCATATCTCTGCGCGGTATTGCCTATGTCACCTCTTTTCGCATCCGCTATTATGAAGATTTCAGGATACCTGCTCTTTATATAGTCGACGGTCATCTCCAGCTGCCTGACACCGTCAGACCCTTCTGCTTCATAGAATGCAAGATTCGGTTTGTATGCTACGGCATATTCCGCAGTGGCATCCACTATCGCCCTGTTGAATTTGAAGATGGAATCTTCCATCCCCTGCAGGTGGGCAGGAAAGAGTGTGGGATCCGAATCGAGTCCCACACACAGGAAACTGCCTTTCTTCTTTATCTGATTATATAAATCCTGATAATTCATGACTTCTAATAATATTTATAGAAAAGGGCTATGGATTCCATCCCTTTGAAAAGCTGCGACAACAGGTAGCTTTCGTTAGGGGAATGTATCGTATCCCTTTCCAGTCCGAATCCCATAAGCAGAGGATTGATTTCCAGAATCTGCTGAAGATCCGCAAGAATAGGAATACTTCCTCCGCCCCTGTTCGGAACAGGCTCGATACCGTAAACCTCGCCTATTGCACGTGCGGCAGCCTTGTACACATTCGATGAAATAGGAGTAAGGAATCCGTTGCCTCCATGATGAGGAATCACCTTCACGCGGACACCTTTAGGAGCAATAGACTTGAAATGTTCTGCGAAAAGTTCGGCAATCCTGTCACAGTTCTGATTAGGTACGAGTCTCATGGAAATCTTAGCATGAGCCTTTGAAGGAAGCACGGTCTTGGCACCTTCTCCGGTAAATCCGCCCCATATACCGTTCACGTCAAGACAAGGACGTATTCCTGTCCTTTCAGGAGTAGAGTAGCCTTCCTCTCCGTTCACGTCGTCTATGTCAAGAAAATGCTTGTACTCCTCTATATCGAAAGGAGCCTTTGCAAGCATGGCCCTGTCTTCAGCGCTGAGTTCCACTACATCGTCATAAAAACCTTTCACGGTAATGCGGCCCTTTTCATCAATCAGGGAGCTTATCATGTCGCAAAGGGCATTGATAGGGTTCACCACGGCCCCGCCATAATGTCCTGAATGAAGATCCTTGTTCGGACCGGTGACCTCAACTTCGAGATAAGCCAGACCTCTCATGCCACAATTGATAGAAGGCACCTTTTCGTCAATCATAGTGGTGTCGGAAACAAGGATATCGTCTGCTTTCAACATATCCTTATGTTCCCTTGCCCATTTCGCAAGGCTTGGAGAACCTATTTCCTCTTCGCCTTCGAAAATAAATTTCACATTGTGCTTGAGAGCACCTGTCCTGCAGAGAAATTCAAATGCCTTGATATGCATGAACAACTGCCCCTTGTCATCGTTTGCGCCTCTCGCATAGATTGCGCCATCCCTTATTTCAGGTTCGAACGGAGCGGATTTCCATAATTCGATAGGGTCAACAGGCTGCACGTCATAGTGTCCGTAAACCAATACGGTCGGTTTGGAAGGATCTATTATCTTTTCTCCGAAAACCACGGGATGACCGGTAGTCTCATACACGTCCGCCCTGTCCGCTCCCGCCTCCTTGAGCAGCTGGACAAGTTTTTCTGCACATCTGTACATGTCCTGCTTATGTTCCGAAGAAGAACTTATGGAAGGAATTCTGAGCAATTCGAAAAGTTCTGAAAGGAATCTCTCCTTGTGTTCCTGAATATAATCTTTCATATCAAACATTTATTTAGTAGTTAATAAATACCATAACATTTCAGGACAGCCGCGGTCACTCAGTAAGGGTTCCCGTAAACTTGTCCACCTTCTCTTTTGCATACTCCAGGTCTATCACAAGCTTTTTCCTGCCTGAAGACGGAGTATCATACATAGCATCAAGCATTATTGCCTCGCAGATTGAACGAAGTCCCCTCGCTCCAAGGCTGAATTTAATAGCCGTATCCACTATATAATCCAGCACGTTATCCTCTATGACCAGTTTAACCCCGTCTATCTCAAACAGCTTTACATACTGTTTTATAAGGGCATTCTTCGGCTGGGTAAGGATGGATCTCAATGCCGCCCTGTCAAGAGGCCTAAGATACGTAATCACAGGAAGACGTCCGATTATCTCCGGAATAAGGCCGAAAGACTTAAGATCCTGCGGCGTAATATACTGGAGCAGGTTCTCCTTATCTATGGCAGCGGTTCTGTTGCTCACTCCATAACCTACAACCTGGGTATTGAGCCTCTGGGATATTTTTCTTTCTATTCCGTCAAATGCACCTCCGCAAATGAAAAGGATGTTCTTCGTATCCACCGCAACCATGGCCTGCTCCGGATGCTTGCGTCCTCCCTTAGGCGGGACATTGACTATACTGCCTTCCAGAAGCTTCAGCATTGCCTGTTGTACACCCTCCCCTGAAACATCCCTCGTAATGGAAGGATTGTCGCTCTTGCGTGCGATCTTGTCTATTTCGTCTATGAAAACTATGCCGCGCTGAGCCAGGTCTACATCATAGTCTGCTTCCTGCAACAGTCTTGTAAGTATAGATTCAACATCTTCACCGACATAGCCGGCTTCCGTCAACACGGTTGCATCCACAATCGCGAACGGTACATTGAGCATCTTCGCTATGGTTTTGGCAAGCAATGTCTTTCCGGTACCGGTACGTCCGACAAGAAGAATATTCGACTTTTCTATTTCAAGTTCGTCGTTAGCATCGAAATTGATACGTTTATAATGATTGTATACCGCGACAGACAAAAATTTCTTGGCTTCCTCCTGACCTATCACATATTCATCAAGACGTGCGGTTATTTCCGCAGGCTTGAGGAGCCTCATCGATGCAAAGGTTTCCTTGTTCTTCGCCTTTTTCTTGTCCATGAACTCAAGAGAATATTCGTATGCCCTCTGTGCACACTCGCTGCATATGGCGGAATACTCACCCCTTATCAGAAGAGGGACCTGTGATGCATCCCTTCCGCAAAGACAGCAGAAATCTTTCAGATCATCCATTCCTACTCCTCCGTTTTTGCAGCTTTCTTCAATATCTCATCTATCATTCCGTAATTCAATGCTTCCGGAGCTGTCATCCAGTAGTCCCTGTCAGCATCCTTTTCTATCTGTTTCACTGATTTTCCGGAATGCATGGATATTATCTCATAAAGCTCCTTTTTCAGTTTTGCAATCTCACGTGCAGTTATCACTATATCGGAAGCCTGTCCTTCAGCACCGCCCATAGGCTGGTGAATCATTACCCTGGAATGAGGAAGTGCCGACCTCTTGCCTGCTTGGCCGGCAGTCAGAAGAACCGCCGCCATGGAAGCCGCCATACCGGTACATATTGTAGCGACATCGGACTTCACAAGCTGCATGGTGTCATATATGCCAAGACCGGCATAAACGGAGCCTCCGGGAGAGTTTATGTAAAGCTGTATATCGGATTTTGAATCTGTAGAATCCAGAAACAGCAACTGAGCCTGGACAATGTTCGCCACATCATCTGTAATCGGTACTCCGAGAAATATTATCCTGTCCATCATCAGTCTGGAAAACACATCCATTGCCGCAACGTTCAGCTGCCTTTCCTCTATAATCGTAGGGTTGATATAACCGGCACACATGGAGTTGTACCTGTGCAGCGACAGACTGCTTATTCCGAGATGCCTTACCGCATATTTTTCAAATTCACTGTTGTTCATCGTTTGCATGTTATAGACATTAAAGCCGGTGCCATCGCGACATACGACAGACACCGGCTTCAAATATACGAAATTTATTTTTTAGTTCGTAAGCTTATGGAGATCCTCTATGGTTATGTCGGTCAGTTTCGTGCTGACAGCAGAACGTATGTAAGCCACTGTCTTGTCGTCTTCAACCTTTTCATAGATTCTTCTCGCTTCCTGTTCGTTCTTGAGCAGTGATTCCACATACTGGTTCAGATGCTCTTCCGGAACATTAGGCAGACCGTACATTGCGAATTGGTATGCCGCAACATTCCTTGCCTGTGCCATCATGTCTTCCTTGGTCACTTCAAGGTTCTGTTTCTTCATTATATACTGACGTATGAGCTGCCAACGGAAATCCTTAAGGAACAGATGGAAGTCCTTTTCTATGTCTTCCATTGTAAACTTGCCCTCATTGATTGTATAAAGCCATCTCTTGAGGAAATCCTCAGGCAGTTTTATCGCAGCCTTCTCAATCAGATATTCCCTTGCATCAAGCATGAACCTGTAATCAACTTCCTGCCTGTATTCCGAAGCAAGTCTTTCATCAATCCTGGCAGAGAATTCCTCTTCGGATTTAACAGCATCCTTGCCGAAAATCTTGTCGAAAGTTTCCTGGTTGGCCTCGGCTTCCACGAAATTCTTCACTTCCTTGACAGTAAGTTTGAACATCGGATCAATGGATGCAAGCTCCTCTTTCTTGACCCTGAGGAGGGAAGCCCTGTCCGTTTCATTCCTGAACGCCTCGTTAACATTTATATCGAATGAATCACCTGCCTTTTTGCCGAGGAACATGTCCTTAACAGCCTGGTCTTCGATGGTTCTCAATGTAACATAGGCACCTTCTATTTTCATGTCAGCCTGTTCCAGATCCACGATTATGAAATCTTCATCCTTGATTGTGTCGCAGACTTCGAGTTTTCCGTACTGGCGAAGCAGATTAGAACGATACTCGTTCCTTGCCTGATCGGTAACGGGAACATTGTAAAGCACAATCTGATCCTTGTCATCGATAGTAAGATCAATTACAGGTGCAAGAGCGATATCGAAAACAAATTCGAAAGTCTCGTCATTTTCCCAGTCTACAGGTTTCTGGTCCTTTTCATCAGGAAGAGGCTCGCCTATTATATCGATCTTGTTGTCCCTGATATAATTTGTAAGGCCTTCGGAAATTAAAGTGTTTACAGCCTCTCCAAGTGCTGCAGGGCCATGCATTTTTTCAATGAGAGACATAGGGGCCATACCTTTCCTGAATCCACGGATGTCGGCCTTTCTGCGGTAATCGCTCAGGATTTTCCTTTTTTTGTCCGCATAATCTTCTTTAGCGATCTGCAAATTCAACTGAAGAGTCAGATCATCTAGATTTTTCTGTGTAACGTTCATATTGCAATAATGATGATTTTTCAAACAAACTTCAAAACAAAAAAACCATCTCTTCGGGAGACGGTTCCATATCGTGCGGGCAAAGGGACTCGAACCCCCACGCCTCTCGGCACCAGATCCTAAGTCTGGCGCGGCTACCAATTACGCCATGCCCGCCTTAATCGTGGCTGCAAAGATAAAAACATTTTCATAAATACAAAAATTTTATTAGGACAAGAGTCCGTAATGTTTCATTGCATTGTATATGCCGTCTTCGTCAACCGTATCAGTCACATAGTCAGCATGAGCCTTTACCTCGTCATCAGCATTACCCATGGCGACACCGGCTCCTGCAAAATCGAGCATGGAAATGTCGTTTCCCCCGTCCCCCACTGCCATTATTTCTTCAGGGCATATCCCTTCCAGAGTAATAATTTTCCTTATTCCTTCAGCCTTGTTGCTTCCCTTCGGGACTATATCAGCAAAATACGGATGCCATCTTGTAGTCTCACAACCTGGCATCCTGGCTATCACCTGTTCTTCCGTCTTTCCGTCAAACACGCATATCATCTGATAAACCGGAGAAATCAGTGCGTCGGAAAAAGGTCTTTCAGGAGGAGCTGGAAGATTTATAAGGGAAAGCACCTCATGAAGACGTCCGTCAGCAAAATTCACGAATGCGGCATTTTCCTGCACCACCGTACACGGAAAAGCATTCCCTGATTCCAGGATCTCCTTCATTTTCAGAATATCCTCTACAGGTATGGTTCTCGAATGGACACACTTTCCGGAGGAATCCGTACAATAACCTCCGTTTACAGTGATATATCCGTCAAACTCCAGATCTCCAAGATTGTCTATGAAGAGCATGTGTCTTCCCGTACATATATATACCTTTATACCTTTTTCCCTTAATCTGCGTACGGCAAAAGCTGCCGAATCCGGAACCCTGTGCGTTCTGAAACTCACCATCGTTCCGTCAATATCCAGAAAAACCGCCTTAATCATCCCTTTTTTCAAACTTTACTGCTACCCACTCGTCCTTTACTTCGTGACATACATATCTGAAACCGTTGCCGACGGCACTGTCCACGACAGCAGGCATATCCTTTTCATAGAATCCGCTCAGAAACATCCTGCCACCAGTTCTGACTGCCGACGAATATACAGCCATATCATTAACAAGAATATTCCTGTTGATGTTCGCCAACAGCACATCATATTTTTCCCCTTTGATCAGAGAAGCATCGCCGCACCGCACATGCAGAGAAACACCGTTGCCTGCCGCATTTTCCTCCGCCGAGGCCGCAGCTATGTCATCAATATCTATTGCTTCAACCGGAAGTTCCGCTCCCATCTTTCCGGCAAGGATGGCAAGGATTCCCGTACCGCAACCAAGGTCCATAACCCTGCTTCCGGAAAAACTCTTCTCCAAAAGCATCAGTCCTACCATAAGCAGGGTCGTCTGATGATGGCCTGTTCCGAATGCCATCTTCGGTTCTATTACAAGTTCATATTCTGCATGCGGCACATTCTTGTGAAAAGGAGCTCTGACGGAAAAACGGTCATCTATAATTATGGGAGAAAATCCAGACTCCCATATCTCGTTCCAGTTTTTGTTTTCCACCTTGACGCTTTTGTATGAGACCGCAACTCCTTTAAGGTCTGAAAACGGTTCCATCGCCGAGGAAAGTGCTTCTTCCGAAAAAAGAGTCTCCTGTATGTAACCCTTCACATAAGGAGACTCCATTGTAAAACTTTCGAATCCGCAAGATTCCACTTCGGCTATTATCCATTCGGCAATATCCTCATTATAGGGACTTACCTTGAATTCCACCTCTATGTAATCCATATACGGAATTTATCAATATGATTTTGCTATTTCAAGGAAATCCCCGGCCTTTAGAGAAGCGCCTCCGATAAGACCTCCGTCGATATCCGGCTGCGAGAAAAGTTCTCCTGCATTTGAAGGCTTGCAGCTTCCTCCGTACAATATGGAGATTTCATCAGCCAGAGCGCCGAACTTTTCCCTCAATGTCTTTCTTATGAATGCATGTATTTCCTGAGCCTGTGATGCAGTAGCCGTTTTCCCTGTACCTATCGCCCATACAGGTTCATAGGCTACCACTACAGAAGCCATCTGTTCCGCGGTAAGATTGAAGAGCACGGATCTGAGCTGCTCCCCTACAACGTCGAAATGACGTCCGGCTTCCCTCTCTTCAAGTTTTTCACCTACACAGAATATAGGAGAAAGGCCGTTTTCCAGTGCCAGCTGCATTTTTCTGTTCAGAGTATCATTGTTCTCTCCGTAATACTCCCTTCTTTCAGAATGTCCGAGAATGACAAATTCACAGTTTACGGAACGCAACATGGCGGCTGAAACCTCACCTGTATAAGCTCCGCTTTTCTGATCCGCACAATTCTGGGCTCCAAGAGAAACCGAAGTACCCTTTATGGCATCGGCAACGGCATATAAATGAGTGAACGGAGGAGCTATGACCAACTTAACATCGGACGGGACAGCAGCAAGACCTGCAGCTACACCCTTTGACAATTCGACACCCTCTCCGAGAAGAGTATTCATTTTCCAGTTTCCTGCAACTATTTTCTTTCTCATATCAAAATTGATTTGTTGTTCATGCAAAGTTAGTCATTTTCATTTCATTTCCACATAAGGGAAGTAATATCATCCATCACATTACCTGAAATTCTGAAAAGACGCTGATTCGTAGACCGTTTGTCCAGTCCTCCGCAAGCTTCTACATAAGGTCCGATCTTTATGTAGTCAAATGCGCCGGCATCAATATTATCCGGCAGGTTCCGTCTGCCTGAATACCATGCGGTCTTTATTCCAGGTATCCTGGACCTGACATATGAGGCCATCCCAGCCACGCGCTCCGGATCAGCATCACCTCCCATAAAGCAGACACAAGTCACCGATCTTCCGTATTTTTCCAAGACGGATTCCAGAAAGGCATCATCCATATCATACCCGCAGTCTTCCCACAAATGCGGGCTGTGGCATCCTGGACATCTGTTCGGACATCCGGAAATAGCCAAAGCCAGAGACACCTCGCCCGGAATTTCCCTGAACACTATATCATAATCAGCGCACTTTAGCATAGTATCTCCTTGAAGCTTCCTGCTGCCTTGCCTTTGAAAAATTGCTTATCCTTTTCATATAACCTATCACCCTTGTCAGATAATCGAGGTTCTCACTGCCGCACTTCGGACATTTCTTAAGATATCTCTTGTCTATATGCCCGCAGTCATTACACACAGTATTCGGTATATTGAATGTGAAATAGTTGCAGCCTTCAACAGCCGCCACTTTAAGCAGATGCCTGTACTGCGCCTTGTCAAGATGCTCCTCAAGGTTCATATGGAGGGCAGACCCTCCCGTAAGATGCTCGATATATCTTTTCCCATGCAGTCTGAACTTGTCCAGAATATTGAGCGTACCGTCCTCAACTATGTAGAAATAGCTGTTATAACAATCCCTGAAAGTCTGATAACCTGCTTCCCTGTCCCATTTGGCATGTTTTACACCTACATTCTCCGCTGGTATCATCTCGCAGTTGAACATGATGCCGGGCCTCCTGTATTTTTTGTTGTATCTTTCTATAAGTCCCAGCACTTCTCCTACGAAGGCTTCATATCTAGGATTGTCGTTTATCTCTATGCCTAGAAACTGCGCCGCCTCGACAAGGCCGTTTACACCTATGGTAAGATACTGTCTGTCAAGATTTATATATCCGGCATCGAAAAGCGGGAGCATACCTTTTGAAGCGAATTGTCTCAGATTCTCATCATATGCCATCTGCACCTTATGCACAAGGTCCACGACTTCCTCAAGGAATATATGATACATCGTACCCTTTTTCACCGCATATTGTATGCACCGGTTCAGATTGATTGTAAGCACGCTTTTCGAACCTGTAGAAACTCCGCCGGCGCCCAATGTATAACTGAATCCATTATCCTGGATTTCGTTTCTCAAACGGCAGCAACTGCTCAGAGAGTCCGCATTATCGCTCATGTATGTAAAAAAGGAATGGCCTTCCGAATACATTTCGGCTGTAAAATCAGCATAATCCTTATCAAGCACATCTCCGTCCCGTGAAAGAAGAGCCATGGTCTCCACCGGGAATGTAAGTACGGTTCTGGTTCTTTCGGCATTGAACCATTTCATGAAACGGCGCTGCAGCCAGTCAAGGGAATCCCAGTCCGGCCTGCTGCCGTCAGGAAATACGAAATTCTCGAACAGGGCATTGAAATAATACCTGTCATAATATGCGATGTTCCAGAAAACGGCCTGGAAATTCCTGGCTCCCGTAGGCTGATTTATGGAATAAACTATCTGTTCGAAGCAATCGGTTATTATCTTGTCTATCGTACGTCTTTTTACCGAAAGATCCACAACCTCGTCCGTACGCCTGTAATAATCCTGCCCATACTCCCTGGCAATGAAATAATTCATGTACATAAGGAACTCCGGAGTTGCACAGGCCCCGCTCAACATGCTGGAAACCATAAAAACCATATTTATGAAACCTCCGCAGAAGGACTTCAGGTTCGTCGGAGCACTGGAATTGCCTCCTATTGCAGTCGTTCCCCCTATCAGCCACGGATACATCGTGATGCTGGCACAGTAATTGGCAAGGCTTGTTTCATCATTTTTGTATATGAAATGACTGTTCAACATGCTTATATAGCGGTCGGCAACTTCCTTGCCGTACATTTCCTTAAGGCGGTCCGTAAGCAGCCTCCTGTTCAGCCTTATGAAATTTGATTTGGGCAGTTCCCCTATAAGCGTTGCTATGTTCTTGTTTTCTACGTTTGCATTTGCATCATAGCGGCTTCCGGTAGCAGGATTTGAAGCATTGCAATAATCGATCAGGAATTTCAGTTTATCCCTGACTTCCCTGTCCTCAAGATGTCTCTGTCTGTATAGCATATATGATTTGGCGACACTGTAATAGTGTTCCGCCATCAGGGCAGTCTCCACCTGATTCTGTATTTCCTCTACCGTAGTTCCGTCCGAGATACTGACACGGCTCAGGATTCCGGCGATTACTTCCTCGGTTGCGAAACTCCCGACAGAAATGAAAGCCTTGGCGACAGCGCTTCTCATTTTCTCCGGCGAGAATAATTCCTTCTTCCCGTCCCTCTTGACAATAAAAATTTCAGGATTCATAATCTATAATTTTTCCGTTCAACAATATCACTGCAGGTTCCTACGGCACGGGAAAATATGATACGACAGGAGATTCCTTAGAACAACCCGCCGCCTTTCACCCGAAAGCGGAACAGTTACAATGGATTACGGCAGGTCTTCTGACTTGTCCTGTCATGCGGCCTTCCCGGAAATACCAGTGGCGGAAACACATGACAGCCCTTTGGGACAATGACTTACAGCTACGGGGATAGTTCCTGACTTTCACAGGATTCCCTTTTAATTCCTGAAATAAGGAAACCGTTATCCGCTTACAAACTTAAATAAATTTTACAAATATATGCAACAAAAAAAGAGGTCGTACCGGCATTCATACGGTACGACCTCCTCAAGTAATAATATGTAGATAATTGTTAGGGTTCTCTTATTTCTCTCTGCTGTACAATTCCCTGATTGAATCCGCAAGACGTTTGACTCCTTCAACGATCTTTTCGTCACTCATGAACGAGAAGTTTATTCTCATCGTATTCTGGCCCTTGCCGTCGCAATAGAACACATCGCCCACTACGAATGCAACATGTTTTTCCATCGCTATCTTGAAGAGTTCCCTTGAATCGTAACCTTCCTTCATTCTGACATGCAGGAACAGACCTCCTTCAGGTTCTGTCCAGGTAACACCTTCCGGCATATATTTGTGGAATGACTCGATCATAAGATTGCGTTTCTTCTTGTACAGTTCCACTGTCTTGACAAGATTCTTTTCGAAATATCCCTTTTCAAGGTATTTTGCAGCAACAGCCTGGTCAAACCATGGAGTGCAAAGGTCTGCACACTGCTTTGCAAGATTGTATTTTTCCACTATTTCTTTTGGAGCAATAACCCATCCTATACGGAAAGCAGGAACGAATGTCTTTGAGAATGTTCCGTAAAGGATAACCCTTTCGTTGTCCATTGAGGAAATCAATGGATAAGGTTCCCCCATGAAACGTATTTCCCTGTAAGGGCTGTCCTCAATAAGAAGCAGATCATATTTTCTTGCCAGTTCCAGTATCTCCTTTCTCTGTTCAAGATTCATTGTGGTACCTGCAGGATTCTGGAAATCCGGAATGATATATATGAATTTCGGTTTTTTGCCTTCTGCGATAAGGGTTTTGATCTTTTCTTCCCATGACTCGCCGGCCTTTACACCCACAATGTTTGCCCTGTAGGAAGTGAATGCCTGCAAAGCTCCCAGATAAGAAGGAAGTTCGCAAAGAACAGTATCACCAGGGTTGAGGAATATACGGCCAGTAAGGTCTATGGCCTGCTGTGATGATGTTGTGATGATAATGTTGTCCTTGGTAATCTTTAGGCCCTGTGCAATATATCTCTTGGCCAGTTCTTCACGGAGTTTGTCGTTTCCGTCGGTGGTACCGTACTGCAGGGCTTTTCTTCCCTCAGTTTCCAGTACTTCCATCATGATTTCCTTCAACTCTTCCAGTGGGAACGTTTCAGGATTCGGAAGACCGCCTGCAAATGAAATCATTTCAGGATGATTTGCGACTTTCAGCAAGGCCCTTATTTCAGAAGCCTTCATGCATTTTGCATTTTCTGATAAAATTGATTGAAGATTTATGGACATATTATTCTTTTTTTATTGTTATTTTCCAACGTTATTGTTCTGCAAATATAATCATTTGAAATCAATATTACCATATCAGTTAATTTTTTTAATCGATTTTACATAAAAAATAAAAATTCAATTAAAGGCAAAAGCTTTTGCATCATTATCACGAGCTTTGTATTTTTGCAGAAAATATAATGCCATGCCTATCATAAGGATCACCAAGGAATTCCGTTTTGAAGGAGCGCACGCACTGACGGGATACGACGGAAAATGCAGACACATTCACGGACATTCATATATAATGTATGTCACCGTGAAGGGAGAACCGGTAAACGACGAAACCAGTCCGAAAAACGGAATGCTTATAGACTTCTCGGTACTTAAACGCACCGTAAACGAACATATCATAGACAAATTCGACCATGCACTGCTCATGAAAAAGGGCGCACCGTTGTCGGAAGAAATATCGTCAGAATACGGGAATGTCATAATAACCGATTTCCAGCCCACTTGTGAAAATCTAGTATCATACATGGCCGGACTGATATCCTCCCGACTGCCGGAGGGAATATCCCTGTGTTCAATACGTCTTTACGAGACGGCCTCTTCCTTTGCGGAATGGAGAGCAGAAGACAATATTTGAGAAAACGACATTCGGAAACATCAAGCAGCACAAAAGATTATGAAACGCCTGTATCTGATCGACGGACATGCACTGATATTCAAGATGTACTATGCCTTCCTCAGACGCCCTATGATAAATTCATCAGGCGAGGACATGTCCATCATATACGGTTTTACCAAAGCCGTTCTTGAACTTGTCAGAAAGGAAAAGCCAACGCATCTTGCCGTGGCCTTCGACCCGCCTGCCAAAACATTCAGGCATGAAGCATATGAAAAATACAAGGCAAACAGGATGGCCGCACCGGAAACTGTAAAGGCAGCCCTGGATCCCCTTGTCGAAATAATGAAGGCACTCAACATACCGGTACTGATGAAGGAAGGTTTCGAGGCGGACGACGTTATAGGCACCATCGCGAAAAAGGCCGAAAAAGAAGGGTTTAATGTCTACATGTACACTCCGGACAAGGATTACGGTCAGCTGATATCCGACCATATATATCAATACAAGCCTCCGAAGTCCGGAGACGAAGGTATGATAATAGGCAAGAAAGAGATATGTGCGAAATACTGCATAGAGGAGCCTGAACAGTTCGCGGACATTCTGGCCATATGGGGAGACGCTTCCGACAATGTTCCTGGAATATCCGGAATCGGGGAAGTGGGAGCCACAAAACTCATTTCCGTATATGGATCCATCGACAACATATACAAGTCCCTTGACAAACTCACGCCTAAACAGAGAACGGCATTCGAAAACGGAAAGGAGCAGATCGAACAAAGCCGGTTTCTGGTAAGGATCAGGACTGACGTGGACATGGAATTCGACGAGGAAGAATGCAGACTTGACAGGCCTTCTCCTGAAATCGAAAACATTGTCAGGAAACATGAAATGACATCACTTCTCAAACTGCTTCCGGAAATGCCTGCTCCGGAAGGAAGGGACACACAGGCCGCGCACATCGCGGACAAACCTGCGGAAGTGCCTGCATTTAAGGAAATAAGGCCAGAAGACTTCCGTTGCGCTGAAGACATGCGCGTATCCATATACATGGACACAAAAAAAGATGAAGGGGCTGATTCCGGGATAATATCCGTCATTCTGATGAACAGCAGGTACGAATATTCATATATGGAAGGCAGGGAACTTCGTGAAAACGGGAAATACACAGGAATACTCAAAAGCATACTTGAAAACAAAGACGTGTCACTTGCCGGAAAAGGGCTCAAACAGGTTGTGGAGGCCATAAGGGCCGAAACAGGCATAGACACCGGATGCAGGCTTTATGACATCGAGCTCATGCATTATCTGATCAATCCGGAGCGCACGCACAACATAAGAAACCTCAGCCTCTCGTATCTCGGTTTCGACATAGACAGTACACGTAACCTCAAGTCTGCCGCAAAACAGACCCCTACGCAGATGGATCTGTTTGCCCCTCAGAAAGCAGAAGATTCTTCGGAAGAAAAGGCGAAGAGCAACGGCGCCAACATATGCTATGCCTCAATCGGACTCTGTTCGAAACTGCTGGAGGAACTTGAAAAATCGGGAGAATCGAAACTGTACGACAATATGGAAATGCCCCTGATATATGTTTTGGCCGATATGGAATTCACCGGTGTGAAAGTTGACCTTGAAAATGCCGAAAGACAAAAAATAAGGCTTTCTGCGGAACTACGGGAAATAGAAGGGGAAGCTAGGTTGATGGCAGGAGTCTCCGACCTGAACCTTTCGTCTCCGAAACAGATCGGAACAGTCATATATGAAAAATTAAAACTGGACCCGAAGGTAAAAAAGAACAGCAAATTGAATTACCCGACCGACGAAGAAACACTCGCCGCCCTTGCGGACAAGCACCCGTTCATAAACAAGCTGCTTGATTTCCGGGGAATAAAAAAACTGCTGTCTACCTACATAGAGCCGCTTCCGGGACTCGTTTCTCCAAGAACAGGAAGAATACATACGACATTCAACCAGGCCCTTACAGCAACCGGCAGACTCAGTTCCACAAAACCGAACCTTCAGAACATACCGATACGCAGTGAAATGGGTCGGGAACTGAGAAAGAATTTCATATCAGGATTCCCTGATGGCAGGATAATGTCCGCCGACTACTCTCAGATAGAACTCAGACTCATGGCACATATGAGCGGGGACAGCAACATGATCAACGACTTCAGGGAAGGCAAGGACATACATACCGCAACCGCAGCCAGAATATTCGGAGTAAATGAAAGCGAAGTAAGCAGAGAACAGAGAGGAAGGGCAAAAACAGCCAACTTCGGCATAATATACGGAATTTCCCCATTCGGTCTGTCTCAGAGACTGGGCATTCCGAGAGCGGAAGCCAAATCGATAATAACGGAATACTTCGCAAATTATCCAGCCATAAAATCATATATTGACAGGACCATTGAAAACGCCAGGGCAAAAGGTTATGTGGAAACGATATACGGCAGGAAACGTTTCCTGCCGGACATAAATTCAAGGAATGCCGTCGTAAGGGGACTTGCGGAAAGGAATGCCGTCAACGCACCTATACAGGGAAGCGCCGCAGACATAATAAAGGCCGCCATGATAGAGATTCATGACGAAATGCGGAGAATGTCAATGCAGAGCAAAATGATACTGCAGGTTCATGACGAACTGGTATTCGACGTATATCCTGAAGAAATGGAAGTACTCAAGTCTCTTGTAAAGGAAAAGATGGAAAATGTAATCAGACTGGAAATCCCGCTCATTGTGGAATGCGGAAGCGGCAACAACTGGCTGGAAGCCCATTAAAGGAAAGCTGTTATGGAAGATATTATATTCAGGGAATTCCCTGCGATGGACGAAAGGATGAAGGAAAGGATATCCTTGCTGTATCCTGCATATGCGGAATGGAATGAAAAAATAAACGTGATATCCAGGAAGGATATCGACATGCTCTACCTGCATCATGTACTGCACTCTCTTGCAATAGCCAAGTATAAATGCTTCGAGAAAGGGAGCCGGATACTGGATGTAGGCACGGGAGGCGGATTTCCTGGAATCCCGCTTGCCATCATGTATCCTGAATGCCGGTTCACCCTGTGCGACTCCATCGGAAAGAAGATAAGGGTGGTGAATGCAGTAGTTGAAAGGCTGGGATTGGAAAACGTAACTGCATTGAACGGAAGAGCTGAAAATGCGGAAGGGATGTTCGATTACGTTGTCTCACGTGCAGTAACTGACTTAAGGAACTTTATACCGTGGGTAAAAGGCAAATATTCAAAGTCGATAATATACCTCAAGGGCGGAGACGTGACCGGGGAACTGAAAACAGCCCTGAAGACAAACCGCATAGCACCTGAAAAAGCCACAGTAACCGAAATAAGCGATTTTTTCAAGGATGCTTTCTTTAATGAAAAGAAAATCATTGAAATCCGCAAATAGAACAAATAATCAAATAATTATTGCTATTATAAAAAAAAAGATTACCTTTGCACTCCAATTCGGAAAATTATAAAATTGATATACAATGAAACGTACATTTCAGCCATCTCAGCGCAAACGTCGCAACAAGCACGGTTTTCGTGAACGTATGTCCACTCCTAACGGACGCAGAGTACTTGCAGCACGCCGTCGCCGCGGACGTAAAAAACTTACTGTATCTTCAGAAGACAGATTCTAAGATATTTTTGTTTCCATAATAAAAAATGATGGGGCTGGCTTGAAAGGTCAGTCCCTTTTTTGATTAAATTTGCAGTATCAGCTAATTTTTCCAAATATGGCAAAACCGAAAAAAAATTTCTGGAAAGAATGGTATATGATAACCATATACAAAATCATTGCTGCCGCGGTGATTGTAACATTCATATCTTTTTCATCTCTTGGACTCATTACACGTCACAACCGGGAACTTGCAGTGCCCTCATTTGCCGGAATGACGATAAACGAGGCTGCGGCTGCGGCGGAAAAAGCCAGTTTGAGAATAAGGATAACCGATTCCGTATATATCAAGAACATGGAAAGGGGAACAGTCTACAAGCAAAAGCCTGAGGCAGGGAAAAAAGTGAAAAAGAACAGGCACATAATGCTGACAATAAATTCCATTTCCCCGAGGATGGTAAAAATGCCGTCGGTAACCGGATATTCCCTGAGACAGGCCAGGGCCGTACTGGCATCGCAGCATCTGAGAATAGGCAAGCTTACATATGTCGAGGACATGGCAACCAACAACGTTCTCGAACAGAAATACATGGGAAGGGAAATTTCTTCCGGCACTCCTATAGAAAGCGAAGCTGAAATAGAACTCGTACTCGGACTCAACACTACGGATACACTGACGTATATTCCGGACATAAAGGGAATGACCCTTTTGCCTGCAAGAGATGCCGTATATGAGAATTCCCTCAACATAGGAAGAATGCTCTTCGATGAATCCGTGACCGACTACTCTGATTCGGTATCCGCATATGCTTACAGGACAATACCGGAAGCCTGCGATACTCTGCCCGTAAAAATGGGAACATTTATCGACATATACTTTACAAAGGACCAGACAAAGCTGGCTGAAGAATCAAAATCCCGAAAAGAGAAATAATGGAATATCAGGACACCTTTGAGGAAGAGGATATATTTGACAGTGACGACATAATGTCTTCCGAAGAAGAAACGGGAGAGAAAGAATACGAACATTACCGTTTTATTGCGAACAAGGGACAAAGTCTCATAAGAGTCGACAAATACATAGCCTCCCACATGGAAGGGACTTCCAGAAACAGGGTTCAGATGGCTCTGGATGCCGGATACGTAAGGGTAAACGACAAAATAGCCAAGGCAAACTACAAAGTAAAACCAGGCGATGTAATTACGGTCGTTTTCCCGTACCAGAGGAAAGGTCTGGAAGTAACACCGGAAAACATTCCCCTTGACATAGTGTACGAAGACGAAGATCTGATCATCATAAACAAACCGGCAGGTCTTGTCGTGCATCCGGGTCACGGACACTGGACAGGAACCCTAATAAATGCACTGGCATATCATCTGGGAATAACACAGGGCCCGGATGCAGAGGACGAAAGGATGGGCATTCTGGTTCATCGAATCGACAAGAACACGTCCGGACTTCTCGTCGTGGCAAAAAACGAACAGTCGCAACTCAATCTTGCGAAGCAGTTTTTCCATCATACAATAGACAGAAAATACATTGCCGTCGTATGGGGCAATCTAAAGGAGGACAGCGGTACGATTACCGGAAACATAGGCAGGGACCCGAACGACAGGTTGAAATTCAAGGTATTCCCTGACGGAAGCCAGGGCAAACATGCTGTAACCCATTTCAAGGTGCTTGAGCGGATGGGATATGTTACAGTAGTTGAATGCCAGCTTGAAACAGGACGGACACATCAGATAAGGGTGCATATGAACCATATCGGACACCCTCTTTTCAACGACGACAGATATGGAGGAGACAGGGTCCTTAAAGGGACGCTATATTCAAAATACAAGCAATTCATAGACAACTGCTTTGCAATAATGCCGCGTCATGCACTTCACGCAAAGACACTTGGCTTCATACACCCGAGGACAGGCGAGCATATATTCGTTGAGAAGGAACTGCCTGAAGATATGGTCAAACTCATCGAAAAATGGAGAAACTACAGAGACTACAATATTTCAAGAAATCAGGAAATATGACATTACATATATTTTGAAAAACACACTTATATATTTTAATGTACCAACCTGAAATTCTGGTTTAATACATATATAAAGATATTAAACGTTTGTACAATGGCAACAGATCCTTTCTTGACTAAAAAGTCAGTACTTGGGTTGGCGGAGCGGGTTGTAACAGCCCCCCCCACGATATTTGATTTAAGGCCTATAATGTTATTAAACTATGTTAATGATACATGGAAAAGTATATCAATATCTCTTACTAATCCCAATGCATTATATGCTGCAGAATTATTCACCGATTTGAATACTATTGACGCACCTGTTCCATTGGGGATTATTGCTTGTGTCATTTATGATGGTCATTCTAATAGTAAAGATTGTTTAATTAACACAATGTTTTGGAATTGGGTAATGAGTGGTACTTTTCATTCTAAATATGCTACGGGAATAGGATTTATTAGTATGGATATATCTTTAAAGTCAGATAATAAAACACCAAGTTCTTTGAACGTTAACTATCGTAAAGACATACAATAATATATGTTTTATAGAGCATCTTGAATTTTCAATTTTTTCAAGAAATTGATATGTTCATGCTTCATTATGCAAATCCAACGAAAAATTTTTCGTTGGATTTGATAACATTTCGCCATTTTCTTGTATAATTAGCAATATCGCAACAGATCCGCCAATGGCTGCCCGAACAAGGCAGCCATTTTTAGTATGTACCCAATGAAAATAATTTGAAAATGTTATCAAATTATAACTCATTGATAGTTAATCTGTTAAATAAAAGTATTATATTTATATAACAAAATAATGTTACTATTTTACGATTGGAATAACAAAGAATACGGAATGAAGGTTTACAAATCATTCGATGAAATGAGAGAATCTCTAAAAGATGAGTCCGATTTTAGAGAATATCTTGAACAAGCAAGGTGGAGAGGAACACCAATATGCCCTCACTGCGGTTGCATATCCACAGAGCATTACAAGTTAAAGACCAAAGGAGAGTTTAAAGGTCTGTACAAATGTAAGCATTGCAGAGAAAGGTTCACGGTAACAACCAAGACAATGTTTGACAGAACACATATTCCTTTGAGAAAATGGTTTGAGGTAATCTTTATATTCCTCACTAACAAGACAGGTATAAGCAGTGTGTTTGTCCACAGACTTACAGGTGTTACACAGAAAACCGCTTGGTTCATGCTCAACAGAATAAGGCAGAATATGAACAAGATAATAAAGTTCAAGGACATAGTACAGATTGACGAAACCTATGTGAGTGTGAAACGCAAGAAAGGCCAGCACTCACAAGGACGAAGCCTTAAAACCAAAGTGCCGGTAGTCGGATTTCGTTCCGGTTCAATGGTAAACACATTCATAACAAAGGACGCCACAAAGAAGACCTTGCTTCCTCTGATAAAGGAGCTTGTGGAGAAAGGTTCAACAGTCGTTACAGATGAATGGGGTGCATACAATGGATTGAACAAGCACGGCTATACACATGAAAGAGTCAATCACTCTCATGGCCAATATGTGAACAAGTCGGGATTCTCGACCAATGGCATTGAAAATTTCTGGTCACACTTGAAACGAATGATATTCGGAATATATCGCAAAGTATCGGCAAAGCATCTGTACTGGTATTGTGCTGAATGTGCATACCGATACAATACAAGAAACTTTAAAGACGGTGGGAGATTTGCGCTATTTTTATCCGAAGCAATAACCACATTGACCTACAAAGGAACTATACATCAAGAGATGTTTGCGTTCTAAATAGTAATTTTGCCATCGCAACAGCCTTGCACAATTTGCATAGGTGAGAAATAAGGTATATTTTTGTACCGAAATATTGGATAGAACACGGAAGTGTTTGAACCTTATTCCTTTCAGACGAATCTGGTAAAT
>CASFPH010000033.1 GCA_949296645.1 uncultured Bacteroidales bacterium
AGTTGTGTATCGTTGTTACCGAAATCGGTGCATTATTGTTACCAAAATCTGAGCACTCCCGATTACCGAAATCTGTGCACTTCTCGTTACCGTTTACATTTGGCCTTAAAATCGCAACATGCCTCAGAGTGCCCTCTGGCGGGGATTGGTTCAATTTTTCTTTCGCGGGCGCGGTCGAGTCTGTTGGCGATCCCGAAATATCTCTATGATTATCAGTAATATACAAAAAGGCAACCGACAGACTCACCGAGAAACTGCAAGAATTGAGGCAGGAACGTAAAAACGTACGTTTATATATTCTTGCATATGTTCTTGCATATGTTCGTTGTATATACACATATTTATAAGACAAAACCCGTACGCGAAGCAAATCCGAGTTGACTTCACGTACGGGTTAAAACGATTAGCGCAATACCTATTTTATATTAGGATTGAGTTTGTTCCATTCGCTTACAGGAGGAAGAACTCCCATGGCGATAACTTCATCACGTAGAGCGCAAAGATGTTCATAGCTCTTAGCCAAAGCCTTTTCTTCTTCAGGAGTACCCTTGATTTCCTTGCATACGACACCTTCGGAAGTAATGGCAGTCTCCCATGCCATCATTATATGGTCGAACCTGTCATTTGAAATATATGTACCTGCAGGCCAACGGAAAGCCTTACCACCCATAGCTGCCGCAATCATCTCGATAGATACATATGCAGGACTCTGGAAAGAAGAACGTCCGCGGAGAGCGATGATATTTGCACCTCCCTTTGTAACTTTCTGCTGTATTTCTGCCCACTGTTCAGCAGAAAGGGCAGATGTTCCTATCAGATCGCACAAAGGTTTTCCGTCCACTTTTGCAGTAGAAGCGAATACAGCCATCTGCTCGCCGTGTCCGCCATATGTACGGCAATTTTCAACCTTGTCCATGGAAACTCCGAAATGTTTTGAAAGTTCACTGCGAAGACGAGTTGAATCCAATGCTGCAAGAGTTGTAACCTGAGAAGGCTTGAGTCCTGAGTACAACAAGGTAATAAGACCTGTTATGTCAGCAGGATTGAATATTATGACAATATGTTTAACATCCGGACAATATGTCCTGACATTTTTTCCGAACTCTTCCGCTATGGCAGCATTGCCTTTCAAAAGATCTTCACGCGTCATTCCTGCCTTTCTCGCAGCTCCGCCTGAATTGACAATATAAGCGGCACCCGTAAGAGCCTCCTTTATATCAGATGTAAATGTGATGTTCACACCTTCAAAACCACAATGAAACAATTCTTCCGCAACACCTTCAAGACCAGGAGCATAAGGGTCGTACAAACAAATATTGGAAGTCAGTCCCATCATAATTGCAGTCTGAGCCATATTGGAGCCGATCATTCCGGCTGCTCCAACAATCGTCAATTTCTCATCAGTAAGCATTTTCATTTTGTAAAAATTTAACATTAAATATTATAAAGACAACAAAAAACATACCTGAATGAAGCCGTAAAGACTTTATCTTCCGAGAAGATCCATCACTGTCTTAACAGGATTGAATGTAGATACGGGTACCTCGACAAAAAGAGTATTCCAAGAACTCATTGACCCGTTCCACAGGCCCGGAAGTTCAAGAGCCTTCAACTCCCTGCCTTCATAACTCTTTGAAGAAATGAAACCTGCATCCCTGTCCACATATTCTGAAAGATCATATTTTCTTCCATCACAATCCTTTATGCAACATACTATATCCACTGGATTGAAATGTGTGGAACTGCGTAATGCCTTGACATATTCCTCGTTATCCATATCTATCTGTGAACTTTCCAGAATCTGAAGTGACAGACGACCGTCTTTCTCTCTTACAACGAAAGGACCACCGCCAGGAGCACCTTCATTCTTGACCATACCGCATACACGCAAAGGTCGGTCCAGAAGAGCAAGAAGGGTACAAAGATACTTTTCAATATTTCCTTCCGATGCAGCTTTCAAAGAAGCACAATCATACATAAGAAAACGGTCTGCAAAAGCTTCCAGCGAAGGAAGCTCCTTTTCAACGAATTCATGCAGAGCTGCTGCAACTCCGGAAGCCGAAGATACAACTGCAGCACCTGAAGCAGAAATGCACCCATTCTGACAAACATTTGCACCTACCAAACCTTTCAGCCTTCTGACATACGCATAAACCGTATCCCTTACATCCACAAGCACACCTTTCAGCACTTTTTTCCAATACACCGTAGGCTCAAGCCTGCTTTCCCTTACGACATTGTCGATGTTCTTGATCATTATTATGTCCGAATCCACAGAATTCAAATTTCCCAAAAGGGCTCCGTGACCGGCAGGTCGGAAAAGAAGAGATCCGTCACCCTTGCGGAAAGGAGTATTGTCAGGATTAGCAGCAATTGTATCGGTAGCGGGATTCTGTACGGAAAACGTCACTTCATAACTGCAACCGAAACGCGCCTCATACTTCGACGCCAGACGCTCATATTCCTTCTCAAAAAGAGACATATATTCAGGAGAAACGGTAAAATGCATCCTGACCTTTCCGTCGGAAGACGTAGCATACATGGCCCCTTCCACAAAATGCTCTTCAAATGCGGTACGCACTCCGTCTTCATACCCATGGAAGACAACAAGCCCTTTAGGCATATTGCCATAATTCAAACCGGAAAATCTTCCTTCAGCATCCCCTTCAAGTACATATTCAAGCACAGCACGACCGTCAGAACAATCTCCTGGATACCCCCCGGAAAAAGGAAATTTTCTGAAATCCTTTATAAAAGACAAAGCCTTTGCCCCAGGCTCCCTGCCTGACCTCAAATCATCAAGACCTGTGAAAAGATCCTTGAACATACGAGTGGCAGCACCTGATGCAGGAACGAACTTAGTAACCGTAGAAACGCTTTTCTCTCCAGTCTCCATATACCGAAGACACTCGTCTTCAGAAAACCGCAATATACCGTCACCGACAGATGCCGAACGTACTATCTCAATAAACGGGAATCCCTTTTCAAAACGGGCAAGTTCACCATTCACTTCCCCGACATTTTTGCCAAGAGAAGCCATCTGTTCAAAATCCCTTTCCGTAAACATAATACCTTGTATTTTATATATTTATATTATACTTAACACAACATCCTGCAGTCTTCACTTACAGACTCCAGTATCTCAAATGTGAAATGCGTCCACGATAGAGTCCCTTCACATCAGCCAGAACCGCCTTTTCATTACAGATACCTGCAAAGAAAGCTTCATCAAGACATCTGTATTCAGCATGCGACACTGCAACAACCACTGCATCATACCCGCCACCAATACGTTCCGCAAGAGGAAAACCGTATTCCTTCATTACGGCATTACTGTCAGCATACGGATCAACCACATCCACGACACAACCATAATCGGCAAGTTCCCTTACTATATCCACCGATTTTGAATTACGTATATCCGAAACATCCTCCTTGAACGTAACACCCATAACAAGCACTCTGGCATTAAGTACCCCCTTACCCAAAGCTATAAGATTCTTCACCACCTTCTTTGCCACATATCCTCCCATACTGTCATTAACGAAACGTCCCGCACTTATAATCTGAGTATGATACTTCAACTCGCTGGCCTTATATACCATATAATACGGATCCACTCCTATGCAATGTCCCCCCACCAGGCCAGGATAAAACTTCAGGAAATTCCATTTCGTACCTGCCGCCTCCAAAACATCGAATGTATTGATACCTATTCTACCGAATATAATGGAAAGTTCATTCATCAATGCTATATTCACATCCCTCTGTATATTCTCTATTATTTTCGCAGCCTCGGCCACCTTCACACAACCTGCACGATGCACACCGGGCCTGACAACAAGCTCATAAACCTTTGCTATCACATCAAGTGCCTCATCATCACAGCCGGAAACAATTTTCACGGTATTGGACAAAGTATGCACCTTGTCACCCGGATTTATCCTTTCAGGAGAATATCCGAACTTGAAATCCATGCCGGCTTTAAGCCCGCTCAATCTTTCAAGCAGCGGAACACAGTCATCCTCCGTACACCCAGGATACACAGTAGACTCATACACCACATAATCACCTTTCTTCAACACCTTGCCTACACTCTCAGTAGCCGAAAGCAGCGGACCGAGATCAGGCTTGTTGAACTTATCGATAGGCGTCGGCACCGCAACAATATAAAACGAAGCCTCGGCCAACTTATCCAAAGAAGAAGTAAACTCAATATCGCAACCATCAAAACATTTCCCGTCAAGCTCGCCCGAAGGATCCACTCCCCTGCCCAGCTTTTCAAGACGCTCCTCCGAAATATCAAAACCCACGACGCTTATCTTCCTCGCAAACTCCAACGCAATAGGAAGCCCCACATATCCCAACCCCACCAAAGCAAGCTTCCGCTCCTTTTTCAAAAGACTCTCATACATAAAATTCCCGCTCATAAAACAACGAATTAAACAATTCCGAAATATGCACGAAAGTTAAAAAAAAAACACAACTCAATCAAATTCCCCGCAAGTCCGCAAGAGCTCTCCGCGTCAATCAGTTCATTTTCAGATAGTTCTGTACGACGCTGATTACACACTCGATTTGGCCTCAGAAACGTAACATACCTCAGAGTGCCCTCTGGCGGCGATGGGGTGTATTTTTCTTCTGCGGGCGTGGGCGAGTCTGTTCGCGGCGACGCGGTACTTCACTGATTTTCAGAGATATACAAAAGCAAGGTTTGCACACTCGCCCGCAAAATACCCGCAAAACACCCGAAATCCAGGTGAGTCCGTAGGAGTCCTCCGCGTCAATCATCTCATTTTCAGATAGTTCAGTACAACGCCGACTGCACACTCAATTTGGCCCCAGAAACAAGACATGCCTCAGAGTGCCCTCTGGCGGGGATTGGGTCTATTTTTCTTTCGCGGGCGCTGGCGAGTCTGTTCGCAGCGACGCGGTACTTCACTGATTTTCAGAGATATACAAAAGCAAGGTTTGCACACTCGCCCGCAAAATACCCGCAAAACGCCCAAAATCCAGGTGAGTCCGTAAGGGCTTTCCGCGTCAATCAGTTCATTTTCAGATAGTTCAGCACGACGCCGATTGCACACTCGATTTGGCCCCGGAAACGAGACATGCCTCAGAGTGCCCTCTGGCGGGGATTGGTTCAATTTTTCGTTCGCGGCGGCTGGCGAGTCTGTTCGCGGCATTGCCGTATTTCTCTGATTATCAGCAATATATAAAAACCAGGCTTGCAGACTCGCTTGAAAATCGCCCGAAAGCAGCCTGAAAGCAGCCTGAAAGCAGCCCGAAAGCAGCCCGAAAGCAGCCTGAAAACCGCCTGACCGCCGGAAAACACACGAAATCACTGAAAAACCGATAAATCTGCTGTCTCCGAAATTCACGGCTAAAGACTTAATCACGAAAATACTACAGTACTGCATGAAGTATTACCGGGTCATGATCGCTGCTTCTGAAACGCATTGGAAGGACAGATACGGAAGATACTCCGACGCTGTCTGAAACAAAGAAAAAATCCGTTACGGTACGTACTGAAGTTGAATCTAACGGATGATCAAGATACCTCAAAGTATACGCGTTTTCATCAAATACAATACGCCCCTTTCCACGGCACAACATATATTCGTCCAGTTTCTCTGGAATAAAAAATTCATTGGAAAGTTCCGACTCCGAAGGCACGTAGGCAGCTGGATATTGGTTCCAGTCGCCACCTATGATTACAGAGAAGACGGATGTCTTAACGGATCTCTTAAAAGTACATGATGGAGTTAATGACGATGTTGAAGACGATGACGAAGAAGAAGATGACGAAGAAGATGATGATGAAGAAGATGATGATGAAGAAGATGATGATGAAGATAATGAAGATAATGAAGATGATGAAGATGAAGATAGAGATGGTGAAGAGAAGGATGTCAGCAAAGATGTTATCATGTCGCCAAGGAAAGATATTTCCTGCGATCTCATTCCTCCGGTATCATATGCCGTGTTGTGTGTATTCCCGACAAACAGACGTCCTCCATCCGAAGTTACAAAAGTTGCAGCAAGAAGGCATCTCTTCAAATTGAACATACTGACAGGAAACGGGAATCTGGACGGATACTGGTACCTGATGACTTCAAGAGGCATGAACCTGGACATGATAACAATACCCCCGCCAACCCTGCCAATCGGCTCCAACAATGGGATAGGCACATAGAACGACTTGTAATTATATGCAAACCAGACGTTATAGTCAGGAAAAGCATCTTTTAAAGCAGCAACCTGATCGATTCCGTAGGATCGTCTTGAATCAATATCAACTTCCTGAAGAAGCACAATATCCGCATCAGCGCTCCTTATTACGGAAAGGACATCCGACAAATTTCTGCGTGTGCGCTCCTCAGTATCACGTACACGCGTTCCTCCATCATAAAAGAAATCCATATTGTCACCCAGACCACAATATCCGATATTCCAGGTCATGATTTTAACAGAAGGAGGCAGCACAGTGCCTGAAGGAAATACGGTCGTATCATTGGAAAATGCTACCGTACCATCAGACAGGGATTCAGCACCAGAAAAGCAAACATCAGAAGAGTCAGCGCCCGAACCAAAAGCTCCCGTACCCGAAGCAGCCATACCCGAAGCGCCCGAACCAGAGATACCCGTTCCAGAGACACCTGAAACCGAGGCGCCCGAAAAGCGAAGATCAGAAGCAAAGAGCACTTCCTTGTCATCGGGACGAAAATCTGTAATTACCGCAACTGCAAAAAAAATGACAAATGCCGAAAAAAGAACTGAAACAAAGAGCAGGAGCAGTTTCCTTAAAATTTTCATAATACAACTAAAATACAACTCTAATACAACTCAAATAAAATCAAATATAATATAAGATTGCCAATTCAAATTCTAAATATACGTCCTAAATATATATTTTTCTGCATCTTTGCATATCGAAAACAAAAAACATTCAAATGCAACCGGAACTCGCAGCAGAAATAGACAATATATCAGTATTCATCAATCCGGCAGGAATGCACACTCTAAATATCGTACTGGCATTCGTAATGTTCGGAGTGGCGCTCGGCATAAAACCTGGAACATTCATAAGCATTGCCAGAAATCCGAAATCTGCAATGACAGGAATTCTGTGCCAGATAATACTGCTTCCGATGCTTACATTCTGTATGACAATAATCATGGGAGACATTATATCACCCATGATAGCGCTCGGGATGATACTTGTGGCAGCATGTCCGGGAGAGAACATTTCCAACTTCATATCCTCACTTTCGAAAGCCAACGTGGAACTGTCTGTCTCGCTGACGGCCATAAACACCGCACTGTGCATCTTTACCACACCGGCAAACTTCGCCATATGGGGAGGACTGTATCTCAGACTCGCAAACATACATGGCACCCTGCCGCAACTCCGGATACCGTTCATTGAAATATTCGAAACAATAATCATACTGCTCGGCATACCCCTGGTTCTGGGCGTACTTTGTGCACGATTTCTTCCAAAACTCACGAAAATCATCAAAAAACCGATGCAATACCTGTCCATACTGTTTTTCGCGGCCATAGTCATCATAGCTCTCGGACAGAATTTAGATGCATTCGAAAAATGCATAAAATACATATTCCTGATAGTCCTCGTACACAACCTGCTTGCCTTACTGATAGGATACGGATGCGGCACATTATTCCGCACAGGCATAAAGGACAGGAGAACACTGACAATAGAAACCGGAATACAGAATTCCGGGCTCGGACTCATACTGTTGTTCAACCCGGAAATATTCGGCAACTTTCCTCCCCACGGAGGCATGCTCGTAATCACCGCATGGTGGGGAATATGGCACATAATATCCGGAATGGCAACGGCCTTCATGTTCAACAGATTCGGAAAAGCATAAAATATCCGTAAAAACATGAAAACGAAAACTGAAATGCATCCGATATACAAACGGAACCGGCTTTACCACATGCTCAGATACTATGTCGACTGCATGATAAGAAACAGCTACAACACCATAGCGGCAAGAGGAAAAGACAATATACCGGATGAGGGGATAATCATAATCGCACCGAACCACAGCAATGCCCTTATGGATCCGCTTCTTATACTCCAGTCCTCAAAAAAGGCCACGCTATTCGGAGCGAGAGCCGACGTCTTCACCCCTGCTTTCAGAAAAGCCCTGCACTTCCTGAAAATAGTACCCATGATACGCAGACGGGACGGATTCAGGAATGTAGTACACAACATCGAAACAATAGAAACGATAACTGAAGCACTCGGACACGGAATGCCGTTCTGCATGTTCTGCGAAGGCACACACCGTACAATGCATTCACTCCTTCCTCTTACAAAAGGCATAGCAAGAATAGCCTGCGAAGCATACAGGAAAGAATCTGCCAAAGCTCCGGAAAAGCGGAAACCCGTCTATATAATACCAGCCGGAATAGAATACGCAGACTACTTCAGGTTCAGGCACAGTGCAGTGATAACATTCGGCAGACCGATAGAAATCACAGACACTCCGGATACCGCAAACACGGCATACATGTGCAACCCCACCGAAACAGGAAACAAGACATACATACAAGTACCTCCCGACATAAAAAAGATACTGGCGACACTTCATACTTCCATGTCGCAGCTTATAACATACCTTCCGGACGACAGGGAATACGACCGCAAATTCACACTGCTCCGCCTTCATTCGCCGATAAATGAAAAAAAGCCTGCTGAAACTCTCGAAAACAACCGCAAACATGCAGAAGAAATAGAGCAGGCTATCGCTTTCGACTCCCTTGCCCCCATGCTCGACAGATTCGAAGAACTCAGACAGAAAAAACGCATATCATACCATTCATTCAACAGAAACGGCAAACGCCCCGGAACAAAAGAAACGGTGTTCGGAACAGCAAGAGCCATCATAGAGCTTCCGTATTTCATATACAGCACTGTGACAATGGCACCCATACTCATCGCAGCACAAATCATAACATCAAAAGTACAGGACAGGGCATTCCACAACACCGTCAGATTCGCCACGCTGCTCGCCCTCTACCCTGTCACAATCGCCGCCATAACGGCAATTGCGTTCAGCCTGCTCCAGTGGCAGACCGCACTCATACTCACTCTGCTTGCACTGCCGGCACATAACTTCGCCCACGACTACATATTCCGTCTGCGCGTCCTCATATCCGATATAAGATACACAAGATGCAAAGAACTGAAAAAACTATATGACACACTCACCCTTGAAATAATCAAGTGAAATCAAATGAAAACCGCAGCCACGGTACTGGCCGGCACGATGTTGCTTGCCGCAATACTGACACCCTCGGCAGTCCGTGCCGCAGATAACAGGCAAAAACCTGACAGAGAAGTGATCAAGACAGGATACAACTTCGGTCCGCTTCCAGTAGTAGCATACGACGCCGACAAGGGATTCCAGTACGGCGCCCTGCACAACATATACAACTTCGCGGACGGAAGCTCGTACCCGGATCCAAAATCATCATGGTACATAGAAGCATCAGCATATACAAAAGGCTCGCAGAAATATGTGGTCTCATACGACAACACGCACTCAACACCCGATGTAAGGCTGTGCGCCGCAGCGAGCATAATATACGACAAGGCTATAGAATTCTTCGGCTACAACGGATACCGCATTTCTACGACTCCGAAATGTACACCGGATTTCTGTTCTGACACTCTACAATTCAGGATTTAATAAAATACCTCGGGACATATTTGTCCCAAAATGCCGATTTTCCGCCCCATGATCTGTAAACTCCATAAATTCTCAGAAGTTCACGTTCGACAATATTCTTACCGGCATATTCAATGTCCCATCTCCTCTCGTTTCTGACCCTGAAATATGGCATATAAGAATCCAACATGCTCTTCAACAGACGTTTAAACGCCTTTTTATCATACTTATCAGCATAAGCCGTCAAAGCCCATCCGAAATGAACAAAGCAACTGTCGAGAAATTGCGATTCGTGCAATATTATCTTGTTAGCTAACAGTACATATTCATATTCATAACGTGCAGGCCCATTACGGACAATCTCATCCACCAACCACTCAATAGCAATATGAGTCTTACTGTCATCCGCCATCAACGAAGCAATATCCGTTCCTCCCCTCTTTCGGCTCAACAGTTTAACGACAGTCCGCTTTGTTCTGCCAAACTCCCTCAATCCATCCTCAGACTTCAATATGCCGCCATTAGACAGAATAAACTCATGCATCTCCGTCAGAACGGAACGCCAGTCATCGAATAAACCGGTCCACGACTGTCCTGCATGCCTCTTCATATACTCTTCGATTTTCAGGCAAGAATCCTGCATCTTCCGATATATCCAGACGATTTCCTCCCTGCTGAAAGAAACATTTTTCTGAATCGCACAAATATCCAGTGAAGACCCGTAACAAACCAGGCTCGAATAATCATCGCTTATACCGGTCTGCCATAACAATGAAGACCCCAACACTATATTTTTCAACTTCGATTCAAGTACGGGACTATATTTCGCATACCTGCTCGCAGCCTTCAGCAAGGTACAGTTTCCGTAAACATCATCGGACAACGAAACAAGCTTCTCCGCCAACACACCTTTATCGACCCACCTGTCAAGATTCATCAATATATAAAAATGCGACGGAGTTGCCGCAATTCTGCAAAAAGCATCAAGTTCAGCACGCTCCTCCACGTCAAGCTCAAGGCCATCGGCAACCCCTATAATAAGACTGTTATGAAAGCCATTCATTCCGGCGCCCAGTTTTAATGCTGACAACAGAACCCTGTGCCTGAACTTTTCATCCCTTACAAGTCCTGCACCATCAATAATAAAATCGGAAGCCTCATTCACACGCATCCTTCCATTTTCAAAATCACACGAACCGAATATATCGAAAGAATCGAACACCTTTTCGAACAGACTCTCCCATCTGTCACTCGGCACGGCCTTCATGAACACCGGCGCTGCAATATAAACAGCTTCCCGCACATTGAAAGGACAGTCCCCGCTCAACAAGGCGGAAAGCATGCCGGAAAGCAATTCCGGCAATTTATCATAAAGCCTGGCTGAAAAGACATAATTCTGGGCCATTCTCCGAACCATATCTTTTGAATTCCCGTACAACAATGAAAAATAAAGACAAGGATACGGATATTCCTCATAGAGATTTTCACATACGGCCATCCATTTTTCTTTTCCAAAAAACAACACATTCCCGGCTTCCGTAGGCATGCCGAACTCCAAAAATATCTGAAGAATCTTTAGCGAATTGACAAAAGCCGGATCATAGGAATCGAAACGCACCGAATGCCGTTTATTCCCATAAGGTTGACTGTTACCTTTTTCCCTTATTTCACGGACAAGATTCTCAATCACCGTTCCAAGCGACACGAGTTTAGGATTATGTTTATCCAGACGCTCTATCTGAGACTGCAAATCTCCTTTCCATGTCACGCCGCCACTCTCTTCCGTCAAAATACCTCTTATAAACGGAAGCATGTCAAGTGCATATTTATAATCCTGCAGACACTCAAAATTATCCCTGCAAATCAAACGGGTGATTTCATCGGCATCATACATGTCTCCAAATACAGCAAGCAACGCAAGCCTACGCATCCTGCCGATACCGGATTCAGGTTTCCAATCAGACAACATACGTTTCGCATCAGCGAAACGAAGATGGAACAAAAGATCCAAAGCCACTTCATACACGACGTCTTCAGACACGACACCGACATACACAGACGAGGTACATTCGGACTCATGCCCGGAAGTTTTCAGAAAGTCATGGAGACGACCCTCCAGGTTCCTCGCCCGCATCATCAGAAGCCTGTACTTTTCTTTCAGTTCAGGACTTCTACCTGCCAACAACCGTACCTGCCTGTCCGACAAAACAGCATTTACAGGCATCAATTCACCCTTAATGGCCGAATAAAGCGCCTTTGCCCACAAAAGCAGATTTTCTCTATCCCCAAGAAGCGTCTTCACCTGCGAAAACAGATTCGTCCTGCGATAATGTCCTATTCCCGACTGATCAGGAATCCTGTTGTAATCCGATAAATCATACACTCTTCCGACATTACGCACAAGGCTGTCCGCAACACCGGATCTGTTTCTCCCGACATCAACCTCCTTCCAGCTGCTGTCATAGACTTCATACTTGCCCATGTCGCGGCCTATACTATCCAGAAAAGCGATTATTCGCCCTTTATCCGATGAAATTCCGGGAAAACAATCAAACAGATCGACTATCTCGATATAATGATTCTCAAGCAATAACCTTTTTGCATCATCCAGCGGAAAATCTCCTGAATTTATATAATAGATAGGGCGTTCACCGGAATGTTGCGACCCTCCCCTGTCCAGAACATCCTTTACCCAATTTATCCAGGCCATAAAATTAGGATCATCACCGGAAAAGCCAATAAGGCAGAATGCACCTTTCAACAAGGATATCCGCATCAGATTCACAAAAGCCTCATGCTTCGATGGATATTCTGCATAATCCTCTTCAGTAATTATATACTGCACGTGCCTGTCTCCGTCAAACTCATACTTCATATCAGGAGAAATACGCAGATTGCCATGCAGTTTATATATATTCCTGCAACCGTCCGTAAGCGAAATCTGATATGCATCCGTAATCAATTGATACAAACCGTTTCTCTGTTCCTTGCAATTGACTATTACACTCTTCCATCTGGCAATTTCGGTTCTGACAATACGAAGATTATCCTGATGTATCCCTACAACATTATCCTCCCCGCTTCCGAACAAAGTCAATTTCAGCCCGGACCTTTCAATCTCGGCATTTATGACGCTGTAATCCGTTTCACCACTCTCTGAAACTGGAATTTCAATATCAGCCTGTCCGAATTCATGTATTCTTTTGACCGCCCCTGAATACAATCTTTCATACTTTTCCAAAAAAGCATTGCAACGGCTGAATTCCCGAGTGGCTTCACCCTGCCGCTGCAACAGATCCGCGGCAAGATCCACATCCGCCAAAATATCGAGAGCATTGTCATAATTGAATGTAAATATATGATTTACACCCAAATTCAATAATTTTTCATGGCATTCCACGGACGGATTCTCATCGACGACTTTCCCGTCCGCAACAAGACTGTATCCACCGTCACACCTCAACTGCAGATATGGCATTCTCTTCTCGATATACAAGTCTATAGCCTCGTGATACCCTTTTCTGCGTACATATTCCGATGCGATTCCGAGATATCCCTTTTCAGCCATTTTCCCCCTGACCAACTCATCCTTCACCTTTCCGTTTGCTGCATGAATTTCCGGATACAACTCTTCCGCAAGAGGGGCAAGAAGATCACCCCACAACGGGAACTCAGAAGATATGTTTTTACTGAATCCGGCACCTATAATGAAAGACAACGATTCATCTTCTACAAGCTTTTTTATATTGTCAATCTGCTCTGACATATAACCAGTCGACACTCAATCCCTATTGAACACGTCCCTCGTATATACTTTCTCCTTCACATCCGAAAGGGCTTCGTCGCTGCGGTTGGCAATGATTACCTGACTCATTTCCTTGAACCTCGCCAGATCATTCACCACCCTGCTGCCGAAAAACGTACTTCCGTCTTCTAAAGAAGGCTCATAGATGATTACGGTCGCACCCTTGGCCTTAATCCTCTTCATCACACCCTGAACCGAACTCTGCCTGAAATTGTCCGAATTGGACTTCATCGTCAGCCTGTACACACCGATTATACACTCCCGTTCCTGTGCCACATTATAATCGCCTCTGTTATAATAATCATAATACCCTGCCATCTTCAGCACCCTGTCCGCAATGAAATCCTTCCTCGTCCTGTTACTCTCAACAATCGCGCTCATCATATTCTGCGGCACATCCTCATAATTGGCCAGCAACTGTTTGGTATCCTTCGGCAGACAGTATCCGCCATAGCCGAACGAAGGATTGTTGTAATGCGAACCTATACGCGGATCCAGACATACACCCTCGATTATCTTGGCCGTATCAAGCCCCTTCAGTTCCGCATACGTATCAAGCTCATTGAAAAACGACACCCTCAAAGCAAGATATGTATTGGCAAACAGTTTGACCGCCTCCGCCTCGGTAAATCCCATGAACAACGTCTCCACATCCTTTTTTATCGCCCCTTCCTGCAGAAGCCCGGCAAACCGGCGGGCCGCATCCGCAAGACGGCCGTCCCCCATATCCGCACCGACAATGATTCTCGAAGGATACAGATTATCATACAAAGCCTTCGATTCCCTCAGAAACTCGGGACTGAATATGATATTGCGGGTATTGAACCTTTCCCTTACTGAAGCGGTATACCCAACCGGGACTGTCGATTTTATGACCATCACCGCATCCGGATTGCACCTTAGCACAAGTTCAATTACAGCCTCCACCGCCGAAGTATCGAAGAAATTCTTCTGCGGATCATAGTTCGTAGGAGCGGCAATCACCACAAAATCCGCATCCCTGTATGCGCTCTCCGCATCCAGAGTAGCCACCAGATTCAACTTCTTCTCCGCAAAATACTTCTTCACATAATCATCCTGAATCGGCGGCACGCGCCTGTTTATCATATCCACCTTTTCGGGTACGATATCAACAGCCGCAACCTCATTGTGCTGCGAAAGAAGGATTGCCACCGACAATCCCACATACCCTGTTCCTGCTATTGCTATTTTCATATCACAAAGATAAAAAAATCGATCATACCAGCGCCTCAAGCAAAGTGCTCACCACATCCAGCACTTTCTTAACACCTTCCGCAAACTTCACGGAAGAAGTCATCCTGCTCACCCGCTGCCGCACATCAGCCGCCACAGCCTTCAGACGCTCACCGTCATCCGTCATCATATCCCCGACACGTTTCTGCATACGCCCGATAAGCAGACGCTCGACCTCCCTCAAGGAAAGGGCAAGCCCCTCGGCCTCCGCCAAATCTTCTCCCTCAAGAGAATGCCTGTATTCCTCAAGCTCCACAATCGCCGAACGCAAACTTTCCAAATCCGAAAAAGACAAATCAGAAGACAAACCAGCCATAAAAATCAGTATTACAACAAATCTACCATATCCGACAAAAACAGGCCAACACCGTCAAGCCCGTCACCCTTTGCCATAAGCCCTTCCTTCAAACGACCGTGAGCCTTACGGAAAGCCGACAAGGCTGCCACCGAACGCTTCCTCACATACTTCACCCTCTCAAGCCTCACAAGACAATCTACATACGCCCTGCTCACCAAAGGAGACACCACGGTCCCAGCCGACTCGCACCTCGCCAGAAACGAAGCGAAATCACGCTTCAACATAAGCTCCTCATGCACAATAAGCGAATCTACCTCGCCAGACTCCAGCAGACGCGACATTCCCTCACAATAAAGAGACACCACCGTATCCGCATCACAAACAAACCCCTTCAAAAACTTATGCTGTCTCGATCTCATATAAGCGCTTCCCAAAGCCCCGGACACCTTTCCTATACCCTCTGCATAAATTTCCCCGATACGGAACTTTTCCGGCACGATATCATCATAAGCCTCCACACCGTCATCAAGATAACGCCCGGCATTACGCAACTGCACCGCAATATCCTCGAACCTCGCATCCGAAGCAAGCGAACGCAAAGCCCTCAGATATGAAGACATTATTGAACACGACACCGATGCCTTCTTCAAAAAAAGCGAATCATCCACATACTGCTCCGCAACACGCTCCAGCTCAGCAGCCACATTGTCCGCACCATAAAATGAAGAAGCATAAAAGATACCCCTCTCCATCCTTAACAGGCCAAGCTCCCTGAAAAGCACAGCCGGAGTATTACCCAGCGAATCAGCGCCCGCAGTCAGACTCCTCACAGCGGAAAGTTCCTTCTTCGAAAGCACGGCACACCCATGCACGCACAGAAGAAGCAGAAGCGTTAAAATAAAATTTTTCATAATCTCTATCCGATTTACCTGTCCCTGTTATACCGGCCTCACTCCTTCATGAGCCAGAACAATCGTTTCCATTGAGATACCGGTATCACCCGTTCTGGAGCCTACAGCAGTATATTTCTTAGGCCACGCATTGGTGAGCTTCCAGCTCTGTACAGGAAAGCCTTCCTCATCCAGAAGCTTTACTGTTGCATCAGCACGCTTTATAGTGCCCATATTTACCGTATCGAACCAATCCATGAGCCCTTTATCATCCTTGAATACCGCCTTTTTAAGAGTTACATCTCCGCTCTTCCTCAGACCGGGCATCTTGATTTTGGTAAATCCCGGCATATCTCCGGAGCGGTATTCAATTGCATCGAACTCAATATCCAGTCCGGATACTTCCTTACAGGAAATTTTCCCGATACCGGAGATTTCCACACTGAAATGATATTCAGACACAGGCAACGCTGTAACATTCTGTACTGATCCGTTTTCTGCCATAATATTGTAGTTTTCCACCTTTTCCGGCACAATATCCACCGCCACAACCTCATTGTGCTGCGAAAGAAGGATTGCCATCGACAATCCCACATACCCTGTTCCTGCAATTGCTATTTTCATGCTGTATGCTGCTTACTATTTGTCCGTATTCCTTAATACCACTCCATTTTTCCTGGCCCATCCATCAATAGCCAACGACAATCCGGTTTTTCTGTATATTTCCAAAGGATAACAGTCTACAATACGCCTTGCAACGTCCTTAATCGTCATATTACCCCGTTTTAAACGCCAAACCTTATGGAACAGGAGCTCCACAAAATCGTGCCCGTTCGTAATCTGCCTCTTGTCCAAACCAGCGATACGACCTGTCTTCCATAAATCGTAATCTTTCGGTAAAGGCTGTTTACTTGAATTCTCAGGAACAGAAAATAAATTCGTCACATAAGCACCGGAATCAAACGTCCCATTTTCCGTGAAAGCACCTATCTTATTGAAAACTATATTGCAATGATTAGAGTTATTGTACCACTTCAGCATACTCAACTCCAACAAATCATTATAGATATCATTCTTGATATTTACCGGTGCATTGGTTCCCAAATATTTTCGCCATACGGAATTTATAGTCACACCATTCTCCAATGCCAGAATCTCTGCGTCATGGTAATCTGTAATAAAAAGATTCTCATAGCTGTAAACCACATTGTTCACCCTGTCGAAATCAGCATCCTTTATACCCAGAAGCCTATTGGAATACCCCTTCCCGTTCAAGGCCTTTATCACTTTGACCGTATGCCTGCAATTGTTTACAGGATATATAACGATCTTGTCTTCATCATACATCTTCCCGTACAATCTTTTATCACTGCATCCTTCAACAACAAAAACAACCTTTCCGGACGTAGCATGAGTATTCAACATCAATAATACGGCAGATATGTATTTCCCGTACTTTTCGTTCTCATTACCCTTCGTAAGAGCAATCTGTATCGAGTTTGCCATGTTCTAACGCATTATACAAATCATAACACTCATCCCATCTCTCTCCAATAATTTGTGGAGAATGCGTTGCTACGAGAACCTGTATTCCCATCTTTTCCGCTATCACTTTCAGTTCATCACAATATTTGAGTTGCCATGCTACATGCAGGGAGTTCTCAGGCTCATCTATAAGCAATATTGAGTTCCTGCTCACTTCAAATATCGAATAAAACAACATGATGATTTCATGCTGCTCCCCACTTGAAAGCTTATCCAGACCTATTTTCATTCCTGAAGCTGTTCTTGCTGTAAGACCTGTCTTTGGAGAAACTGAAATCGTTTTATTTACGAACTCCTTTTTTTCAACCAATTCCTTGAACAGCAACAGCTTGACATATAAATCTTTATATACATCCAGATTATGTTCCAATTCCTGAATATATACGGACATTATATTCTCTTTACCCTTCACAAACGGACGTACACTCTTCTCCGAAGACAATCCCCATTCATGCAACTGGACAAGTTTTAATGACAACTCCTCTGATATTCTTTCATATTCCTGTTGAGAAAGTGGAGTCTGCTCCTTAAGCAATTTTTCAAAAATACTGCTGTTACTGCTGTTGACAGATTTCAAATAAGATAAATAATACTTCTCCAACAGACTCTTTATCTTGTCTGACACCTCGTTTATGGTAGGCAAATAAGATTTTTCATTCATCAAACTCCTGTTGACTACAATATGTGCAAGCCTGTTAGATGGAAGCATTATTACCGATATTCCACTCAGGAACAATAAAAACTGCCCTGCATTCCGTTCTTTTTCCAAGACTTCATTCACTCCGTATATGTATTCTTCAGCTCTGTTGAAAACATATTTATCCAATATTACCTTGGTAACATTCTTGCCATCATGATTCCATTCAAAAGACAATATACGTTTTTTTGAAATTTCCACATCGGAATCAGAAGCTTCTACATCATCATTCTCCAACTCTTTTGATAGAATACAAACCTCATCAACATCGTCGAACTTAATACTTATACTCTTAAAAGGCAATGAATAGAAGAATCCCAAATCCTTTTCCGACAATTTATAAAGGATATTCAATATAGTTGTCTTACCATAGCCGTTAGGCCCTGTAAGAATGAAAATATCTCTGGAAGCCTCTATGTGGAACTCATAATCAAATATATCATAAAGTTCCTCTATCTTGAATCCTGTAACCCTCATATCCCGTACAACACACTCAATTTGTTCTGAATCTCCCTATTGACATACAATTGTCTTTCGACATGCACATTTTCACTATCCTCCGCCTTCACACTGGCTGAATAAACAGGATAGTCCTCACCTTTCGACCTGTTGTTTTCCCATTGGAGAGCTCGGAGATTATCGAAATTGTCATCTCCTCCCTTTTCTTTAGGATAAATATGATCTATCTCCCAACCGTAAATTGAATTTGTATTACCGTAATCAGAACGTATTATCCATGCACCACAACTGTCCTTACGTATGGTAGATGCATTATACCCGTCAACTGTTCTCGCTTTCTCCCAGACTCTCTGTATAATTTGCTCTGTAAACATATCCCGGATTTACTCCATTACTAAAATCAATATACAAAAATAAATCTTTTATCATCAAAAAACAATATCAGATTTGCCTATAAAATCAAGTAGGAGGAAAACGAAGTAGTTTTCTTCCTACTTTCTTTTCCCGACCTCTCACACTGCATATTCCGGAGCAATGTCGGCCAGTAATTCCAGCCCAAAAAGGTCAAAATGATGTAAGCATGTTTTTCAGACAAAATGAAATTATTGTACATACAGATGCTCATTTAATGATTCCTAATACGTGATTATCCTCTCTAACCTTACAACATCAAAGCATTTGTGACAAGAATTTGCTAAATTTGCAACACCAAACCAAGAGCCCATAAAAAATGACACTTATAAATTGTCACATTCTGCGCCTTACGCATTTCGACAATCTGGAAGACATTCTGAAGAACGGAATGTACAGCAGAAACAGCGGGCATATCATTCCTGACTATATCAATATAGGAGACACAACACTCATCAGACAGAGAGAGACATTCAAAGTAAGAATAGACCCTCCGGACGGCTTCCTCGGAGATTATGTCCCCTTTTATTTTGCAGGCCACTCACCAATGCTGCTCAACATCAAGACCGGCAACCGGGGCATAAAGCAGCGGCCACAGGAAGATCTTGTATACATTGTCTGTAAAATCAGTGACATCATACAACATTGCCCGGAATGGTGCTTTACAGACGGGCATGCGAAAAATCATCTCACAAAATTCTTCAACGACACCGGACAATTGTCACAACTTGATTGGGAGATGATCAAACAGAAGTTCTGGTATGACACGGAAGAAGACATGGACCGCATGCGCCGCAAACAAGCGGAATTTCTGGTAAAAAACCATGTACCTGCAAAATGCATATGCGGAATCATTGTTCTGAACCCTGAACAGGGAAAAAAAGCAAAATCAATACAACAAAAAACAGGAACCGAAGTACCTGTTTATATAGACAAACAAAGAAAATACTTCTACCCATGATACGATTCACAAAAGGCAATCTCATGACCTCCAATGCAGAAGCACTGGTCAATACAGTCAACACGGTCGGCGTGATGGGCAAAGGGATTGCTTTGCAATTCAAAGAAGAATTTCCGGAAAACTTCACCGCCTATGCCAACGCATGCCGGTCCGGTGAACTCGTACCCGGGACACTGCTTATAACCAAAGAAAAGAACCGCGCCGGGGTAGAAAAGACAATCATAAACTTCCCTACAAAAAAGCACTGGAAGAACCTTTCCAGATACGAATACATAGAAGACGGACTGGCGGAACTTGTCAATGTTATAGAAAAATACAAAATCAAGAGCATAGCCATCCCCCCACTCGGATGCGGCAACGGAGGACTGAAATGGGAAACAGTAAAGGAAATGATGGAAAATGCCCTGAAAGATGTTGATATAGACATCTGCATATATGAACCGAATACGGAAATAAAACAGGAACTCCGGACAAGACCCACCGAAAAAAAGGTCAGACTGACACCTTCAAGAGGACTGATTGCTTATGCAATGTACTACTATGACTCTTTAGGAGAAAACTGCAGTCTGTTTACAGCGAACAAACTGGCATACTTCCTGCAGCGCCACGGATCCAGATCATTCGCAAAGATAAAATTCACTGCACACCACTACGGCCCGTACAGCCCACAAGTGGACCATATCATTTATGACCTCAACGGCATCTATATCAAAGGATTCGAGCAAATGAATGCCACTGCATTCGAACCGCTTGTCATGCAATATGACCGAATCAGCGAAGTAAGCTCATATGTAAGGACACTTGACCAAACCGAACAGGACAGCCTTAAAGAAACCATAAAGCTGATTTCAGGATTCGAATCCACCCTTGCACTCGAAGTTCTGGCATCGGTGGACTTCATACGCCACAACACACCCGGAATCAGCATTGAAGATACCATTGAAGCCATCCACAAATGGTCGAAACGCAAAAACAAACTCTTCAAAAACGAATATATCCAGATAGCATACAACCATCTGGATACATTCTATGAGAATTGCAAAGACCTGTAATCACACTAACACTGCCCGACCAACTTTCTGTAAAAACCCTTTCTGTATTCTATCCACTTTTCAAACACCCGGTGCCGAAAACGGAGCATAACCACCCACTCTGAACGGCTTAATCCATCCAGTTTTACCGCTAAATTGGCCTTGAAAAGTGCCTGAAAAACGGAGTTTACCTACGCAATTTTTTCAGGTTCTCAAGTCGCTGCCTGCGGCTGTCCGGCTGTTCGATTATGCCATCTACTATCATGACCAGTTCTCTCCATTCTATCCTCCCGCTGACTGTAAACGGTAACGAGAAGTGCACAGATTTCGGTAATCGGGAGTGCTCAGATTTTGGTAACAATAATGCACCGATTTCGGTAACAACGATACACAACT
>CASFPH010000034.1 GCA_949296645.1 uncultured Bacteroidales bacterium
GAACAGTTCGTTGAACATCCACTCCCCTTTCTCCGCTGACGCATACTCCGTCCGGGCAAGATTCTTCGCAACCTCTATATCGCGTTTTATGTAGGACTTCACCATCTCACCGCTCTCCGCATTCTTGGCTCTCAGGCTTTCCTTCAGATTCTCAAGCTCGGAAATCTTCTTCTGGAACTCTATCAGACGCGACATGGACCTTTTCCTGCTCCGGAAATAGATTACTGTCAAAACAAGCGAGACGAACAGAAGAAAGACCGTGGCTGCAAGATACCTTATGACCTCCGCGGAGTGCATATCCTTTTCCTTGAGCATTTCGTAATAATAGCTGTAATCATTTACAGAATGCGAAGAAGAATTCTCAAGCATGCCGATGTATTTTGCAACAAAATCCTGCCTGTATGACTTGCTGTCATCCTCAAGACCGAGCTTTCCTGAATAATTGATACAATCGAGATAAAACGGAATCACGCTGCCGGATACAGCACCTTTTCCGATATATGCCTCTGCACTGTCCCTGGCTTCCGCCATCCTGACGGCATTCCCCTCCCTGTAATACAGATCCATCAGAAGATAATGGCAGTTGAAACGCCCGGCCCGTGATGTCTCGTGCTCAAGCGCGGTACACAGCTCCTTTTCAGCGTTCACCGAATCCCGGAGATAATAGAGCAGATATTTGCCTTTAAGCCTTCTGTACTTGGGGAAAAAGGGATTTTCCTGGCCTATATTCCCGTTGTCCAGGAACTCTACCATATTTCTGACCGGTTCCGGTTCCGAAGCCATTATAAGGTTTTCAAGCATCTCCGTCCTCGTCCTCACGCTTGCTGAACGGATATCGATGACTTCCAGTACCGTCTTCGCCCTGTCGCTGTATTTCCTGTAAAGGACCATGCCGGAAACATTATTGTGGATATGTGCGATCCTGCTGCTGGCACAATAAAGCATTTCCTTATCTCCGGTATCTTCAGACATATCCGCAATCCTGTGCAGCACAAATACGGCACGGTCTGTCTCTCCCTTATGCTCATGGAGTGCGGACATAAGGTACATACCCTCCAACAGCGCCTTCGTGTGTTTTCCATTACCGAATGTTTCTATGGCCGTCTGCATGGAATCCCGTGACGGAAAGCACTCCCTGTCGATATAGTTGCGAGAAAGCGAACGCAGCAGAAACTTCTCCGCCTCTCCGGCCGCAGACAGGTCGAATGGTCCGGACTCCCCATGCTTTTCAAGATAGAGACGCGGATCGCTCTCCACGTCCGACAATAAAGAAGCGAAGCCGGAATCAGAATCCGTCTTCGCGATATTGCATGAAACTGCGGATAGAAACAGTATCAGGTAAAGAATTATACTTCTTGACATATTATGCAGTAATTTACATTTTATCTTGTCAACAAATATACTATTTATACATTTAATCATTGTGCTGACATGTATGCATAAGCGGATATCAATAGAAAACAAATGTCATAGTAATGGCTTTTTGCCACAAAAATTATGTAACTTTGTGGCAAAATTCAAAGCTATGGGTGCAAACAGTTCTTATAGGGCTATGTATGATATTGTGGAACGGGCAAAGGATGGGACAATTTTCATTCCTGATGATTTTGTTACATCCGGCACTCCCGATGCCGTTCGTTCAGGATTGACACGCCTGTGCCGTAATGGAAAACTATACCGTTTTGCCAAAGGCATTTATTATGTACCGATATATGACAAGTGGGATGGAAAGTTGCGTGAACCTTCATTGGATGCCATCGCCCGAAAAATAGCCAAAAGAGATAATGCCCGTATCATACCTACCGGAACCTATGCGCTCAATAAACTGGGGTTGTCCACGCAAGTTCCGACAAATATCATCTACATAACCGACGGCTCTGCACGGCAGATTAAATTCGGTGAAGGGAAAAGCATCACATTTCGTCATAGCAATGACTTGGGCAATTTCGCATATCAATCCAAACTGATGCAACTTGCCGTGCTTGCCATGCGTGAGATTGGCGAAAAATCAATAACGGAAGAACAAATAACGAAACTTAAAAAGTTGATAGAAGAACATGTTTCGGAACAGGATTTTAATCACGACATAGTACTTGCCCCTACATGGATAAAAATGATATTGCAGAGATGAAATTTATTGATTTGTCAAAAGAAGACCGCATAGATATTCTTGACCGATACACTTTATCCGGATTCTTTAAATATCGTTCCTCCTGAGTCTGTCATAGGACAATGGAAGGCCGATTATGAGAATATGCGTTTACACATGATATATGGAGAATCCGTCCAGTTCGAAGAACTTGTAAACAAACTCAAAGATCTGAACGAGAGGATCAGGAAAATATAACCATTTCCCCGGCCCCGACATATTCGATGCGCGGCCCCATTATAGTCTTGAGCGAGCTGTAAGCCTCGGTTCCGGTACAGTGGCATGTCATGTAATGGGTATTGCCGAAACCCATTAGCCGGTCTGCCAGTGCGGCAATGTATTCTTCTGAAACCGCACCGCCTGTACGGCTGGAGAGGTGGAAGCCCGAGATGCAATAATCCGGAGCCTTGCCGATTATCTCCGAGGCCCTCGCCATTATGTTCACGATTCCCCTGTGGGCACATCCTCCGAAGAGCAGGTGAAGCGGTTTTCCGCCGTTTTCTTCGGGTATGTCCGGCGGGAGTGTCAGTATCATGTTCTGTTCATGTCTGAAATCGTCGCGCACCAGTTTCCCGTTTTCGGAAACATGGAGGTTGGAGTTGGATTCAGGAAGCATCTCCTTTCCCGTGACTGATGAAAAGATGAAGATACCGTCACCGAGATCCATGTCACCGTCCGCATGCACTATTCTCAGGTTGTCTTGAAGTGACGGGTCAAGCCCTATCGGCCTGGCGCCTCTCTCCGATACCGAAAAATGTTCTTCGAATGCATGCCTGTCAAGATAGACGGTGGCCCGGCTGTTTATTTCAAGGAAACGTCCGAGAGCACCGCCGTGGTCCTTGTGTCCGTGCGATATGACAACAGTATCCACCGCTTCCAGGTCTATGCCGAGCCTTGTGGCGTTCTCCTCAAAAAGCGTCCCGTCCCCTAAGTCGAACAATATGCGGCGCGAGGCCGTCTCCACATGGAATGAAAGCCCGTGCATCGCACCGAATTGCGGCGAAAGCGCCACATTGTCCACAAGTACCGAAATCTTTGCCCTCATCTGTCTATTCCGTTGCGCGAAAGCACTCCTTTCGTATAATAATGTTTTATCTCACGCATGTCAGTGACCAGGTCCGCACAATCCGCCAGAGCCTGTGTTGCATACCTCCCCGTCATCACGACCTCGACGCCGGGCGCCCTGCCTGAGATTGCTGCCACCACTTCATTGTCGGATACAAGCCCGAAATGCACGGCTATGCATATCTCGTCAAGTATCACCACATCATACCGGCCCTCCTTCATCAGGGCCGCACACTTCTCCAGACCGGCACGTGCCAGGCGCACATCCTCCCCGTCCGGATTCCTGTCTATGAAGCAGCCGCTGCCGAACTGCTCCACTTCAAGGGCGCCGAATACCTTTTCCGCTGCGGTCTCGTTGTACTTCATGCTTTTTACGAATTGCCCGACATACACGGACTTGCCAGCGCATAGAGCCCTCAATGCAAGGCCGAAAGCTGCCGTAGTCTTGCCCTTGCCGTTACCCGTGTAAAGATGTACATACCCCTCCATGGCCGATATGCTTTAGAGTATCACCATGGTGGCCCCGTAGCCGTACTCGCGGAAAGAGGCATCCTGAGACTTGCACATAGGATATTCGTTCTTCAGTGTCTTGAGCAGGGCCTGCCTCAACACACCGTCCCCTTTCCCGTGGATAAAAACGATTCTTGTCCCCTTTTTTCTGCGATAATATCTGTTCATAACATTCCTGAAAAAATCAAGCTGGTAATTGAGTATATCGCTGCTGGACATTCCTACCGAAGTTTCCAGTATATTGTCTGCATGAAGATCCACCTCCAGCACTCCGTTGGATACCCTGTCTACAAGTGCGTCATTTTCAGCTGCCCGTCTGTCTCCTTCAGTTTTCCCGGCCTGTCTGCCGTCTTTTCTGTCGGAGCGTCCCTTGTCCATAAGTTCCCTTAACTGCTCACGTGTAAACTCGGCCATATCAGCAACTATTTGCCTGTCCTCCTTAACAAGCGGTACAATCATGGCAGGGATATCGAGATATTCGTTTTCCTTGTATGACGATTTTCTTATGAATATTTTCGGGTCTACTACAGGATGTATTTCATAGAACGGTTTTATTCCAAAAGCTTTATTCTCCTTGAAAGGCAATATTTTGACAGTATATTTACGTCTCATCTCCCCAAGACGGTTCCTGTTCAGAGTAAATATCTTCTCCCTTGAATACGGAGACGACGTACCTGCATATTCAAGTCTGCACATACCATCCGCATCATATGACACGTACTGCAGATACACCGAATAATTCGTTTCATTTAGCAGATAGACACCGAAGTCAGACATATCAGGACGGTTTACATCTACTGGAGCATATGCAAGCGAAAGGTCCAGAATGTCACCGGACTTTGTCTGAAGTTCGCCTGAAAAATTTTTCTCTGACGGTTTCATTTCAACATCCCTTACCGTGGCTGATTCCACGATAACACATTCTCTTTCAGGTACCGGGATACGGAATCCGTCCTCATCTTCGACAGTAACCCTGCCATTTTTCACTTCCACGACCCTTCCGCCGCCTACATCATTCAGAAATCTTACTATATCACCTATACGTATCATATCTTTTTATTTTTATCCTGCATGCAAAAATACTATAAGATAATACATGTTAGGCATCAAAAAACCTATATTTATCATACGTTCAACAGGAAACTGGAAATAGAATACGAAAGGACTGTCCATTCAGGATTGAAGAATACATATATCGATTACTCAGAACTAATCATGCGAGGCCCGGCATACCGCTTTTGAAACAAGGAACCTGAAGAATCTTAAAGCAGTAGTATCGCCTCCAGCTGTAAGTATCTCAGGATGGAACTGCACTCCCCAGACGGCACGTCCGTCAGTACATTCTATGGCTTCAGGTATTGAATCCTTCGCCCACGCCGCAATCCTGAATCCCGGTGCGAGATCCTTCACTGCCTGATGATGGAATGTATTGACCATGTATTCGCCGATACCTGTTATTCCGGCAATGTCTGTCCCTGGCACAATCGTCACCGCATGAGTAGGGATACGTCCGGATTCTTCCTGATTATGCTTTATTCCGGAAGGATGCTGTGACGGAATATCCTGATACAGCGTTCCTCCGAAAGCCACGTTTATCAGCTGCTCGCCCCTGCATATCCCGAGCACTGGAACTCCTTCGGAGACTGCCTTGCGAAGAAGATAAATATCATATGTGTCTCTGAGCGTATCTACTTCCCCAAGCTTCGGATGCGGTTCCTCGCCATAATACGACGGCGCTATATCCTCACCGCCTGTCATTATGAGACCGTCTATGACATCCACGGCAGACGCAAGCGCCACAGTATCCTCAGTTACCGGTATCATAAGAGGTATACCTCCCGCCTTTATGACAGCTTCCGTATAATTTCTGCTGATTCTCGAATTTCCGTTCGTAACAGCACATGAAACACCTATCACCGGAGGCCTTCCGGCACCGGAATCATCGGAATCAGCATTACAGGAATTTCCGGCAGAAGAACAAGAAGAAAAGAAAAGAATCATTGCGGACAACAATGAAATCATGGTGGCCTGGAACGGAACCTCCGTCGCACACGACCTGAATGTCAATTTTTTCATAGCTTATTTTGCGATCCGCTTATGGAGACGCTGCAAGCGAATATAACAAAAATGGAGCAGATCCGAAAGAGTTTTTTGATACAGACACACAACACTCCCGTATCCTCCGGACATAAATCATTAACCACAAGTCACAGACAACACACATAGCAGATAAGCCACAGAGCAGACAAACCACAGACCAGGCAACAGATAAACCACAGACCAGGCAACAGATAAACCACAGACCAGGCAACAGATAAACCACAGACCACAGACGATTCTCTACCGACTAAACCTTTCCAGACAATTTCCGGTCCGTTCCAAAACATGAGCATGTGAGTCCGGGGGAGCCCTCCGCGTCAATCAGTTCATTTTCAAATAGTTCAGTACGACGCCGACTGCACACTCGATTTGGCTCCGGAAACGTAACCTGCCTCAGAGTGCCCTCTGGCGGCGATTGGGTCTATTTTTCTTTCGAGGCGGCTGGCGAGTCTGTTCGCGGCGACGCGGTACTTTGCTGATTTTCAGCAATATATGAAAATCAAGTTTGCAGACTCGTCCCAAAAACACCCGAAATCCAGCAGGTGAGTCCGCAGGAGTACTCCGCGTCAATCAGTTCATTTTCAAATAGTTCAGTACGACGCCGACTGCACACTCGATTTGGCCCCAGAAACGTGACATGCCTCAGAGTGCCCTCTGGCAGGGATTAGGTGTATTTTTCTTCAGCGGTTGCGGTCGAGTCTGTTGGCGGTTGCGCGATACTTTGTTGATTATCAGCAATATATAAAAACACAGCCTGCACACTCGCCCGAAAAACGCCTGAAGCTCTCCCGAAAAACGCCTGAAGCTCTCCTGAAACGCGGCTGAAGCTCGCTTGAAAACACATTCTGAAAGCACGTCATAAAAACACGTCATGAAAGCACGTCATGAAAGCACGTCATGAAAGAAGAAGAAACCTCAAAATGAAGTGAACCCCGAAAGTTTTTTCCAACTTTCGGGGTTCACTTCAAAATTTCTTTTTGGCAGGCATCTTATGCTGTAAATACAGCAACACGGATTTAGGTGGTACGTCAGATTTTCGAAGACTCCCTCACAACCGCATCAGCAAGCTGTGAAAAAGCCTCAGCTACAGGTCCTTCCATATCGGCTGAAGGATGTCCTTCGTCACCGGATTCCCTTATACTCTGCACTATAGGTATCTGTGCAAGAAGCGGGAGTCCGAACTTTTCCGCCATGGCCTTGCAGCCTTCCTTTCCGAATATGTAGTATCTGTTCTCTGGAAGTTCCGCAGGTGTAAACCATGCCATATTCTCTACAAGACCGAGTATGGGTTTGTTTATATCCTTGTTTCTGAACATGTTGACTCCCTTTTCTACATCTGCGAGGGCAACTGCCTGAGGTGTACTTACAACCACGGCACCGCTCAAAGGTATGTCATGGACAAGCGATATATGAATGTCGCCCGTTCCCGGAGGCAGGTCTATCAGCAGATAGTCGAGTTCACCCCATTTAACCTGGAGAATCATCTGTTTCAACGCATTGCATGCCATCGGGCCCCTCCATATCAAAGCCTGGTCAGGTCTGGCAAAATAACCGATAGACATCCATTTCACCCCGTATCTTTCGACAGGGACTATCAGATCCATATCGTCCTCCCTCACGACATCCGGCATATACTCCTCGGTACCGGTCATTTTCGGCACTGACGGGCCGTATACATCGGCATCCGCAAGTCCGACTTTGTATCCTTTGGCTGCAAGGGCAACCGCAAGGTTTACCGCCACCGTCGATTTGCCGACCCCTCCTTTGCCGGAGGCAACCGCTATTATCTTTCCGACATACTCCAGCTGCTTTTCGTCAAGGTCCAGGCCTATTCTCTTCTTTGCCTTTGTCTCGCGGACAAGTTCCACTATACGCGGCCTGTAGTCGGGAAAAGCGGCAGTCAATGCCTTTTCAATTTCCGCCTTTATTGAAGACGAAAGTGCATCGGGAGACGGGAACACAAGTTTGAACCTGATATTGTTTCCGTCTATCTTCAGATCCTCCACCATATCCAGGGAGAGTATGTCCCTCTCTCTGGCCGGATGGATTATTTCTGAAAGAACTTTTTCAATGTCTTTTATATCCATTGCTGATTCCTTTCCTGTTTTCAGGTTTATTTTACGATAGTCATTTCATCTACAAGGTGCTTTGCATTGCCGTACTTCTCTACTATGAAAAGCACATATCTGATATCGACATTTATACATCTCTGGAGTTGCGGTTCAAAGATGATGTCACCGCTCATGGCTTCCCAGTTTCCGTCGAATGCAAGGCCGATAAGTTCTCCGTTGGCATTCATAACAGGACTGCCGGAATTACCTCCGGTAATGTCATTGTTGGAAAGGAATGCAACAGGCATTCTGCCGTCCTCCATCGCATACTGTCCGAAATCCTTGTTTCTGTACAGTTCCTTAAGTCTTTCAGGTACCGTAAATTCATGATCCCCGGGTTTTTCCTTCTGCATCACGCCGTCAAGTGTCGTTATATAGTCATATATAACCGCATCTTTCGGAGAATACGAAAGAACCTTTCCGTAAGTCATCCTCATTGTAGAGTTCGCATCAGGATATATAGGCTGATCACCTTTCATTTCGAGCAGTCCCGCGATATACAGTTTCTTTGCAGCTGCAAGTTCCTCAGATCCGGCACTCATACCCTTTCTGTAATTGGAAAGCGCATCCACCAGCATTTTGCCTGCAATAACGCCCTTGTCCTTTGCCATCAGGTCGGAAAACTGTTCCTCGCTCAACCCGTTCACTGCGGCTTCAAGAGTTTCGAGATCGGTAAATACGGTGTTGTCATAAACATCGTCCACGAATCTGTCTATATCTCCGCCGTAATTGTCGGATATATATTTGTAAAGTTCCGTTTCAGAAGCGGAAGCCACTCTTTCCCTGAACAGCGAAAGCAGAGCCTTTGCAACCTTCCTGTCCGTCGATGCGGAGAAGTCCTTGTAGAACGACTCCATTTTCGGAAGCATCACGCTGAATCCTTCCAGGGTAGAATTTCCGGCTGAACCGGACAGTTTAAACAGTTCTATCTGTCCAAGAGCCTCAGAAGCATACAAACCCTCACGGCGGGCATCCCTTCTGTCGGCTATTACACGATCTACAGTCTTGACTACATTTCCGTATCTGGCTGCCCTTTCAGGATTTTCATTCGCCCATTTTTCAAATTCCATGTCCGTTTCGTGACGTCTTCCCTCCACATCGAGTTTGAAGAATGTCTCGTTCATACCGATGGAATTTTTCCAATAGTTCGAAGACATTGCATACTTTGAAGCGTACTGTATATAGATTTTCTGGTCTGCAAGCATATCCTTCATCAGGACATCCTGCCTTACGCCCCTGACTTCGATCCTTATTGCGTTGTCGATATCCCTTCTCTCAACAAGTTCTGAAGCTGTCATGTAACGGTTTGTTCTGCCTGGAAATCCGATTATCATGGTATAGTCGTTTTCCTCCACTCCCTTCAGGGAGATTTTCAGATGATTCTTAGCCTTGTAAGGAACGTTGCTTTCCGAATATTCAGCAGGATTGTTGTTTGCGTCGGCATAGACTCTGAACATGGAAAAGTCACCCGTATGGCGAGGCCACATCCAGTTGTCCGTATCCCCTCCGAACTTACCTATTGATGATGGAGGTGTTCCTACAAGACGCACATCCTTGTATGTCTTGGTTACTATAAGGAATTTCTGGTTCCCTCCGTAGAATGATACAAAACTGCAGTCTACATAAGGATCGGCCTTCTTTTCCGCCTTGGTGTATTTGTCCCTGAGTTTCTGATCGGCCTTGCTCTTCGCCTTGTCGCTCTTTCCGCTGTTTGCTATGGCGTCGAATTCTGCTGTAACATCAACGAACTTTACGACGAAAGTCACGCTGAGCCCCTTGGCAGGAAGTTCCTGTTCCCTTGACATTGCCCAGAATCCGTTAGTAAGATAATCGTGCTCAACTGAACTGAGAGCCTGGATGCTGGCATACCCGCAATGATGGTTTGTCACAAGGAGACCTTCATCGGATATTATCTCTCCGGTACATCCGCCTCCGAACTGTACGATCGCATCTTTCAAAGACGTATTGTTTATGCTGTAAATCTGCTCAGGAGTAAGTTTGCAGCCCATTTCAGCAATTGTCTTGCCATTGAACTTTTCCAAAAGCGGCAAAAGCCACATTCCTTCATCTGCCCTGAGGACTGTTGAAGATGCCATAACGGCAATTGTCATCAGACTTATAATCAATCTTTTCATATACTGTGATTTTTTATTTTGGTTTATATTTTTCTTAAATTCGCAATGTTCCTTTCCAGATTCAGAAACTTCAAAATTAATTAAAATGCTCATCAGATGCAAATATGTATAGCAAACGACAAATTCAAGGGCAGCATAAGCGCAGCAGAAGCAGCCCGTTCCATACGGAAAGGCCTGCTTTCGGCCAATCCGGGTCTGGATACGGTCATTTCGCCCATGGCAGACGGAGGAGACGGTACGCTGCAGATTCTGGCATCGATGCTTGAATCCACAACCGTGGAAATCACATGCTGCGATCCGCTCATGAGACCGAAGAACGTTCCGGTCCTTTTTTTCGACGGAGGCCGTACCGCATTCATTGAGATGGCATCTGTCTCAGGACTGCAACTGCTCTCCCCTGAAGAAAGGAATCCGATGAAAACCAGCACATACGGACTTGGAGAAGCCATTCTTAAAATTCTGGATGCAGGTGGAATCCGCAAAATTATAATCGGCATAGGAGGAAGCGCAACAAATGACGGAGGGACGGGAATGCTTGAAGCTCTCGGGGTTAGATTCTTCGACAAATCAGGCAGCATCATGCACATGAACGGCGGAAGCCTTTCCCTTATAGGGCATATGGAAACATGCGGCATGGACAACCGCATCGCTGGCACGGAGATCATAGCTGCAACGGACGTGACAAATCCGCTCACGGGACCTGAGGGTGCCACTATGGTGTTCAGCCACCAGAAAGGAGCTGACAAAAAAACTGCAAACATGCTTGAAGAAGGCATGATAAATTTCAGGGAAAGATGCATCGATATCTTCAGGAAAGATCCAGGAGGATTCAAGGGAAGCGGGGCGGCAGGCGGAACGGCAGCATCCGTATGCACATTCCTTAACGGGAAATTGACAAGCGGAGCAAAAATGATTGCGGAAATCACCGGCCTGGAAGAGAAAATCGCATCATCGGACATAGTCATAAGCGGAGAAGGCAGGTTCGACAGCCAGAGTTTGGGAGGGAAAGTCGTCACAGAAGTGGATTGTCTCTGCAGAAAACACGGAAAACCGCTATGGATTTTCTGTGGAGAAAACAGAACTTCAGCCGAAGAATATTCATCCTCTTCCATACAGAAAATATTTTCCATATCCGATATAGAATACGACAGGCGCAAATCCATGGAAAACCCGGAAAAATATCTCGAAAAACTTGCTGCATATGCGGCAAAAACGATTTCATTTGATTAAATTTGGGAATCTGTAAACCATTACATCTATGAAAAAGCAATTAATGTTGATGCTTGCGGCGGGAGCTATCGGCACCGCGCAGGCAGAAGAAGCAAGACTTCTCAGGTTTCCCGCGACCAACGGCACCGAGATAGTCTTCACTTATGCAGGAGATCTTTACAAGGTCTCTGTAAACGGAGGTGAAGCCGTAAGGCTTACTTCCCATATAGGTTATGAAATGTTCGCCAGATATTCTCCGGACGGGAAGACAATCGCGTTCACAGGCGAGTATGACGGCAACAGGGAAGTATACAAAATACCTTCGGATGGCGGGGAACCGGTAAGGCTTACCTATACATCCACCAATTCACGCGACGACCTCGGCGACAGAATGGGGCCTAACAATGTAGTCATGGGATGGACCCGTGACGGAAGCAGAATAATCTACCGCAACAGGACAGGAGACAGTTTCACAGGCAAACTTTGGGAAGTATCATGCGATGGCGGAATGCCCGAAGCCCTTCCCCTTCCGGAAGGAGGATTCTGCAGTTACTCCCCTGACGGAAGCAAACTGGCCTACAACAGGGTATTCAGGGAATTCAGAACCTGGAAATATTACAGAGGCGGCATGGCGGACGACATCTGGATTTACGAACCAGGTTCGGACAATGTGAAGAACATAACGGACAATGTGGCTCAGGACATAATACCCATGTGGATAGGTGACAGGATATTCTTCATTTCAGACCGTGACATGACGATGAATATCTTCTCATACGATATGGCGACAGGAAAAACCGAAAAAGTGACTGATTTCAGGGAATATGACGTCAAATTCCCGAGCAGTGACGGTAAGACAATAGTCTTCGAAAACGGAGGGTACATTTACCGTCTCGATCCTGAAACCGGAAAATATGCGAAGGTGGACATAACACTCAACGGAGAAAATGTTTACGCAAGGGATGAAATCAGAAACGTATCCGGATATGTAACGGGAGTATCGGTTTCTCCTGACGGAAAAGAACTGGCAGTAACCGCAAGGGGCGATGTATTTACGGTACCAGCAGGAGAAGGTGTAACCAGAAACATCAGCCGCACTCCTGGTGCAAATGAAAGAAATGCCAGATGGAGCCCTGACGGAAAAAACATAGCATACATTTCGGACAGGACAGGTGAAACGGAAATATGGATGCAGCCTGCAGAAGGTGGAAACCCAGTACAACTGACAAAGGGCAACGACACATACATACGCTCCCTTCAGTGGAATCCTGACGGCAACTCTATTTTATATACCGACAGAAAAAACAGAGTTGTGAAAGTAGATATAGCTTCCTGCAGCAAAAAGACAATACTGGAAAATCCTGCAGGAGGAGTTTCAGGCGTAAGTTTCTCCAGTGACGGCAAATGGATAACATATACCAGGCCGGCATCGAACGACATGTCCGTAGTATATGCCCGCGAACTCGCTTCAGGCAAAGAATACCAGATAACAGAAAAATGGTACAGTTCTTCTTCACCGATATTCAGCACTGACGGCAAATACATAATATTCAATTCTTCGAGGGATTTCAATCCTATTTACGGCAGCCTCGAATGGAATCATGTTTATACCAGGATGGGAGGTCTGTATCTTGTCCCTTTGAGAAAGGATATCCCGTCTCCTATGCTGGTTGCCGGTGACAAGCCTGAAAACGGAAACGCCGCCGACAAAGACCAGGCAACAGTAACAGGCATAGATACTGAAGGTATATTCGGAAGAATCATAAGAGTTCCTGTAGGTACAGGCAATTTCAGCAATCTATACTGTGACGGCAAGAAACTATGGTACTACAGCAACGGCAATACTTTCGTTTTCGACTTTGCATCAAAAAAACAGGAAACCGTTCTTGAAGGAGGATCTTTGATATTCAATCATGGAAGCAAATCTGTTCTTGCAAGAAAAGGCGGCAAATACTATGTATCCTCCCTTCCTTCAGGCAAGATCAGTCTCGGTTCACCTGTCGCGATGAAGGATATGAAGGCACTTATAGTCTATTCCGAAGAATGGGCGCAGATTTATGATGAGGCATGGAGGGCATTCCGTGACGGCTTCTATCTTGAAAACATGCATGGAATAGACTGGAAGGCCATAAAAGAGAAATATGCCGTTCTTCTGCCATATGTAAAGACACGTCTTGACCTCAATTATGTCATAGGGGAAATGATCAGTGAAGTGGCATGCGGACACGCCTATGTCAATCCGGGCGAATATACAAAGCCTGAGCGTGTAAACATGGGACTTCTCGGAGCGGAAATCAGCAGGGACCGCAGCGGCTATTACCGTATCGACAAGATTATTCCGGGTGCACCGTACAGTGAAAAATTAAGATCTCCTCTCACGGAACCGGGCATGGACATAAATGAAGGAGACTTCATTGTTGCCATCAACGGTATACCGACCAACACAGTAGACAACATATACAAACTTCTAATAGGCAAGGCGGATGTGCTTACTGAAATTTCAGTAAACGCAAAAGCTTCCGAAGATGGAGCCAGAAAGGTGATAGTGAAACCGGTGGCGAACGAACACCCTCTTTATCACTACAACTGGGTGCAGAACAACATAAAACGCGTCGAAGAGGCTACGGACGGAAAAGTGGGATACATTTACATTCCTGACATGAATGTGGACGGTCTCAATGAATTTGCGAGATATTTCTATCCTCAACTTGACAAGGAAGCCCTCATAATCGACGACCGCGCCAACGGAGGCGGAAATGTTTCTCCTATGATAATAGAAAGGCTTCTGAGGAAAGCCTACCGTATGACAATGTACAGAAACTCTACAAAAACAGGAACCATCCCTGATGCTACCCATCACGGGCCGAAGATTCTGCTTGTCAACAAATATTCGGCATCTGACGGAGACCTGTTCCCTTGGAGCTTCAAGGCAAACAGGATCGGGACAATAATAGGTACACGTACATGGGGAGGTATCGTCGGCATAAGCGGCTCGCTTCCGTTTATCGACGGTACAGACCTGAGAGTACCTTTCTTTACGAATTACGATGCCGAAACCGGGGAATGGATAGTGGAAAACCACGGAGTGGATCCGGACATCCTTATAGACAACAATCCTGTAAAGGAAGCGGCAGGAATAGACGAACAGCTTGAAAAGGCTATCGAAGTGGCACTGGAACAGCTTAAGAACCGCAAACCACTGCCTGGAGTTCCTGCTCCGAGGACATTCAAGGATCTCGGTCTTTAAATATTCATAATGACAAAAATCAAGGCTGTGCCGTAATGTACATTAAAGTACAAAAGGCACAGCCTCATTTTTTCAAGCAAAGGCGGATGGAATACTGTTATTCGTCCTTTTCAGTCTCTTCGTATGCCTTAAGCAGTTTTTCCTGAACATCGGCAGGAACCTGCTGGTAATCGGCAAACTGCATCGTGAATGTCGCCATCCCGGAAGTAAGCGAACTGAGCGTTGTTGAATACTTGTAAAGTTCTGCAAGCGGAATTCTTGCTCTAAGCACTTCAAATCCCTTTTCACTGCTCATACCCTCTATTATGGCTCTTCTGTTCTGAAGGTCGCTCATCACGTCTCCCATATTTTCACTCGGGACTATCACTTCAAGAGAATATATAGGTTCCATAATCTTTGGACCGGCCTTTCTGAATGCATCCTTGAATGCGTTCCTTGCGGCAAGCTTGAATGAGATTTCATTAGAGTCAACCGGATGCATTTTTCCGTCGAATACATACACCCTGATATCCCTCGCATATGATCCGGTAAGAGGTCCTTCTTCCATTTTCTCCATGATACCTTTCAGGATGGCAGGCATGAATCTGGCATCAATGGCTCCACCGACTATACAGTTGTAATATTCGAGCTTTCCGCCCCAGTCAAGATTATACTCCTCCTTGCCCTTTATGTTCAGCACAAGTTCTCTTCCGTCTACCTTGAACCTGTTGCTCGGTTCTACTCCTTCAACAACCGGTTCTATGAGAAGATGCACCTCTCCGAACTGTCCAGCTCCGCCGCTCTGCTTCTTATGCCTGTAGTCTGCGATAGCAACCTTTGTAATGGTTTCCCTGTAAGGAATCTTAGGTGCAAAGAGATCGATTTCTATCTTGTAGACATTGTTTATCTGCCATTTGAGTATGTTGATATGATGTTCACCCTGCCCGCTCAGGATAGTCTGCTTCAATTCCTTTGAATATTCCACAATTATTGTAGGATCCTCAGCTGAAGCCTTGTTGAGTATTTCACCGAGCTTTTCGTCATCCTTTTCAACCTTCGCCTTTATTGCAGTCCTGAACTTGGAAGGAGGGAAGACTATAGGTTCGAATACCATTTCACATCCAGGAGCATTAAGGGTCTGGTTCGTTTTCACGGTCTTCAGTTTCACGGTGCACCCCAGATCACCTGCAGACATTTCGGAAACCTTTTCCCTTTTCTTGCCGGCAGCCGCATAGATTGCGCTCAGTCGTTCCTTCGCTCCTGTTTCCGGATTGACAAGATCCATACCTTCAGTGATTTTACCTGACATCACGCGGAAATAGGTAACTTCCCCAAGATGTGTTTCAACAGCTGTCTTGTAAACGAAAATGGAAGCAGAACCGTCAACGGAACATTTGCAGAGATTTCCGTCAACAAGTATACCGTCGGTTTTTGCCGGAGACGGTGTAGCCCTGATAATGAACTCCATAAGACGTTTTACTCCTATATCCTTCTTGCCGGAAACACAGAATATAGGCATTATGTCGCACTTTCTCAGGCCTACGTTAAGACCGGCACGTATTTCATCTTCCGTAAGTACACCCTTGTCAAAAAACGTTTCCATAAGGGTATCGTCATTCTCCGCTGATTTTTCGATCAGTTCCTGATGAAGTTCAGCCGCCCTTTCCTTGTATTCGGCAGGTATTTCCGATTCCACGCGCGTTCCGTTGTCATCGGTAAACGTATACATCTTCATCTTGAGGACGTCTATGAATCCGTTGAATCCTGGACCTACAGCAAGAGGGAACTGTACAAGCGCAAGCTTGCTCCCGAATGTTTCCTTCAGTGAAGCCAAAGTATCCTCCCAGTCCGCCTTTTCATGATCGAGCTGGTTGACGGCTATGATAAGCGGTTTATTGTGCTTGTCCGCATATCTCGCAAAAATCTGTGTTCCGACTTCCACTCCCTGCTGTGCATTCACCACCATCACTCCCGTATCGGCCACCCTGAAAGCAGATATCACTCCACCGACGAAGTCATCCGAACCCGGAGTATCGATTATATTGAATTTGTGGTCCATGAATTCCGTATACAGCAATGTGGAGTATATGGACCTCTGATATATCTGTTCTATTTCCGTATTGTCGCTTATGGTATTCTTACCTTCTATGGTACCCCTTCTGTCTATAACCTTTCCCTCATACATCATCGCCTCCGTAAGAATCGTTTTACCGGATTTGGAACTGCCCAGCAGGACTACGTTCCTGATCTCATCTGTAGAATAATTTTTCATAAGGTATATATTAAATAAGTTAGTAATTATGTTTTCTCAAATTTAATAATAAAAAATCAATAAACCTGCAATTTTATTTTGCATTTGAAGTACCTTTGTAAAGTATAAGATATAATAAATCGGATTCAGGTATGCTTTTGACAAGATTTTCGGACAGCAAACTGATAGAGTGCGGCTGCGATGAAGCCGGCAGGGGCTGCCTTGCCGGACCCGTATACGCGGCTGCAGTAATTCTTCCCGCGGATTTCTACGATCCCATGCTGGACGACTCGAAAAAACTGCCTCCGGCAAAACGGGAGAGATTGCGGAAAATCATAGAGAAAGAGGCTGTCGCATGGGCTGTTACTGCAATTGAAGCAGACGAAATAGACAGGATAAACATACTGAACGCTTCGATAGAAGCCATGCGGAGATCTGTGGCAAGCATAATAGCTGGAGGAACAATACCCGAACTGCTGCTCATCGACGGCAACAGGTTTTACGGATACGAAAACATTCCATACAGATGCATTGTAAAAGGAGACGGCAAATATGCTTCCATCGCCGCAGCGTCCATACTTGCAAAGACACATAGGGATGAAAGAGTACGCGGCATGGCTGCCGAATATCCCGTGTACGGTTGGGAAAAAAACATGGCATATCCCACAAAAGCACACAGGGAAGCCATACGCAGATACGGCATATCCCCTTACCACAGAAAGAGTTTCCGACTTCTCGACAACGGCGAACCGGAACTTTTCTGACGAAAATCATACCTGAAAATTCAGTAAAACACAATGATAAAGGCCGAAAACATAGAAAAATCGTATGGCAATCTGAAAGTACTCAAGGGTGCAAGCCTGTATTCGGAAGGAGCCGAAGTGATAAGCATAGTCGGAAAAAGCGGGGCAGGGAAAACCACATTCCTGCAGATTCTCGGGACACTGTCGAAACCGGACAGCGGCACTTTGTGCATAAACGGAACCGACCCGTTTTCACTGAGCAGCGACAGACTGGCCGCATTCAGAAACAGGGAAATAGGCTTCGTCTTCCAGTTCCATCATCTTCTGCCTGAATTCACGGCTCTTGAAAACATAATGATTCCGAGGATGATAGGAAGCAGGGATCATCGCAAGGCTGCTGCAGATGCAATGGCTCTGCTTGAGGAAATGGGGCTTAAGGACCGTGCCGACCACAAACCTGGCGAGCTAAGCGGAGGAGAACAGCAGAGAGTAGCGATTGCGAGAGCCATCATAAATTCTCCTTCAATCGTATTCGCGGACGAACCGTCGGGCAACCTGGACTCGGAAACAAAAAAGGATATACACGGACTCTTCCTCGATCTGAGGGACAGACACGGACTTACGGTAGTCATAGTGACGCATGACAGGGATCTGGCGGCCATGAGTGACAGGATCATCGAAATGAAAGATGGGTATATTCAGATTTAAACAGTTCGAGGTGGAAAATACGCAGTCCGCCATGAAAATCGGTACGGATGCCGTAATTCTGGGAGCATGGATGAACTGCATGCCTGAAGACGCGACCCTTCTCGACATAGGATGCGGAACAGGTATAATATCGCTTATGGCGGCACAAAGAACGCCTGCGGCAGAAATCCATGCCATCGACATAGACTCCGTTTCATGCGACGAGGCAAAGACAAACTTTTCAAGGTCTCCATGGAACGGAAGGCTTCATGTCCGCAATATTTCATTCCAGGAATATGTATCGCAAAAATCTGCCGGCAGCATCGTTTTCGACCATATCTTTTCCAACCCTCCGTACTTTACAAACGCTCTTAAATGTCCGGAAGAAAGGAAAAGACAGGCACGGCATAACGACATATTGTCCTTTGCCGAACTGATAAAAGGCTGCCATACACTTCTTTCCCCTTCAGGAAGGGTTTCCCTGATAATTCCGGAAAGCGAATATGCCGGACTCATAAAAGAATGCGAGGGAATGTTCCGCATATTCAGGGAATGCTCGGTACTAACTTCGACAAAGCGTCCTCCGAAAAGGAAACTTGTGGAACTCAGAAAAATCAATGGTACCGAAGCCGGAGAAACTACCGTAACGGCAGAAAGCATTACGATACAGGAAAAAGGGAAATATACCCAAGAGTACATTTCCCTGACAAAAGACTTTCATCCGTTTTTTTAAATATATCCCTTTTATTACCTGACTCGATTTTCTGGGATATCCCTATCTCTGAACTTTCTGATCATCATTATACGGAAATCTTCTTCTGCCTTATATAATTTCAGTACTTTTTCAATGGAAATCACTTTTATGAATTTTTCATAATACTTTCTCATCACTTCGGATTCCCTTTCATAATTCAGGATATAATCCTCTACGGCCTTTTCACATTCACGCTCCGACGATATCTTCCTGTCGACAAGATCCTTTATCGTTCTTAGCGATTTCTGAGTCCGCCCGTGGGTACTTCTCATTTCAGACCACCACTCATTGTAAACGGGCCAGAAAACTACAGCTTCTTCGGATGTAATGCCCACCGCATCCGTTATATAGGCAATTTTTTCAGCCTTCACCTTCTCGTGTATGTCACATGCAGCAAAAACTGCCGTAGACGATATCAACAAAACAAAAAACAATGTCAGAAATCTTTTCATATTCAAGCTGTTCTATTTTTTTCCCATTATTATGTAATCCAAAGATGCCATAGACAGACTTTCCGAAAGGAAATCCATGACTTCCTCTTCATCGTATTCGGATTCAGGTCCCGGTACTTCCTGGAAAAGCGATTCGTTCTCAAAATACAGAAAATCATTGATTGCACCTGGCATCAGTATCTCTTCAGACAGGAAACCCCTCTCGTACTGCAGATTCGACGGCTCTTCAACAGGCGTAACCAACTTCATGAAACCTGCGCCGGCTGCTATAATAATCACGAAAGAAACTGCCATGAAAAAAGCCGGTTTCAATTTCACTATCAGACCGGCAGACCTTGAATCCGCCTTTCGGGCTATCCTGGCCCTCACTCCATCCTCCATTTCGGAAAAATAATTTTCCGGAATCCTGAAAGGATTTGTTCCGAATCCAGGCAATATATCCTTTTCCTTATCCATAAACTGTCTGATTTTTAACTATTGACTAATAAAAAGCAAAAAGGATTAATCAGACATGTCTATATTTTTTTTGATTTTTGCACATGCATGATGATATGATGCCTTGAGTGCACCTACGGTCACTCCTGCTATTTCTGATATCTCCTCATATTTCAGGCCGTCAAAATACTTCATGATAAACACGGACCTCTGCTTGTCAGGCAATTTCGCAACTGCCCTGTAGAACCGTCTCTGAAGTTCGTCACCGTCAAAATTACTGTCGGATATAACTTTATTTTCGAGAACTTCCGAATAGGACGTCAGTGAAAACACCGACAGAAGTCTTTTTCTTTTGAGAAAAGTGAGGGTTTCATTGGTGGCTATCCTGTAAATCCACGTATAAAGGCCGGACTCTTCCCGAAAGGAATCCATTGCCCCCCATGCCTTTATGAACGTATTCTGAAGAATATCGTCGGAATCGTCATGATCGAATGTCATGTTACGTATGTGCCAGTAAAGACGTTCCTCATATTTACGCATCAAAAGGTTGAAGGCATATTCCTTTTTGCCTTCAACCTTGTAAAGCTCCATTATCTCCTTGTCTTCCGGCATCTGAACGACGGCTATTTCCTTGCTATCGCCCTTTTCACGGCGGCTGCTATATTTTCGGCATCAAGGCCATACGCCTTGAGCAACTGGGCCGGAGTTCCGCTCTGTCCGAATCTGTCGTCAACTGCAACGAATTCGGCTGGTGCAGGATAATTGCGGACAAGCACAGATGCTACGGATTCTCCGAGACCGCCTGCAACCAGATGTTCCTCTGCCGTAACTATCGCACCGGTCTTTTTAACAGAATCCAGGATAGCCTGTTCATCAAGAGGCTTTATGGTATGGATATTCAGGAGATCAACGGAAATACCTTCCTTTTCAAGAGCTGCTGCCGCCTGGATTGCCTCCCACACCATATGTCCCGTGGCAACCACGGTAACATCCTTTCCGTCATTAAGCTTCACAGCCTTTCCTATGACAAATTCCTGGTCCTCCTCAGTGAAATTGGGAACGGAAGGTCTTCCGAACCTGAGATATACGGGACCGTCATATTCAGCCACTGCAATTGCTGCCGCTCTGGTCTGGTTATAGTCGCAAGGATTGATCACCACCATGCCGGGAAGCATCTTCATGAGACCGATGTCTTCCATTATCTGATGTGTGGCTCCGTCTTCACCGAGAGTAACTCCCGCATGTGACGCGCAAATCTTTACATTTGTTCCTGAATAGGCCACTGCCTGACGTATCTGGTCATAGACTCTTCCCGTCACGAAGCCGGCAAACGATCCGATATACGGTATCTTGCCGCTCAAAGAAAGTCCAGCCGCAGCTCCCACCATATTGGCCTCGGCTATACCGCACTGGAAAAACCTTTCCGGAAATTCCGCTGCAAACGCATCCATTTTCACGGATCCTAGAAGGTCCGCACATAAAGCCACAACATTCGGGTTTCTTTTTCCTGCCTCAAGAAGTCCTGCTCCGAAACCGGATCTGGTATCCTTGTTTCCCTTGTTTATATATTCTTTCATTTTCAATTCATTTAATTCGTTAAAAATCACCCATAGTTTCCTCCAGCTGGGCCAGAGCCTGCGCTTCCTGCTCCCTGGACGGAGCCTTGCCATGCCACTTGTGGGTTCCTTGCATGAAGTCCACACCTTTTCCCATATCGGTTTTCATAAGAAGCATTACCGGTTTCGTGTCCGATGACGACAATTCATGCGCCTTGTCGAAAGCGGCAAGGATGGATTTCATATCATGACCGTCGGCAACTATCACGTTCCATCCGAATGATTTCCATTTGGCCTCCAGGTCACCGAGTGCCATAACGGACTCCACAGTCCCGTCAATCTGCTGGCCGTTCCAGTCTGTTATCGCTATAAGACGGTTGAGTCTGTGCCTTGCGGCAAACATTCCGGCTTCCCATATCTGTCCTTCTTCCGATTCACCGTCACCCATGAGTACATACACATAATTGTCTTCACCGTCAAGTCTTTTTGCCGCTGCAGCCCCTGCCGCTACTGAAAGGCCCTGGCCCAAAGAACCTGATGCCATGTAGACACCTGGAAGATGATATTCTACAGATGGATGTCCCTGAAGCCTGCTGCCGAAAACCCTGAATGTGGAAAGTTCTTCCACAGGGAAATATCCGGACCTTGCCAGAACACTGTAGAAAACAGGAGAAAGATGACCTGCCGAAAGAAGAAACATGTCATTGCCCTTTCCACTGCGGTCCCAGTTTGCGGGATCATGCTTCATCACCTTGAAAAAGAGGGCTGTCATTATATCCGTACTGCTCAGTGAGCCGCCTGGATGTCCTGAAGAGGCATTTGCAACCATCCTGATGATGTCCCTTCTCACCTGGGATGCAATTTGTTCCAATGTATATTCTTTACCCATTTTAGAGTGATTTAATTGATAATAATTTGAGATTTAATAAAATGCTAAGTTAATAGATTTTTATCAAATCAGCTAAAAATTTTATCTTTGCATGGCATAAGCAATACTTTTAGAATTATAGTCAATACAATGAAGAACATAAGAAATTTCTGCATAATAGCTCATATAGATCATGGCAAAAGCACACTTGCGGACAGGCTGCTGGAATACACCGACACCCTCAACGCAAGGGAGATGGAAAACCAGGTTCTGGATTCCATGGATCTGGAAAAAGAGAAAGGAATAACCATAAAGAGCCATGCGATACAGATGCAGTATTCGACAAGGGGAGAAAGTTACACCCTCAATCTCATCGACACTCCGGGCCATGTGGACTTTTCATACGAAGTATCCCGTGCGATAGCTTCATGCGAGGGCGCCCTTCTCATTGTAGATGCTACACAGGGAATACAGGCACAAACAATTTCAAACCTCTACCTTGCCATAAACCACAATCTTGAAATAATACCGGTACTCAACAAGATAGACATGGATGCCGCGATGGTCGACGTAGTAAAGGATCAGGTAATAGACCTGATAGGATGCAGGGAAGACGAGATTCTGATGGCAAGCGGAAAGACCGGACAGGGCGTACCTGAAATTCTTGAAGCTATAGTGGACCGTATCCCCGCACCTAAAGGGGACGAGAATGCCCCTCTGCAGGCCCTCATATTCGACTCGGTATTCAACTCATTCAGAGGGATAATAGCATATTTCAAAGTCATCAACGGAACAATAAGAAAAGGCGACAAGGTAAAATTCGTCAATACAGGGAAAGAATACACTGCGGACGAAGTAGGCTTCCTAAGGATGAAGCTCTGTCCGACAGAAGAAGTCACCACAGGAAACGTCGGGTACATCATATCAGGTATAAAGACTGCAAGCGAAGTGAAAGTGGGCGATACCATTACGCATGTCGAAAATCCATGTACTTCATCTATAGAAGGATTCGAAGAAGTGAAACCGATGGTTTTTGCAGGTGTATATCCAGTAGAATCAGATGAATATGAAGATCTCAGGGCCTCCCTTGAAAAACTTCAGCTCAACGACGCCTCACTTGTCTTCGACCCGGAATCATCCCTGGCTCTCGGATTCGGATTCCGTTGCGGCTTCCTGGGCCTGCTCCATCTGGAAATAATCCAGGAAAGACTGTACAGGGAATTCGACATGGACTGCATAACCACCGTGCCGAACGTATCATACAAGGTATACACCACCCAGGGAGAGGAGCTTGACGTACACAACCCTTCAGGCCTTCCCGCGCCTACACTTATAGACCATATCGAAGAACCATACATAAGGGCACAGGTAATATCCAGAAGCGACTACTTCGGAGTCATCATGAAGCTGTGTCTCGACAAGAGAGGTACCCTTATCAGCCAGCATTTCCTTACAAGCGAACGTGTGGAACTGAATTTCGACATGCCTCTCGCAGAAATAGTATTCGACTTCTACGACAAACTCAAATCCGTGTCAAGAGGATATGCTTCTTTCGACTATCATATAATCGGATACAGGAATGCAGATCTCGTCAAGCTTGACATTCTTCTGAACGGGGAACAGGTAGACGCACTTTCAAGCCTCATACACAGGGACCATGCATATGACTTCGGGCGCAAGATGTGTGAAAAGCTCAAGGAACTAATTCCGAGACAGCAGTTCGATATTGCAATACAGGCTGCAATAGGTGCGAAAATCATTGCAAGGGAAACGGTAAAGGCAGTACGCAAGGACGTAACGGCAAAATGTTACGGGGGCGACATATCACGTAAAAGAAAACTTCTGGAAAAACAGAAGAAAGGGAAGAAGAGAATGAGGCAGGTGGGCAATGTGGAGGTTCCTCAGTCAGCATTCATGGCAGTACTCAAACTTGACTGACGGAAAGACATCCGGCATACTGCAAGTACACATCAATGTACTGTCAGCAGCATTGCCGCAAAAGAACTGTAGTTTTTATCAGAATCCCATCTGGTTTCATAATCTGTCCTTGCAGACTTCCGCATGGACTCTATATCTTTCCTGTCCTTTGCCATGAAAGAAAGGATTGCAGCCTTTACCTCAAAAGGAGAAGGACTGGCTGGCAATAATACCCCGCAGTCGTCTCCGACTATTTCAGGCACACCTCCTACAGAAGAGGCAAGTACAGGCATCTCAAACGAAAGCGCCTCCATTATGGATACGGGTATACCTTCGTTCTCACTAAGAAGGATAAAGAGATCATACCTGTTTTCCTTGTAAAGTCTCATGACCTCCTGATGTCTCATTGCGCCTTTGAAAGCAAATGAAAAATGGGAGTGCTCCGGTTTCTGCATGTACGACGCGGCTCTGGATCGGAGCGGATGAAACATCTCCCCTTCCCCTATATGTGTCCACTCTATCCTGTCATATCCGAAAACAGTAAGTTCGTCAGACGATATAAGTTCAAGCGCGTCCATGACAAGCCCTACCCTTTTCAGAGGAATAAGATCTGAACATGAAACCAATCTGAATACGGATTCTTCAGACGTGATTTCCTGTGCGGCAAAAGGCTGGTACGGCGATTCTGGAGAAGAACTTTCGAACATATAATTGAACTTGTAGTCCTTGACACCGAGATGCGATACGACAACATTTTTCGGACAAAACGAGGAGTATCTGGAATAAAGATACTTCCTGCCCTCCTCTGAGATCGTTACGGCCAGATCTATGCATGGGAATATTCTTTTCCTGAAAGGAATCATGCCCGGAACCTCTTCATAAAGGTCCGCTCCGTGGAATCTGACAACGGCCCTCGCTTCCGGGAACGCCTTCTTCAACTCAGGCAGAATCATCACTGATTTGTCCCCCCAGTAAAAATAAAGAAGGACATCTTCACCATCACCGCCTATTCTGCGTATCTTCTTCCTTATGGACTTCAGCATCGCCCTTCTCAAGAGCAGATAGCGGTGGAAAGACCATATCTTTCTGCCGGAAAATATACCTGATGAAAAATAATAATCCCCTACCCCGTCAAACGAAGAAAGATTGAAAAGCCCGTCTATCATAAGGTGAGTCCTGTTCTTCGGAGAAAAATCAAGGATAGGTTCTGCCAGCTTCACACCTGCAGGCATGGTTCTGATCTCCCTGTTACCGTAATGTAACGGTATTACCGTAATGTCATTGAAATAATTTACCAGGACGGCCAATTCTTCTTCAAGAAATGATTCTCCATATCGATAAGGGTAGGTATTTGAAAATATTATCAGTTTCATAGGCATAAAAAAAGGGGCCGACCCAAAAGAGGATTTTTGAGGTCGGCTTCTTTTGTGTAATGCAGAATGATATTCGGTTGCAATATTTCAGGTTGCAGCCGATTTTTTT
>CASFPH010000035.1 GCA_949296645.1 uncultured Bacteroidales bacterium
AGATAAATTCAAATCGGTTGACTCAAAAAACCTTTATAACTGTCTAATCTTCAATATTTTCAAAGAACTTTTATGATTTTTTAGTGGACACTAATGAAATACGAGAATAAATATTTATAAATTTCTGACATAATGAGGCATGTCTTCCGGCACAGGCAAAGAGAATTCTACCATTCCTGCAAACTCGCCGTTCTCATACCATGGAGTCTGGTAAATAAGTTTCCTGACATTACCTTTCTGTATGGTATATACATTGGTCTCATGCTCTTCCATAAGTTTTCTGAGTTTGCGAAGTGCATGTTCGGGATGGCATCCTCCTGTAATAATGTTCTGTCCTACAATGTTCCCGCCGTTTACAGCCATTGAAGCATTATTCATGTAGACAATGTTGCCCGACTTGTCACATATGGTGACTGCAGGCTTTATTTCATCAATCGGTTTCATAATCTTTTATATGTTTTGCAAAAACTGCAGAATTGTCAGAAAAAAATAATGGCGGACCTGTAAGCCGGATTCTGTAATGCAAATGAAATTCACACCCTCTATCATTTATCTTGTGCAGTCTACCCCCCGGCATCGGGCGAGCAACCCTCAATCACCGGTATACATGACCTTGCAGGCCGCAGGCACATACTGCAAACATGTCGCCATGCATGCACGTGAGCTCTTACCTCACATTTTCACCCTTACCGTAAACGGCGGTCATTTTCTGTTATGTCATCCCCGAACTTGCATCCGGCTGTGCTTTCCACAGTGCAGTGCTCTTTCCTGTCCGGACTTTCCTCCCGGCATGTGCCGGGCGATAGAGCGGTCCGCCAATATCAGCGGCAAATTTAGACAGTTTAATCGATTTTTCAAAAGCCGGCATCTATTTCAGGATGTCTCATGAGCAAGCCCTTCTTTCTCTTCTCCAGATCCGAAACGAATTTCCGCCAGTTTTCAGATTCCGGGAACATGGGCCTGTGCCCCATCGCCGCCTTTATGGACGATATTTCCCTTATTAATGAAACCGTCGGTTCGTCCATCGAAAAATCCATGAATCTTTTCCACACATATCCTATGGTCTTGGCAGAAGGATGACACAGATCATCAGCATAGAACCTGTAATCCCTGAGTTCGTCCATGACAATCTCATATGCAGGAAAGTACATGCAGCACTCATATTTACGGCAAATGTGATCAACTGCAAGAAGCAGCGTCGATTTACTCAGGTTGTTGGTATGAAGTCCGTCCTTCAGATGTCTTATGGGACTTACAGTCAAAACAATATGCTTTATCCCGTCGGACTGTGCCGTCTCCACCATTTCTTCAAGAACCGATATGCATTCTTCCACACTCATCATCCGTTCCTGAAAAATACCCGGCGGCAATTTATGACAGTTGGAAACCACATTGCCGCTTTTCCTGCATATATAGACACGCGCCGTACCCAGAGTAACGATAAGCACGGATGATTTGCAGTAAAATTCCGAAGCCTCCTTCAATGCGACATTCGCCTTTCCCAGAAAAACCTCCGGATCAATGTCTGCAAACGAACTGTGATGAGAGAAAGAACAGTATATCCCGTTGCTGCATACCACATCATCCATTGTAAATTCTACCGGAGATGAGAGCCGTTTCAATGAAGAAAGTATTGATGCCGGATTATACAATGTACCGAACGGATTGAGGTTCATATGGAATCCCGAATCCTTGAAGCGTCTGCCCATCTCATCGGCAAAACATGAGCCCAAAAAAGTCAATCTGTCATTGTAGCTTATTGAAAAACCGTTCCGGGCAGGTCTTATATCCACTTCCGTCTGTAATCTATCTATCATTTGTTCCTCTGTTTTTTACGTTGTCCTTCACTTTTTTGATACCGGCCCTGGAAAAAGGCGTTCCCGAAAATTTTCTTCTGAATTCAGAGCCGGTCATATTCATCCATGATGCGGCGTCAAGAGAAATGAGAAAATCCCTGTTCACCGAAAATTCAGACCATCCTCCATTCCTGTCGATATTGTACCAGGGACAGGCCGAGACACATTCGTCACATCCGAATATCCACCCATGCCTGTTTATTAGAAAATCTTCACATTCCGCGGAACGTCTCGACTCTATAGTCTGATAGGATATGCATTTGCGAGAATCGAGCATGTAAGGAGACAAAGCCCCGGTAGGGCAGGATTCAATGCACCTGTTGCAATTCAGACATGAACTCGATACTGGCAAGATTTCTCCTTTCCGGTTTTCAGGAACAGGCATATTTGATATTATCGTAGCTATAAATGTCCTGTTGCCGCATTTGCGGCTTACAAGCATATTGTTCTTTCCTATGAAACCAAGTCCTGCCCGAACAGCCCATGCACGTTCCATTACCGGTGCTGAATCCGTGAATGCCCTTCCCATGAATTCTGGAAATTCTGCCGAAATCTTTTTCATTATCCTTTCAAGCCTGGAGCGGATCACGAAATGATAATCCTGCCCCATTGCATAGGAAGCTATCTTTATTGTGTTTTCGCCGGCATTACGGGCAGTATGAGGATATTGAGCGAGAAAAACCATTACGGAACATGCCCCTTCCACAAGAGTACGCGGATCCAGTCTCTTCTCCATATTTTCCGCAAGATATTTCATGTCCGCATTGAAACCGTCTTCCACATAACTGGACAAACGTCTGAAATCTTCATCCAGAGCCGCGGCATTCACCCATCCGAAGTCACTGAACCCTTCTTCTTCCGACAGGGTCTTTACATATTTCCCGATATCAACTGCAAACATATTCCCCATGAAACATGAATTTGACCGAAAAACATCATGACGAAAAATCCAGCCATTCGATTTCCGGATCACGCCGCCAGTACGTCATCTGTTTTTTTGCATAATGGCGCGTATTCCTCTTTATCAGCTCAACGGCTTTTTCCAAGGTGTACTTACCGTCGAATGCATCGAAAATTTCCTTGTATCCGACGGTATTGAGCGCCGGACGGTTCCTGAAACACAGCACCTGTTCAGCTTCCTCGACCAATCCGGAAGCCACCATTATATCCACTCTCGCATTAATTCTGCCGTAAAGTTCATCGCGGTCACGAATTATTCCAGTCTTTCTTATGGAAAAAGGTCTTTTTTTTGGCGAATTTTTCTTGAACGATGAGAATTTTCTTCCGGTTGAAAGCACCACCTCCAATGCCCTTACAACTCTTTGATGATTGGCGGTATCTATGGCTGCATATGTCTCGGGATCTAGTTCCTTCAACCTTGCGGCAAGCGGACCGACCCCCTCTTCCCCTACCTGCTTCACAAGAGAATCCCTCAACGCCATGTCTACTTCCGGAAAATCGTCAAGCCCCCTGCATACAGCATCTATATACATTCCCGATCCTCCGGCCATTACCAGAACCTCGTGATTTTCAAAAAGGCTTTCCAGAAGCGGAAGTGCCTCCCTCTCATAATCGCCTGCGGAATACAATTCAGTAACATGATGACTTGCTATAAAATAATGCTCTACCGCATCAAGCTGCTCCCGGGACGGCCTTGCCACTCCGATATCCAGTTCGGAATAAATCTGTCTGGAATCACAACTTATTACTGGCGAACCATACTTAAGAGCCGTTTCTACAGCATAATCACTCTTACCTACACCAGTAGGACCAAGGATTATAAGAAGTTCCCGTTTTTTCACAACATAATCCTGGTTCGGTTATTCATCATCTTCACTGTCCCCGTCATCCAATACCGGTTCATCGGAAGGTTCGTCAGGCAATTCCACAGGCGACTGTCCAGTCAAAGCGGTCTCATAAGCATCATAATCATCCGCTCCGCGTATGAACTGGTCAGGATTACGGCCTTTTTCCGCCACGAGCCTCGGATATGAATTCCTCGGCATATATTCACCTTCACCAAGATAGGAAAGTATTATATAACGGTCCTTGAACAGGTCGAATGCATATTCAAGCACATTCTCCTCCTTTTTCAGCAGATCTCCGACAGTAACTTCATCCATAGCCCCGTCTCCCATATCGAACAGACCGTACTCGCTTGCAATTTTTCCGGCGGCGTTCCGTCCCCTGAAAATCACCATCTGATCCGGGGAAAAGGAGAGATCATTCAAAAGGAACTCATGAAACTCATACAGGGTGATTTCCGGTTTGACTTCATATTCCCTCATAAAAACCTTACTGTTCGGCAGAGACGCCTTGAACCTGCATATCATAATATCGAGCTATGTTAATTAAAAACAATATTGTATCTGTTCCGTCAGCGAAATCATCCGCTTCCGGCACTTGCGAAGTTCCAAAGTTAAGATATTTTTTTTGAATCCTGTCATGATTGGTCTCATCAAATCCGGACAGTTCCGCATCTGAAGAGTAATACGAATAGTATACTGTACCGAAAGGTGCAGCAAGTGCACCTTCAGAAAAATCCTCCCTGAGCAGATAATATCCGCAATCTACAAATTGCTCTCCAGTCATGCCCATCAATGCAGCCTCGTGTCTGCATGCACCGGCAACAGGTTTGAATATGCCGTCTCCTGCCGTTCCGGCAATCCTTTTTCCGAAAGCGGAGGATGCTGCAACAAGAGCCGAAAAATCATATCCTTCAGGAACTTTCAGATATGATACGCTCCGACATCCCAGTCCATAATAAAGGAAGATGTCCATTACAAGATTTTCCAGTTCTTCCGCCGATTCGTGCCCGTCCAGCACGGCATAGCTGAACCTTCCGTGTCTGGCCAGAACAGGTATTCCGGCATACAGCGAAGCGAAATACTCCGCAGTATCGTCCGAACCTGTGACAATCAGGGCATCGTAATTTTCTCCCGGCTTCTCCACGAAAGAGACATTCCTATATCTGCCCGGAAACATGCCGCAAAGCAACTCATGCATTGCAGGTACGAGAAACCGGTCCTTCGACGAGAGTTTCATTTCTACAGAGGCTCCCGTTATGACCGCGACAAGATAATCATGGAATCCTACTGCGGGAATATTGCCCGCCGCAATGATTCCGACGTCCAGGGCAGCAGTCTTCGTTATGGACGAATCGTATCGCCCGAGCAGTCTGGACAGCGGACGCTCTGAAAGATAGCCGCGTGCAATCGCTTGAACCGCATATTTTTGCATGAATGGCAAGAACAGTCCGTTTGCAGCGTATGAACGTTCAACCGCCTCATCCATAACGGACAAGGAAATTTTTCCGTCTGCATAATCGGAAAGTACCGAACCCAGCCGAGACAGATCTTTTATGGTTTGACTCAAATTCATATTGCAAAATTAACAAAAACGACATATATTTACAATCTGATATGAAAGAGATAGATTCTTCTATAAAAGACTCATACAGAAGCATTTCTTCGATGTCCAAAGGCATCTTTAAAGACAACGGAAGCAAATTTCTTGCTTTCGCTTTTCCGGTTGAAACCGAAGAGGAAATAAAAACCGTAATTCAGGACATAAAAAAGGAATATTTTGATGCCAGACACCATTGTTATGCATGGAGGCTGGGATACGACGGGGCGAGGTGGAGAGCCAACGACGACGGAGAACCTTCTTCAAGTGCAGGAAGGCCCATTCTCGGGCAAATACTGTCAAACGATCTGAGCGACATACTAATAGTGGTGGTGAGATACTTCGGAGGCATAAAATTAGGAATACCCGGACTGATAAGGGCATACCGCGAATCCTCTTCTGAAGCGATAGGTGCCGCCGAAATCATAGAAAAGATTGCAAAGTCCACATATATTCTGGAATACGGCTACCTCAACATGAACGACATAATGAAAGTGGTAAAGGACATGTCCCTTGAAGTATCCGGGCAGAAATTCGAAATGAACTGCAGCCTCACCGTCAGGGTAAGGCTCGCCGCAGAAGAAAAATTCATTGAAAATATCCGAAATATAGAATCCGTAACATTAACAAAAGTTTAGAGCCATGCACAAGAGTCTGATTTCAATACACGATTTCAGCAAGGAAGAAATATTGCACATCCTTGATGTTGCAAAAAAATTCGAGGCTGACAAGTACAATTGCCAGGACATTCTCCGCAGCAAGGTGATTGCCTGCATATTTTTCGAACCTTCCACCAGAACGAGACTTAGTTTCGAAACCGCGTCAAACCGTTTGGGCGCAAGGGTAATAGGATTTTCAGACGCCGGGAATACAAGCGTAAGCAAGGGCGAAAGCCTCAATGACACCATAAAGATGGTATCCAACTACGCAGACCTTATAGTAATGAGACACCCGCTTGAAGGAAGTGCCAGGTACGCATCTGAAGTATCTTCCGTACCTATCATCAATGCCGGTGACGGAGCAAACCAGCATCCTACACAGACCCTGCTCGATCTGTATTCGATCAGGCAGACGCAGGGGAAGCTTGAAAATCTCACGATAAACATGGTTGGAGACCTGAAATACGGCAGGACAGTACATTCATTGCTGCAGGCCATGTCGCATTTCAATCCGGAATTCATCTTCACCGCACCTGAAGAACTGAAAATGCCGGTAGAATACAAAGTGTTCCTTAAAGAGCGCGGAATACCTTTCACTGAAAGAACGGAACTGTCAGGAAACATACAGGACACCGACATACTTTACATGACAAGAGTCCAGCAGGAAAGATTCACGGATCCGATGGAATATGAAAAGGTAAAGGACGTGTACAGACTTACCGCATCCATGCTTGAAGGATGCAAATCCAACATGAAGATACTGCACCCGCTGCCAAGGGTAAACGAGATTTCGGAAGATGTGGATACGACTCCGTATGCATATTACTTCAAGCAGGCCGAAAACGGCGTATACGTAAGAATGGCTATAATAGCATATCTGTTAGGAAAAACAAAATAATTGGAAAAATGAGCAAGCTTATAGATAAACAATTACAGGTCAGCGCAATTGAAAACGGAACCGTACTTGACCATATTCCGGCTGACAAACTGTTCAAGGTAATAGAAATACTTGAACTTGAAAAAATAGGCGGACAGATAACATTCGGAACAAACCTGGACAGCAAGCTCCTCGGGAAAAAGGCCATAATAAAGATTTCAGACAAATACTTCAAGGATGACGAAATCAACAGAATAGCACTTATTGCACCGCAGGCGAAAATAAACATAATAAGGGACTATGAAGTCATAGAGAAAAGAGTGATTTCCCTGCCTGAAGAAATACGGGGAATAGTAAAATGTGCCAATCCGATGTGCGTAACAAATCATCAGAGAATAGAAACGAGGTTCACCACACTACAGACTGAAGACAGCGTACTGCTCAAATGTCATTTTTGCGAAAAGGTGACAAATACGAAAAACATAATATGATGTCTTTATTAGTAAAAAATTGCCTATATTTGACAGAAAATTTGAACAATATATAATAACGACACTTAAATAACATATAAAATGAAAAAAGTTCACAATTTCAACGCTGGTCCTTGCGTTCTACCGCGCGAGGCTGTAGAATCAGCAATCGAAGCAATACGCGATTTTGACAACACAGGCATAGGTATCCTGGAAATCTCACACCGTACACCGGGATGGGAACGCATAATGGCCGAAACCGTACAGCTTTGGAGAGAGCTTCTCAACATTCCTGAAAACTATGAAGTCCTCTTCCTCGGAGGCGGTGCTTCAACCCAGTTCTTCCATGTACCTGCAAACCTTCTCAACAAGAAGGCAGCATATCTTCAGACAGGTGTTTGGGCAAAGAAAGCCGCAAAGGAAGCAAAATTCTACGGAGAAGTGGAAATAGTAGCGTCTTCAGAAGACAAGACCTATTCCTACATTCCAAAGAACTACACTATCCCTACTGATGCGGACTACTTCCACATCACTACAAACAATACCATCTACGGTACTGAAATCCGCCATGACATCGACTGCCCTATCAATCTTGTTGCCGACATGTCATCCGATATCATGAGCCGTCCTGTAGACGTTACCAAATATGCCCTCATATACGGCGGCGCCCAGAAGAACGTGGGTCCTGCAGGGGTTACATTCGTAATCGTACGCAAGGATGTTCTCGGCAAGGTTGACCGTCCTCTCCAGACAATGGTTGACTACCGCACACATGCAGCTGAAGAACCTAAGAACAAATCAATGTTCAACACTCCTCCTGTATTCGCTATATTCGTAATGCACGAAACCCTGAAATGGGTAAAGAAGATGGGTGGTGTTGAAGCGATGAACAAGCTCAATGTTCAGAAAGCCGACCTTCTCTACAACGAAATCGACAGAAACAAAATGTTCCGCGGTACGGCAGCAAAAGAGGACCGTTCAATCATGAACGTATGCTTCGTTATGGCTGACGAATACAAGGACAAGGAAGCCGACTTCCTGGCATTTGCAAAGGAACGCGGCATGGTCGGTATCAAAGGCCACCGTTCAGTAGGCGGATTCCGTGCTTCAATCTACAATGCTTGTCCGCTGGAATCAGTTCAGGCTCTTGTTGAATGCATGCAGGAATTCGAAAAACTGAATGCATAATCGCATTGCAATTATAAGTAAAATGTTGGAGAGTGCCGGACGGCACTCTCTTGATATATAAAAAAACAAACACTTTAAATACCTTTATCATGAAAATACTTGTAGCAACAGAAAAACCGTTTGCAAAAGCTGCAGTTGACGGTATCGTAGAAATCGCGACAAAGGCCGGTCACGAAGTTGCAAAACTCGAAAAATATACTTCAAAAGAAGAACTTTACGCTGCCGTTGCAGATGCTGATGCTCTCATCGTAAGATCCGACAAAGTAACAAAAGAAGTTGTTGACGCCGCTAAAAATCTCAAGATCGTAGTAAGGGCTGGTGCTGGTTTCGACAACCTGGACCTCGCTGCATGTACTGAAAAAGGCATCGTCGCAATGAATACTCCGGGACAGAACTCAAATGCAGTTGCAGAACTCGCACTCGGCATGATGGTCTACATTTCAAGAAACTGCTTTACTCCTGGTACAGGAAGCGAGCTTAAGGGAAAGACTGTAGGTATACAGGCATACGGTAACGTAGGACGTCTCGTTGCAAATCTTGCAAAAGGTTTCGGAATGCACGTAATGGCATTCGACCCGTTCGTACCTGCTGAAAAGATTCAGGCAGACGGAGTAGAAGTCGCAGCTTCACTTGAAGAGATGTACAGCAAATCAAACTTCATCTCACTCCACATTCCTGCAACTCCTCAGACAAAAGGTTCCATAGGTTACGAACTACTTTCAAAAATGCCTAAAGGCGGTTGTCTCGTAAACACAGCCCGCAAGGAAGTCATCAACGAACCTGAAATCGTAAAGGTGATGACAGAAAGGGAAGATCTCAAATATATCACCGACATAGCTCCTGAAAACGCAGCTGAAATGGCTGAAAAATTCGGCAAGAGGTTCTTCGCCACTCCTAAAAAACAGGGTGCTGAAACCGCTGAAGCAAACATCAACGCAGGTCTTGCGGCAGCAAACCAGATTGTCAAGTTTTTCGCTACCGGCGACAGGACATTCCAGTTGAACAAATAACAGAAAACATCGTTTATTCACTTATTAAAATCATAAAACGACATGGTAAAAGTAAAACCGTTTGCAGCGGTACGTCCGCCTAAAGCAATTGCATCAGAAGTAGCATCACGCCCTTACGACGTATTGAACTCGGTTGAAGCAAAAGCTGAAGCAGGCGAAAAATCACTTCTGCACATCATTAAACCTGAAATCGACTTTGATCCTATCATAGATGAACATTCCCAGCCTGCATACGACAAGGCCGTTGAGAACTTCAAGCTCTGGCAGCAGAAACAGTGGCTCGTTCAGGACCCTAAGGAAAACTACTACGTTTACGCACAGACTATGAACGGACGCACTCAGTACGGTCTTGTTGTTTGTGCAAATGTAGAAGACTACATGACAGGCAAAATCAAGAAACACGAGCTTACCAGAAAAGACAAGGAGGAAGACAGAATGATCCACGTCCGTATTCAGGACGCAAACATAGAACCTGTATTCTTCGCATATCCTGACAATGCTGAAATCAACGCTATCGTTGAAAAGGTAGTAAGCAAACCTGCCGAATACGATTTCGTTGCAGAAGACGGTTTCGGACACCATTTCTGGGTAATTGAAGACGAAGCTACAATCAAGAGAATCACAGAAATCTTCGCTACCATCCCGGCATTCTATGTAGCTGACGGACACCATAGAACAGCTGCCGCTGCTCTTGTAGGCGAAGAAAAACGCAAGGCAAACCCTAACCACACAGGTGACGAGGAATACAACTTCTTCATGGCAGTAGTATTCCCTGAAAGCCACCTCAAGATCATAGACTACAATCGTGTTGTAAAGGATCTCAATGGAATGACTTCAGCCGAATTCATTGAAAAACTGAAAGCTGATTTCGACATTGTTGAAAAAGGTGCTGAAATATACAAACCTTCAGGACTTCACAACTTCTCTATGTACATCGACGGTAAATGGTACTCGATGACAGCAAAACCAGGTACATACAATGATGCCGATCCTATCGGGGTACTTGACGTTACTGTTCTCTCGAATCTTGTATTCGACAAGCTTCTTGATATCAAGGATCTCCGTACTTCGAAGAGAATCGACTTCGTGGGCGGTATCCGCGGACTTGGCGAACTCAAGAAACGTGTCGACTCAGGCGAAATGGTAGCGGCATTCGCACTTTATCCTGTTTCAATGAAACAGCTTATCGATATCGCCGATACCGGCAACATCATGCCTCCTAAAACCACATGGTTCGAACCTAAGCTCAGAAGCGGTCTTGCTATCCATAAACTAAGCAAATAACCGTCTCAGACAACGGGTCACAATAGAACAAGGGCTGCACCGTTCACGAAAATTACGGTGCAGCCCTTACTTTTTACCTGGCTATGCGGAACGACAGGCAGACGACCGGAAGAACTACAGAAGCATCCCTATCATTGCCGCCGACATAAGCGCGACAAGAGTAGCTCCGAAAAGTGCTCTGAATCCGAATCCGGACATTATGGATTTTTTGTTCGGTGCCATACCTCCGACTCCCCCGATTATAATGCCTATGGACGCAAAGTTGGCAAATCCGCACAATATATAAGTGGCCATTATCACCGATTTTGCGGAAGAAAAGGCTCCGGACTGAATCATTTCTGAAAGGCTCTGATAACCTACGAATTCTGTCATTATAAGCTTTTCACCCAAAAGACGCCCAGCAAGGTCAAGGTCAGGACCAGGAACACCGGTAAGCCATATTACAGGAGCGAATATATAAGCCAGCAGGAACTGCAGCGAAAGTTCGGTATACTTGCCGTCTGTCCAGTCGGCAATCAGAGAATTAAGCGAGGTAATGTCCCCGAGTTTCATGCAGATAAAATTGAAACCGGCTATCAATGCATAAAAAACAAGCAGCATGGCTGCCACATTGGCCGCCAGTTTAAGACCGTCCGACGTACCGTTCGATATGGCATCAAGTATGTTCTTCCCGATCTTGTCTTTCGGAACCTCAACCGAATTATCTATTTCCTCAGTCTGGGGCTTGAGTATTTTGGAAATTGCTATTGCTCCCGGAGCAGCCATTACGGATGCCGACAGAAGGTGCTTTGCAAACTCCACTTCCATCAGTCTGTCCCCTCCGCCAAGCATTCCTATATATGCAGCCAGCACACCTCCGGCCATCGTAGACATACCCGCTACCATTATCAGCATAAGTTCCGACTTCGTCATGCGCGGGATGTATTCCTTAACCATCAGAGGAGCCTCAGTCTGACCCAGAAATATGTTGCCTGCCGTGGAAAGGGATTCCGCACCGGAAAGTCTCATGGACTTCGAAAGAAGCCATGCCATTACCCAAACCACTCTCTGCAGGATTCCCAGATAAAAGAAAAGGCTTGTAAGAGCGGAAAAGAAGATTATCGTAGGCAATATCTGGAGCACGAATACATATCCGAATTTATCCATGTCCATAAGGGAGCCGAACAAAAACTCCGACCCTGCCTTCGTCCAGTCAAGTACGGCGACGAATGCCTTCCCCAACACTTCGAACACCACCTGGACTGCCGGAAATGCCAGTACTGACACTGCTACAATGAACTGAAGTCCGAGAGCCTTGAATACGGTAGGCCAATAGACTTTTTTCCTGTCAGTACTGAATATCCATGCGAGAAATATGATTACCGCCATACCTAAAATTCCTCTCAGAACGGACCCCAGGGATATATTGAGATTTCTCTCGGCAAGAATCACCTTATAGGGATTTTCCTGAACGGAAGAAGCCGCAACAGCTTCTGAAACGGACAATGAATCCGTCTGGACTGCCTGTACGGCTGACACCGCAGACACAGCGGACGTGTCGGCAACTCCGGCACTTTGTACGGAAGCAAAAAGTCCGGTTACTGACACCAACATCAGAACAATCAATAATATTTTTTTCATAAATCTACAGATAGAATAAGTCATTGGCAACAAATATATACCAAATACTTTATTTTTCCTATCTTTGGGCCCTAAAGAGGTTTAAGAATGTTTTTCAAGAAATTGGCAGAGGATACCGGCACAAATGCAAGAGCCGGAATATTATATACCGACCATGGAGAAATAGAGACACCGATCTTCATGCCTGTAGGCACTGTAGGTTCGGTCAAGGGCATATACCACAGGGATCTCAAGAATGACATAGATGCCAGAATAATTCTGGGCAACACATACCATCTTTATCTCCGCCCTGGACTGCAAATACTTAAACAGGCAGGGGGACTTCACAAGTTCATTTCATGGGACAGACCGATGCTGACCGACAGCGGAGGATTCCAGGTATTCTCGCTTGCGGAAAACAGGAAGCTTACCGAAGAAGGATGCACGTTCAGATCGCATATTGACGGTTCCAAACACATCTTCACTCCAGAAAACAACGTTGACACGCAAAGGATAATCGGAGCTGACATTATAATGGCTCTGGACGAATGCACACCGGGAGACGCCACACATGATTATGCCAGAAAATCACTGTCCCTTACAAAAAAATGGCTTGAAAGGGGAATAAGGCATTTCGATGAAACGGAAGGACTTTACGGCTACAGACAGCATTTTTTCCCGATTGTACAGGGATGCATATATCCCGACCTGCGAAGGGAAGCAGCAGAACATGCAGCATCTTTCGAAAGGGAAGGATATGCCATAGGTGGACTTTCTGTAGGCGAACCGACGGAAAAGATGTATGAAATGATAGAAGTCGTACACCCCATACTGCCTGAAGACAAGCCGAGGTATCTTATGGGAGTAGGAACTCCGGCAAACATACTCGAAGGCATTTCAAGAGGAATAGACATGTTCGACTGCGTAATGCCTACACGCAATGGAAGAAACGGAATGCTATTCACCTGGGACGGCATAATAAACATCAGGAACAGAAAATGGGCCGATGATTTTTCCCCGATTGACATAAAGGGAAGATCATTCGTCGACAAAACATACACTAAAGCATATCTGAGACATATGTTCATAGCAGGTGAAATGCTTGCCGCCCAGATTGCCAGCGAACACAACACAGCCTTCTACCTTGATCTTGTACGGGAGGCCAGGAAGCACATTTATGCCGGAGATTTCTCCAGTTGGAAAAATGAAACTGTAAAAAGACTTGAAACAAGACTGTAGTAATGAATTTCAGAATAACGACAATAGACCGGTATATCATAAAGAAGTTTATAGGAACCTATCTTTTTGCGATCATTCTTATAATCGGCATTGTCATAATATTCGACATAAGTGAAAAAATAGACAATTTCGTAGACAAGGAAGCACCGCTGGACGCAATAATTTTCGACTATTACTGCAACTTCATTCCCTACTTCATGAACATGTTCAGTCCGCTTTTCGTGTTCATAACGGTAATATTCTTCACATCCAAACTTGCGGCCAACAGCGAAATAATAGCCATCCTTGCCGGAGGCATAAGTTTCAAGAGGCTCATGTACCCGTATTTTCTGAGTGCACTTGCCATAGCCTCATTCAGTCTGTTCCTCAATCTTTTCGTGATACCTCCGGCCAACAAGAAAAGAATTGAATTCGAAGACAAATACATAGTCGGAAAGTTCTACAATACAAACAAGAACATGCATTATCAGACGGAACCGGGAACCTTCCTTTATGTACAGAAATTCAATACGTGGAACAATACAGCCACAAAGTTCACACTTGAAACCATAGACGGGCACGACCTGAAATCTAAACTTTTCGCCGAGACGGCGGCATGGGACAGCACCTCCGGCTCATGGAAACTGAGAAACTATTATATAAAGAAATACGTGGGGGACAAACAGAGCATTACCTTCGGAAAAGATCTGGATACAACGATAAAAATCACTGTTTCAGATTTCTATCTCAAACGCAACTCATACGAGACTCTTGATTTCTATGAACTCAACGACCTTATAGCCGCACAGAAAATGAGGGGAGACGGAACCGTGAAATATGCGGAAATGGAAAAGCATACCAGATACTCCATACCCTTCTCGGCATTCATCCTCACTCTCATGGGAGTATCCCTGTCATCCAGGAAAAAGAGAGGAGGCATAGGATTGAACATGGGTATAGGAATAGCGTTGAGTTTCTCTTATATACTTTTCCTGAAATTCAGCCAGATGTTCGTGCAGACAGACATGCTGCCTCCTGCGGCAGCCATGTGGGTTCCGAATGTTCTTTATGCCTTTGTAGCGGCATTCCTGTACAGAATTGCCCCTAAATAATACATTCTACGGCAGATACCTTATATCGTCCGTTCTTCTTATTATCCTGAGTTTCTCGAAATATTCGAAAAGGATAACGGCATACTTTCTGTTCAAACCCGAAAGTTCACGGAATTCTCCCATTTTGAGTCCCTCCGGATGTGCTGACAGATACTTGATCATTTCAGCCCTTATGACTGCGACTGATGAAGCAAGAAATATGACATCCGCGACCCTGAGTACTATATTGTTATATGTAAGGTACTTCAATATATGGCCAAGATGAACGGCATCCCTTATCTTCACGGCTTCGGAAGCAAGTTCCTGCTCCGTAAACGGCAGCGGAGACTTCGATTTCAACAGGCCTACGACATACTCTATATCATTTCTGTCCCTTTCGGACAGTTCCGCCGTGGCTCCGGCCAGCTGCCACTGATTCCCGTTCTTTACAAGACTTCCTTTCTCGGCAAGCAGATCCAGGGCAAGCGATGTCGCCTGCCAGTCTGATTCGGAATTCCCGAACCCTGAAAATCCGCCGGATGCCTTGATAAGACGTTCCTTCTCCATGCCCGATACACAGAGAGGATTGTTCCTGTTGAATTTGGTTAAAGCATCCCTCACCCTTTTTTCAAAAGAATCCATGAGTTTTTCTGAAAGTATGTACCCGGAAACATGTATTAACCCTTCAGGCAGATGCGAAATCACGTACTGTTCGGAAACCCCTGCAGCTGTCGCAAGGGAAGACACGGGATAGAGGATGCTTCCCTCCCTGCTTTTCAGATTTACAAAACATGAAAGCGAATCGTCCGCACCTGTTATTTCCGCCGCAATCCTGTCGGAATGCTTCCTGTGCACCAGCGCCATGGGATCCACTATTCTGCCACCTCCGAGAGTTATGTTGGAAGCTGAATCCCTGAGAATGTAATAATCGCCTGAGGCAAGATATGCCCCTTCCGGGATATGTATCTGGATGGCAACCTTTCCGGATACATTCTCAGACATACCGGCAGAAGCTATACACCTTGCCTTGACTTCATGCCTGAATGTCCCGGAAAGCATGGTAGCAACGAAAGACGACTTTGAAATATTGTCCTGTACGGGCATGAACCATGCGTCGGCATAACACGTTTTCTCAAGCCTTGCGGAAGAAAGCTGGCTGCCGGACACGATGTCCTCCTTCTTCGTCCGGATCAGGTCCAAAGCTACCCTGTCACCTTGAAAAGCATCCTGCACATCTGTCTTATGATGCTGTATATTCCTTACTCTGACCATAATATCCGCCGGGTAAAGATGAAGTTCATCGCCTGCGGAGACCTTGCCGCCGGAGACAGTACCTGTAACTATCACTCCGAAACCCGCAACATTGAAAGCCCTGTCGACGTATAATCTGAAATTATCTTTAAAAGGCTTGAGAACAAGGCTGCAACTGCATCCCAAAAGATAATTCCTCAACTCTTCCATACCTTTGCCTGAGGAAGACGAGACACGGAAAACCGGAGCATTCTCCAGAAACGATCCTTTAAGGAAAGCGGTTATTTCCTCCTGGCACAGGTCCAGATAATCGTCATCCGCAAGATCGCACTTGGTAATCACCGTTATTCCGTTTCTTATTCCCAGCAGGGACGCAATTTTCAGATGCTCCTCCGTCTGCGGCATTACGCCGTCATCGGCAGCAATTACCAGAATCAGAAAATCCACTCCAACAGCTCCGGATATCATATTGTTTATAAAACGGTTATGTCCCGGCATGTCTATGAACGAAAGAAACTCATCATCGCTTTTCCTTAGGTATGCAAATCCTGGATTTATTGTTATGCCGCGTTTTTTCTCTTCCGGATGAGTATCGCAGTCGATACCGGTAAGAGCCTTCACCAAAGATGTCTTGCCGTGGTCTATATGCCCGGCTGTACCTATAACAAAATGCCTCATACCGTTTCAGAATATTTTTCAGCCACCATCGATGCCATATAATCCAGATCGGCATTGTCCACGCACAGCATGTCGATATATATCTCTCCAGACCGGAGATTTGCAAGAACAGGTTTTTCAGCCAGAAGCATCTTGTGGAAAAGCACCTTGCCCAGATCGGAATTCCTTTGCGCGGCAGACATGCCTATTTTCACAGAATAACTTTCTATCTTCATATCAGGCATGGTTCCTCCGCCGTACTGTCCTTCGGAACGTACTACGGAACAGTCTACATTCCGTTTATTCAATTCGGAAGCCAGAATTACGGCTGAATTTTTCACATCTCCGGCATCCCTGACAAGTGTTCTGAAAAGCACATTCCCTTCAAACAGCCTTCTGTCATCGAGATAATATGAACACGCCGTCTCAAGAACGGCCAATGTCGTCTTGCAAACCCTGAGCGCCCTGAAAAGAGGATGTTTTTTCAACACTGAAATATATCTGCTCTTTCCGGCTATGATTCCGACCTGACCTGCGCCAAGAAGTTTGTCTCCGCTGAAACATACCAGGTCGATTCCTGCTTCTATCGCATCTTTCACGACCGGTTCGTCAGCCAGCTCCGGACGATCGACGCGACGCAGGAGCCCGGAGCCTATATCATACACTGAAACAAGTCCGTACCTGGCCGCAGTATCGGAAAGTTCCTTCAACGAGACCTCTTCCGTAAATCCTTCTATTCTGAAATTAGACCTGTGAGCCTTGAAGAATATCGCTGTGTTTCCATTCACGGCATTCTCATAATCGGATATTCTCGTTTTGTTTGTCGTTCCCACTTCAACCATCCTGCTGCCTGACAGGGCCATTATATCCGGCACTCTGAAAGAACCGCCTATTTCCACAAGCTCTCCCCTTGATACTACGCACTCTCTCCCTGAAGCAAACGCCGAGAGCACGAACATCACACCCGCCGCATTGTTATTCACAAATACTGCATCCTCGGCGGATGTAAGATATTTTATGATTTCGACCGCATGGGAATTACGTTCTCCTCTCCTGCCCTTCTCCAGATCGAATTCAAGATTTGTATATCCTTCCAGGACCGAAGCCACCCTTGATACAAGCTCCTTTCCGAGAGGTGCCCTTCCAAGGTTGGTATGCAATATGATACCTGTTCCATTTATCACTGGTCTGAGGGAAGGGCTTACTATTCCCTCTATCTTCTTTTTTATCAGGTTGACAATATCATCCTGAGAAATGCATGCGACAGGCATTCCGCAATAATCTTCCTTACCGGCAAGAACGGCACTGCGTATATCGCCCGTGACAGACCTTACCGCATAAAGGACAGCGTCACGGCCACAACTCGAAATAAAACTCGATATGGTACTGTCCTTCAACAATCTGTCTACGGACGGAAGCGTCTTGAGATCCATAGCTTTACTTTTAAAAAAAATCCTCTGCTCGAAAGGCGGAATGCCGTACCAGCGAGGAAAAGGCAGAGGAAGCAGGAGTCGAACCTGCCACGGCAGGTATTACCCTGTCGCTGCCGGTTTTGAAGACCGGACGGGACACCGGTCCCATCTCCTCTATATTTAATAGGTCTATATTGACATCAAATTTAGCACTTATTAACGAATAGTGCAAATCATAAAAAGAGGGTGACCCAAAAGCCAAGAGACTTTGAGGTCATCCTCTTTTTGTTGTATAGATCTCACAGGCTGCACTGCCGTATGTGGGAGAGTTTTTTT
>CASFPH010000036.1 GCA_949296645.1 uncultured Bacteroidales bacterium
AAGATAAATTCAAATCGGAGCGCTCTAAAAATCTCTTTAACTACCTAACTTTCAATATTTTCAAAGAACTTTTATGATTTTTTACCGGACACTAATGAAGTAGATAACTAAAAAGGGAAAAAGGTCGTAGTTTACGTAAACTTCGGCCTTTTTTTCGTATCTTTGCAAGATATTTTGACTCGATATTTCTGATATGCCTTTAATAAAAGACCTGAAAGACTTCAAGACTGTGTATACTGACAGATTCAATCATCTTGTGATTTATTCAGTCGGTATGGGAGTCGCAATTGATGCGGCCAAGGATATAACACAGGAGTGCTTTATCAGGTTGTGGGAGAACAGAAAAAACGTTGAAAACCCAGCGGCTTATCTGTTCAGGTCGGTCAGAAACGGATCCATAAACTATATTAAGCGTAATAAGAGCAGTGACATATCCGATATGGATTTCTCTTCCGAGGAAGAAGAGTCTCTGGAAGATATTCTTGAGCATTTCAGAAAACTTGAAGAAATTTACAGGAAGGTGAACGACCTTCCTGGCAAATGCAAGGAGGTCTATAATCTGGTATATTACAAAAAAATGAAGATTGCCGAAGTGGCATCTTGTCTGAACATATCTGAGAATACCGTAAAAACATATCTGAAAAGAGGAAAGGAAATCATTAATAATCCGACAGTTATAATTCTTATTATAAATATTTCAAAATTTTTGTCACCCGTTTTCGATTTTGATTGTCTTCTATAAAAGGCATGATGAATATGAAAAACAATATATACGGGAAAGACAACATCACAGAACAGGAAAAGCTGGAGAATGAGTTATATCTTCTGGATTTGCTGAAAAAGGAAGAAGAGGAAAATTTTCTTCCTATAATGCGTAATATAAGAAGAAAACGTTATCGTAGAATATTTTTGACGGCAGTTCCTCTTGCAGCGGCCTGCGTGGCGGCGTTTTTCTATTTTGCCGGAGCCGGTCTCCTTGGCAGGCATGCATCATACGAACCGGACAGCACGGAAGTTCCGATACTGATAACTGATTCGGGCAATGCGATAGAACTCGACAAGGAAGAGGAAGAGATTCTTCTCGGCAGGAGAATCTCCATAACCAACCAGACCAACAGACTTACCTATACCGAAAAACAGCCGGAAAATTCTGTATCCGAGGGCGCCGGAACCTCGGTGGGTTCCACACGTTCGGAAGTCAGGAAAGACAGGCAGACGGAAATCGGTCTTAGGGACGGCAGGGTGGAACGTGTCAGGAAGAACACGGTTGTCATACCGTCAGGATACACCTACAGCATACTTCTGGCAGACGGAAGCGAAGTATTTCTGAACTCCAGGAGCAACATAAAGTATCCGGTAAGCTTCGAAGGGGAACCGGAAAGGGTTATTGAAATGAAAGGGGAAGCCTATTTCAAGGTTGCCAAATCCGACAGGCCGTTCATAGTCAAGGCGGGAGGACTGGAGATTAAGGTATACGGCACGGAGTTCAATGTCAACACGAACAAGAAGGGATATGTTGAAACCATACTGGTGAGCGGTTCCGTAGGCGTCAGGGATATGAGCGGAATGGAGACGATGCTTTCTCCGAACGAACTCCACAGATACAATCTTGAAAGAGCCGAAGGCACGGTGACGGATGTCCATCCAGAAGATTATCTCGGATGGATGAAGGGCGATTTTACGTATGATGGAGTGCCGCTGGCAACTATTCTGGACGAGATATCGGCACATTACGGGATTAATATTACCTATACGGAAGCTGCACTGCATCAGAATGCTTCCATCAGTTTAAGCCGGAAACTTGGGTACAGGCAGATAATGCAGATACTGGAATCGGCTCTCGGTGTAAGTTTTGAAAAAACGGACAACAAGAACGAATTCATATGCAGTCTTCGCTATTAACCTGAATTTAACATTAACTACAAACAATTTAACCTTTTATGAAAAAAACTAGAACAAGCCCGGGATTTTTTGGACGGTTGTGTGCATCTGCTGCGATAGCATGCTCATGCATGGCATTCTGCCCATCAAATCAGCTTTATGCAGAGTCGCTGATGCGGCTGGAACAGATGGTTCAGGACCAGAAGGTAACCCTGAACTTCAGGAACAGGCCTGTGAAGGATGTCCTGGAAGAAATCAAGAAACAGACCGGAATAGGTTATGCCATTTCCAGTGAAATTGAGAAAGCCATAGGCAGGGTAACTGTCAATGTCAAAGACAAATCTGTCAGTGAAGCCCTGGAAACCATCTTCGCCGGTACGGACTATACCTACAGAACGGTGAACAACCAGATAATAGTAGCCGAAAGACCTGCCCAGAAAGGCAGGATAACGGTATCGGGAACAATTCTTGACAACTTCAAGGATCCGCTTCCTGGAGCAGTCGTTTTTGTCAAGGGAACTACCAAAGGCGTTGAAACTGATCTTGACGGAAAGTTCACTCTCGTACTCGACAAACCTGGAACCATCGAGGTTTCATATATGGGAATGCAGAGCGTGACCAGGGAAATCAACAGGGACAACAGAAATCTTACCATAGAACTGGCTGCGGACAACACCCTCGATGAAGTAGTTGTAACCGGTATCTTCAACAAGAACAAGGAGACCTTTACCGGTTCCGTAACTACCATCTCTGAAAAAGAACTGATTAACTTCAAAGGCCAGAACCTTGTTGCCACTCTTAAGAACATCGACCCGGTACTCAACGTATCCATCAACAACTCTCTCGGTAGCGACCCTAATGCACTGCCTGATTTGAGCATCCGCGGTAACTCTTCCCTGCCTATGAGCGTTGAAGAACTTAATCAAGGAGCAAGCGCACAGCTCAACACTCCTCTTATCATCATGGACGGTTTCGAAATTTCGCTCCAGAAACTGATGGACTACAATGACGAGGATATTGAATCGATGAACATTCTGAAGGATGCGTCGGCAACGGCAATCTACGGTTCAAGGGGTGCGAACGGTGTAATCGTCATCACCACCAAGGCTCCGCAACCGGGAAAGATAAAGGTATACTTCAAGGCAGGTATGAACCTTGAAATGCCTGACCTTACTTCATATAATCTGATGAATGCAAGGGAAAAACTCGAACTGGAAAATTATATCGGTCTTTATAACGATGAGAACAATGCCGAGAACGATATGGATTTGCAGCAGAAATATTTTAATACACTTCGGGAAGTAAACAGTGGTGTTGATACTTATTGGATCGGTCAGCCTGTAAGGACAGGTGTCGGTCAGAAGTATAACCTGAATGTTACGGGAGGCTCGCAGGAGTTCCGCTGGGGAGTGAGCCTTGCATACAATTATATTGCCGGTGCGATGAAAGGCTCGGACAGGACGAACTTCAATGGAACTATCAATCTGTCCTATAATTACAAGAATCTGATGTTCAAGAATCAGACAATGCTTACGACAAACAAGGCTGCAAACAGCAATTACGGTTCTTTCAGCGAGTATGCAAGAATGAATCCTTATTGGAGAATAAATGACGAAGATGGAAATCTAATAAAGACATACTATACTGTTGGAGGTTCACCTGTAGGTAATCCGCTATACAATTCTACATTGAATACATATGATATATCCAAATATACGGAGTTGGTAAACAACTTCTCGATAGAGTGGAATATTATTGATGAATTGAGGTTGAGAGGCCAGATAGGTATCTCGAAGCAGTTCAGTACGTCTGATGCTTTCTATCCTGCAGAACATACCAAATTCCAGGATTATACAGCAGGAGAGGCTAATAAAAAAGGGGAGTACAATTATTCTACAGGGGAAAGCCTGAGCCTTGATGCCAATGTTACTCTGTCATATGCAAAGACTGTTGCAGACAAGCATAATTTCTATATCGGAGGTGATTTCTATGCATCTGAAAGAAGCGGGTTCGATTATTATTTTTCAGCTGTAGGATTTCCTAATGCGGATCTTGACTTCATTTCAAGTGCTCTGGGATATCCTGAAGGAGGAAAACCAAGCGGAACCGAAAGCAAAACAAGGGCAGTCGGCTTCACAGTCAATGCCAACTATTCTTTCGACAACAAGTATTTCGTCGACGGTTCGTTCCGTACAGACGGTTCATCACAGTTCGGAGGCAACAACAGGTTCGCACCTTTCTGGAGTGCCGGTCTGGGATGGAACATACACAGGGAAAACTTCATGGCGAACCAGCATCTGATATCAAATCTGAAACTCAGGGCTTCCATTGGAGAAAGCGGTTCACAGAACTTCTCTGCTTATCAGGCACTTTCGATGTATGAATATTATACATCAGACAGATACGGTATATGGAACGGCGCCTACCTGATGAGTCACGGTAACCCAAATCTGAAATGGCAGAAAGTATTACAGACGAATATCGGTCTCGATCTTTCGATGTTGGATGGACGTATTTCAGCATCAGTCGATGTTTATCAGAAGAATACGACAGATCTTTTGTCTCAAAGAGATATACAGGCATCAACCGGTTTTACTTCTTATATAGAAAATGTAGGTGAGATAAGGAACAGGGGTATAGAAGGAATGTTGAGCGGTTATATAATCAGAAATCTGGAGCAGGAATTCACATGGTCCGTGACTGCAAAAATCGCCTATAACGAGAACAAGATCATGAAACTCTCTGATGCACTTAAAAAGCAGACTGCAGAGGCCATGGCGGATGACGTAGAGATTAACAACCTGATGTTCGAAGGAGATCCTACAAATGCTATTTATGCAGTGCGTTCTCTCGGTATTGATCCCAGTACAGGTAATGAAATATTCCTTGACAGAAACGGATATATTACGAAGACATGGAGTGCAGGTGACAAGGTATATATGGGAACCATGGATCCGAAGTACAGGGGAAATATAAGTTCGCTTATACAGTATAAAGGACTGTCAGTCAATCTCGCTTTCGGTTACCAGTTCGGAGGATATCAGTACAATAATACGCTTCTTGACAAGGTGGAAGTTACTTCAGGTACTATATCTTATGGCAATGTTGACAGGCGTGTATATTCCGAAAGATGGCAGAAACCTGGTGATGTTAAATTCTTCAAGGGTATTGATGCTTCTACTACGAAGGCAACATCAAGATTCGTAATGCCTGAGAATACATTCGAATTGCAGAATGTAAGTGTCCAGTATGTTTTTGACGGGAAAGCTCTTAAGGAAAAAGCAAGAATCCAGAACATCATTTTGGGTGTAAACATGTCAGATGTTTTCTATGTTTCCACCATCAAACGTGAAAGAGGTACTACTTATCCGTTTGCAAGACATGCAACACTGTCTGTATCATTAACATTCTAAACCATAATCAAAATGAAAAAAATATTAACATATATCAGTATTCTGATGTTCCTGCCTCTTATCTCGTGCAACAAGTGGCTGGATGTCAATCCGCAGACGCAGGTGCCTACCGAAGATATGTTTGCCAAAGAATCGGGTTTTGAAGGAGCACTGACCGGATGTTATATAAAAATGAATAGCACCAGTCTGTATGGAATGTCTCTAACTATGTCGGATATAGAATTTCCGGCACAGATGTGGGCTATTGATGAAACAAATCATAAGAATCAGATAACGATAAGGGATTTCAATTATGATTCGGAATATTCTCAGGGCGTATTCAAATCAATCTACAACGGACTTTACAATATAATTCTTCAGGCCAATGATATACTTGAACATATAGATGCAGCTGGAGATGTGGTAAAATCCGAAGTTAAAAGGAATGTCATAAAGGGCGAAGCGCTGGCAATAAGGGCTTTTTGTCATTTCGATCTGCTAAGGATCTTCGGACAGGTCCCTCAAAATGCCACGAAACAGGTCTCTCTTCCTTATGCAGAAACCACAGGCCCGGATTCAAAGTCGCTTTATGCGTACAATGACTATGTAAAGAAGATAGCTGATGATCTTAATAATGCGGAAAATTTGCTTAAAAATGATCCTTCACTTGTTTTTACGCTCAATGAATTGAGCAGTCCGGCTTATCTTAGTGAAAACGGATCTGATTTGGAGGAATTTTACCAGTACAGAAAATTCAGATTCAATTATTGGGCTGTAAAGGCACTTCAGGCAAGATTCTATCTGTATACAGGTGATACACAAAATGCGAACCAGGCAGCTATGGACATAATAAATGCCGAATTGGAAAACGGTACCAAGTGTTTCACCCTTGCCGGCAGCAGTGATTTCGAGGCATTCAATATGACTCTCCCAAGTGAGACGATTATGGCATTGTCGAATTCGAATCTTGAAGAATATGCAGCAGGAATGTTCTCTTCTAGTTTTGGCTCATCGACACTGCCTTTTACAAAGGAAAGAAAAGAGGATCTTTTCAGAGGCAGAAATATAGCCCAGAACAACAGATATACGACATTGTGGTCTCAATATACGAATAGCCAGGGATCATCATTCCCTCTTCTGCAGAAATATATTCAGGAAAAGACCAATAGTACGACTTCCGATGCAACAAAACTTGCAAACAGATGGCAGGTTCCTTTGCTCAGACTTTCGGAAGTCTATCTGATAGCGATGGAAACGGCGCCTTCTCTGACTGATGCAAATACGCTTTATAAGGATTATATGCTTGCACGTAATGAACAGGTGGGAGGTTTCTCTTCGATTTCGGATCTTAAAAATGAAATAATAAACGAATACAGAAGGGAATTCATTGCCGAAGGCCAGATGTTCTTTACCTACAAGAGGTTGTTGACCAAAACCATGCTCTGGAGAATAGCTGATGTAGTAGAAGAAAACTATGTGATACCGGTACCTGTTAGTGAAAATACAAAATAGAATAGAATATGAAAAAGATAATATTGATGATGGCTGTGGCAGGAATGCTTTTTTCCTGCAATGAAAAATGGGAGGTATACAATTCTTCCGAGAACAGGCTTGGATTCGATTATGACGCCAATTCCTCCGGAATAGTGGAAGATTCGATAAAAAGGTTTACTTTCGTTTATGAACCGCAGGATATTATAATAGATACAATATGGCTAAAAGTCAACACACTTGGTTTTCTTTCGGATAAGGACAGGGCATTTGAACTTGAGCAGGTTGAAGTTCTGCCTTCGGATTTAGGGGATGATTATGTTGAAGGAATGACAATATACAATTTGGAGCCTGGATTGCATTATGTCCCTTTTGATGATCCGTCCATGGAGAAATACCTTGTTGTCAAAGCCGGTGAGAATACTGCAACTTTCCCGTTTGTTGTAAAGAGAGATGATCCCAAACTCAAGGAAAGTAAATTCTGGATTAAAATAAAGGTCAAGGATAATGAGAATTTCATACAGTCATATTCAACCGATCAATTCAGAATTATTGAAATATCCGACATTATTACGAAGCCTGCTGCATGGAATGGATATCCTGATTATTATTTTGCAGGTGAATACGGGCCGGAAAAATTGAGATTCATGATAGATAATTCGGATTGGCGAGTAGATGACGACTGGTTTAACGACAACTTCGGAGACCCGTATAATATAGATATGGGATATACCGGGTATCTGTCTTCCTACTATACCGACAAACTGATCAAGTACAACAGGGAAAGAAAGGCGCAGGGACTTGATGTGCTTAAGGAAAGTAATGGCAAGATAGTCAGATTTACGTTGTATGGTGAAGAACTTAATTATGAATAATAAAAGCCGACTGAAATGAAAAAACTGAAATATATTTTACATATGTTCATGATTTCTCTCTTTATTACATCCTGTTTCAAGGATTTGGGGAATTATGATTATACTTATATACCTGATTTTGAAATAACAGGGCTGAAGGAGAAGTATTCCGTGGTGTCATATACAGAGAATATGAACATTCAGGTTGTCGTTGAATCCGAGGACAAAAATGCAGAATTCGAATATGAATGGGGAGTTGTATTGCAGGAAAATGAAATGGTGCTTGATTCTCCTACGTATCTTGAAATCATATCGAATGAAAAAGATCTGTCGATCCCGTTTGAATACAAATCAGGTACGTATACCTTGCAGTTGAAGGTTACAAACAAGAGTACCGGGCTGGCAAAATTGGTATCTACGCAAATTGAAGCTGTGACTCCTTTCTCAAAAGGATATTATCTTCTGAAGGAAACTTCTGACGGCAATACCGATATGGATATTTTCTACGATAACAATACCTCAAGTATAAACGCCATTGCAGAATTCAAAGGTGCTTCGCTGCAGGGTAAACCGAAATCGTTATCCTATCTTCCTGAAATATCTTTCCTTGACGAAGAAATAGGTTCCAGAGTAATCGATTATTTAATTATTCCTGCTTCGGAAAAGGAAATAGTTACTTTTAGCCTGACAGACATGACTGAAGCGCGTACTTACGCTCAATGGTTTTTCGGCGAACCATACTCGATTGAAAAAGCACATTACTTCACGATAGGCGGTGCATTTTACGGGTTATTTACTGATGATGGCGTTTTTACAAATTATCAGGCGGTAAGTTTCGGTATGACAAGCAGCGGGAAGTTTCCTGAACTTACAACCAGAGCTTATGACAACAAGGAATACGAGATATCTTTCCCTGTATGTCACTCGGAAATATATTCACTGATGTTTGATTCAAAGAACGGCAGATTCCTTCTTCTTGACTTTAATGCAGGTGTGCAGGAACCAGATCTTTCAGAATCAGACGAGAAAGTAAAGTACCCGATAACCGACAGACTCGTTTTTATGGGAGAATCCAAAACCGGGGATTATTATACGACAATTGTCTTTGAGAGGGAAGACGGAAGCCGTTACTATTATTATGCCAATACTACACATGCTTCGAGCAACAGTATAAACATAATGGAAATGAGAGAAATAGATCCGTCGCTTAAGTTTGCTGAGGCTACCAGAATTTCTCCATGCAGAAAGGACGGACGTTATCTGTACTTTTTGAGCGATGGTGAGATATATACTTTCAATCCTGTTGATGGAACTGAAAGCAAACTTGATGTTCCGTTCCTTCCTGAAGGAAATATAACCTATATGGACACAATGTATAGTTCTCTTGAGAGTGAAGGACCAGATTCTTTCAACCACTTAATTATAGCCGTGGAAAACGCAGGAAAATATACAGTATGTTTCTATAATATGGTAGGTGGTATTCCGGTAGCAGGTCAGGAACCTGTTCTAAAGCTTGAAGGAGACGGCAAGGTTACAAGCATACAGAGGGCCACGCCACTGAAAACATCTGGATTTATATCAGGATGGTCAATTCATTACTAAACCGATAATTTTCATATAAGGGATAGCGGCCTCAGGCCGCTATCTTTTTAATTATAAAAAACAGAAAAAGAAAATGAAAAAGAAATGTATGTTACTGCTGTCGATGCTTCTGTCGGCAGGACTTTGGGCGAAGAACGACATCGTCCTCTACAACTGCAACATAGTCGATACTGAAAACGGCAGGATCGTCGAGGGTAAGACCGTAACGGTAAGAGACGGAGAGATAGTGAAGATAACCGATGCAGGACGCAGGCTCAGAAAGGGCCAGACCGATGCCACAGGCAAGTTCGTGATGCCTGGACTGATAGATTCGCATATGCACTGGGGAAGTTTCGCTCCCGATTCGGCTTATGCAAGGTACATGAGTGAAATCTATCTGGCCGAAGGAGTGACCACCGTTCGAGACCTGGGAGGAAACGTGAAGAACATACACAATTACCAGAAATGGATAGACGAAGGTGTCATGGCAGGACCGAGAGTATATTACTGTTCGTTCTGGGCTACGGGCGACTATTACATCAATCCGTCGGATATGAAGGGCAGTGAACATGAGGACTGGGCGCCGTGGAGCAGAAAGTTCAGCGTGAAGGACTCTACCGATGCCGCTATAGAGAAGGCAGTACTTGAGGCAAAGGAATGCGGATGCATGGGATTCAAGATATATATCAACTACACGCCGGAGGAACTGGCGAGAATGATTCCGATCATGAAAAAGCATGGGATGAAGGTATGGGCGCATTCGTCACAGTATAAGGGAGCCAGGGCGCTGGATGTGGCCAGATCCGGAGTGGAGGTCATGTCGCATGCCTATATGCTGTGCGATGATTTTCAGGGAGGACAGGCCCTGAGTGATGAGGAGAAGGAATACAGGCAGAGCGTGTATGCTGCAATGAGGGAAAACGGTGTGATTCTTGACCCGACAATTGTCATAAGTGCATACAACGAAATGGAATTCGCCGTGGATATCATGAAGGAGGCATATGCCGCAGGAGTGAAGTTCCTGGTGGGAACGGACTATGTGCTCAATGATACAATGGAGAATACTGGTTTCTCGATGAATGCAGGTTTCAGGTGTGCGGTGCAGGAAGAGATGAAGGTACTTCACGAGATGTGCGGCATTCCGCTTGCGGAGATACTCAGGGCAGCTACGGTTTGCGGTGCCGAAATACTTGACATGAAGGGCCGTCTGGGAACGGTGTCGGAAGGTGCGCTGGCGGATATCATCGTACTGGACGGAAATCCGCTCGAATCTCTTGAGGCCCTCAGAAAAATCGATATGCTTATATTGAGGGGGAAACTCTGCGACAAGTAGCCGCGCAACATACGGAAATATCAAAGATTCGGTGGATACCGGCATTTTATGTGACCATGTTTTTATAAATTTGTGCCGGTTAAATCAATATGGTTGAACGGTTATGAATAAGAGACTGAATAAACTGAACAAACTGTTGCTGTTTCTGCTCCTGTTTGTATTTGCAGCTTGTGCCGGAGAAAAGGCTGCTGCTCCGTTTATGGCGGAGGCTCCGGATTATGACGAATCCGAAATGTGGTATGTGAGTGAGTCTGGGGCCTCTGCAGATGTTTTCTATATTCTTCCTACATGTGTATGGGACTGGAGCGATTCTACAGGCAGGACATGTCACTATGCCGATGTCAACAATCCGGAACATATAGCCGCACTGCTGCCTTCAAATGAACTGGCGGCGGATATATTCGGCAAATATGCCAACTTCTATTCCCCATATTACAGGCAGATTACACTTGAATCATGGATAGAGGGCGAAAAAGCTGTCGAAGAACGGTTCCCGTATGCCATGGAGGATGTACAGATGGCTTTCGACCATTATATGACACATGAGAATGAAGGTCGTCCGTTTTTCATAGCCGGTTTCAGTCAGGGAGGAAAATGTGTAGTGGAACTTCTGAAGTCTCTTGACGATGAAGAAGCATCACGTCTTGTGGCTGCATATGTCATAGGCTATCGTGTTACGGAAGAGGATATGGCTGAATGCAGCCATATAAAGCCTGCGACATGTGCGGATGATACCGGAGTGACAGTGTGCTATAATTCCGTGGAGTCTCCGGAATGCATATGTCCTGTGCTTTCTCCTTCGGCAATCTGTATCAATCCTCTGAACTGGAGATGCGATGCCGTGTCCGCTACGGTGCAGGATACGGTGGATGTTTCAGTGGATCTGTATAATAAAGTACTTATTGTCAAAGGACTTGATAGTGAAAAGTATTATCTGCCCGTTCTCGGGGAGCTCTTTTCAAAAGGCAACTACCACCTTCAGGAACTTTCTCTTTATGCAGATTCCCTGACGGAAAACATAAAGATCAGACTTGAGGCTTTCGCCTACTGATTTCCGTTGGTTTTAAGTCTAGCCACTCTGAGACCGTTACATGATTTGATGGATTTCATGTATTCTTCAATTGTACGCGGTTCTTCGATTACTTTTCCTGCTGTCATGGATGCGTGTATAAAATGCAGGCTGCCGTCTTCTTTTCTGAGTGCTATCCCGACATGTGAGATATCCAGCCCTTTCACCGCCGTATTGAAGAAGATGATGTCGCCGGAATTTATGTATTTTTCCGCCTTGCTGATTTCATTTTTTGGAATGACATGGTAAATGCTGCGGCTTAATTTTTGTTCGGTTTTTCTGATTTCATTGATACGGTCTGCCCTGTCTTTCAGGGCAGTGTATTTTCCGCTGTTGCTGCTCATGAACGAGAAATCCTGCCTGTAGCCGCCATCGCATCCTGCACTTTTGCATATGTTTTCCGTAATCTCCTCAATGAATCCGTTTTTTTCTGCCTGGCTTATCCATTCGCTTGTATAGTGCAGTCTGGACGTGTACCCGTCAATTTTTCCATCCCTGTATCTCAGCTCCCTTATCAGATTTTCGTACCTGCAGAAAGTTATCCCGTTTTCAGGATACAGATATATAAGGGCCATTGCCAGACAGTTCTCGGCAAAAAGAATGCAGTCTGTCTTTTCAAGGCTTATTCTTAGCTGTTCTTCTCCATCAGGGCTTTCGAGTGTTCCTGCTACATATTCGGTTCCAAGCATCTGTTCCGCGAAAAATATTGTCACGGATGAGGTTGCCGGAATCTTGCTGTCCAGTGCGTTTTCCATGCATCTTGTGTATATGACCGAATCGGCTTCCGTTTTCATGCAGAATGCGGATGCAGGAATAGCCATTGAAAAAAATAGAATGATAATGAACCTTTTCATGTGTATGATACTAATCGTGTAACGTACAAAATTACTAAATTTGTAAAATTAATTTCAATGCCTATGTTGATGTCGGTATTTATGTTCACAGCCATGAGTTTCGAACTGCCTCTGGCGGATCCTGTCCTTAAGTTCCTGATAATATTGCTCATCATTCTTTTTGCACCGCTGGTTCTGGAACGTTTCAGAATACCGCCGCTTCTCGGTCTTATAATAGCCGGAGCAGTTATAGGCCCGAACGGATTCAATCTGGTTCTCAGGGATGGCAGCATAATTCTTTCAGGGACAGCAGGCCTGCTTTACATCATGTTTCTTGCCGGTCTGGAAATAGATATGGCTGATTTCAGGCGCAACAGTTGGAAAAGTCTGGTTTTCGGATTCTATACGTTTGCGATACCAATGGGGCTTGGAACGCTGATGGGGCTTTACATATTGCAGTACAACATGATGCAGTCCGTTCTTCTTGCATCCATGCTTGCGTCGCATACGCTGATAGCTTATGTGATAATAAGCAAGCTTGGACTCAGCAAGGATCCTGCGGTGTCCATAACGGTGGGAGGAACGATGATAACCGATACGCTGGCCCTCCTTGTGCTGACAGTTATCGTAGGCATGCACAACGGTGAGGAAGGACAGGCATTGTGGATAAGGATAGGAATATCGCTTTTGCTTTTCGCACTGATAATACTGCTGATTTTTCCTCCGCTGTGCAGATGGTTCTTCAAAAAATACCATGACAATATATCGCAGTACATATTCGTACTTGTTCTTCTGTTCTTCGGGGCTTTCTTTGCACAACTGGCGGGTATGGAGGCTATCCTTGGAGCATTCCTTTCCGGCCTTGCACTGAACAGACTGATACCGAGGACTTCTCCTCTTATGAACAGAATAGAATTCGTTGGAAATGCGATCTTTATCCCTTTCTTCCTGATAAGTGTCGGAATGCTGATTGACTACAGGGCGTTTTTTACATCATTCGAAACTATAAAGGTGGGTATAGCCATGATTGTGGTTGCAACATTTTCCAAATATGCGGCGGCATGGCTGACACAGAAGACGTGCCGTTTTTCCGATGATCAGAGGCGCGTGATATTCGGGTTGAGCAACGCACAGGCTGCGGCAACGCTTGCTGCGGTAATGGTCGGCTACAATGTGGGGATTCTCGATGAAGCGGTGTTGAACGGTACCATCCTGATGATACTTGTGACTTGTACTATGGCTTCTTTCAGCGCACAGAAAGGCGCGCATAATATGGCCAGCGCAATGGCAGGAACCGCAGGGGAGGATATGTCCGGAAAACCTAAGGATACGTCTCTGCAAATATCTCATCAGTTGAAGCAGCGTATCCTTGTAGCTCTCGGGGCTATGGAACATGTGGAAGAGCTCGTGAAATTCGGACTGTCGTTACGCAGCGGAAAGAAGGGAGAGCAGTCGGACATGGTCGTTGCTCGGGTGATAGAAGATCATTTCGAGGATGAGTCAGTCACAAAAATGGGGCGTATGTCTCTTGAGCTTGCTGCGAATACGGCTTCATCGGTAGATGTCCGGACAACGGAGCTCCTTAGATACGATATAAATTTCCATAATGCATTGAGAAGTATCGTGAATGAAATGGGTATAACCGATCTCATATACGGGCAGAGTACAAGGAGGGATCTTTCTTCTTCGGATCTGAAAAATATGGCTGATGCTATCCTGGTGAATTCCAATATCAATACATATATTTACAGATCTGTGCAGCCGATGTCCACTGTGAAGAGACATGTTCTTCTGTTGCCTGAACTTGCCGAGATGGAACTTGGTTTCGAGGAATTCATCGTGAAAATGAAATCTCTTTCAGGGGATTCCGGTATAAAGGTTGTCGTAAATGCAGAGACAAAGACTCTTGATGCCGTCAAGGCCATGACCGGAAAGAAATACGGAAATTTCGTTTATGTAACTCTCGATGACTGGAAGGATCTGCATCAGTACGAAGGTCTGGTGCGCGGTGATGACATGCTTTGGGTGATGATGAGCAGAAGAGGGGGACTTTCATACAGCCCGTTTATGAGCGGCATTACTTCTTTCCTGCAGAAAACGGCTTCCGGAAACAATTATGTGCTGTGCTTCCCGCGTCAGGTATGTCTGGAAGAAGGAACCCGATTCTATACGTAGTCGTACTGCAAAAGAAAAGGGCTGCCCTTTTACTTGCATGTCTTGCTGGCAGCCCTTGTATACTTGTCTCTTTTGTCCGGAAAATCAGAAAAGTCCGGTTATGTTACCGTCTTCATCTATGTCTATGCGGTTGGATGCTGGCTCTTCAGGAAGACCCGGCATTCTCATTATGTCTCCGGTGATAGGAATGAGGAATCCGGCTCCAGACGCTATTTCGATTTCCCTTACGGTGATTATGAAATCCTTCGGCCTTCCAAGAAGTGCAGGATTGTCGGAAAGGGATTTCTGTGTTTTGGCCACGCATACCGCGAGATTACCGAGCCCGAGTTCATAGGCTCTTTTCAGATGGCTTTTGGCTTTTGATGTGTAGTCCACGGCTTCTGCCCCGTAAATTGTCTTCGCGATCTTTTCAATCTTGTTTTCTATGGAGTCTTCGAGTTCGTAAAGCGGCTTGAATTCGTTGCAGCATCTTGAAGTTGCATCTATGACAAGTTGTGCAAGTTCTTCAGCTCCCTTTCCTCCTTCTCCCCATACGTTTGCGATTGATACCGCCACGCCCATTTCACGGCAGTAGCTCCTGACGAATTCGAGTTCTTCTTCTGAGTCGGTAGCGAAGCGGTTGATTGCAACCACAGGTGTAAGCTTGAATACCTTTATGTTTTCGACATGTTTCTGGAGGTTGGCTATACCTTTCTTCAGGGCTTCCATGTCCGGAGTCGTAAGGTCCTTTATGTTTGCACCTCCATGATATTTCAGAGCCCTGACGGTTGCCACCAGTACTACTCCGTTCGGAGACAGGCCTCCGAAGCGGCATTTTATGTCCAGGAATTTTTCAGCACCCAGATCAAAACCGAAACCTGCTTCAGTTACGGTATATTCGCTGAGCGCCATTGCCGTCTTGGTTGCTATGATAGTATTTGTTCCCTGTGCTATGTTGGCGAAAGGTCCTCCGTGTATTATTGCCGGAGTGCCTTCGAGTGTTTGTACGAGGTTGGGCTTTATTGCGTCTTTCAGGAGAGCTGCCATTGCCCCGTGTGCGTTAAGGTCCCTTGCGTATATAGGTTTCTTGTCGTAAGTGTATCCTATGAAAATGTTGCCCAGCCTTCTTTTCAGGTCTTCAATGTTGTTTGATACGCAGAGTATGGCCATTACTTCGGAGGCTGCGGTTATATCGAATCCAGTTTCTCTCGGAACGCCGGATGTCGTGCCTCCAAGACCAGCTACAATATTTCTCAGGGACCTGTCGTTCATATCCATTACCCTTTTCCATGATATGGTTCTCGGGTCAAGTCCAAGAGAGTGTTTCTTGCTCTGTATGTTGTTGTCGATCAGTGCGGACAGGAGATTGTGCGCTTTTTCTATCGCACCGAAGTCTCCGGTGAAGTGCAGATTTATGTCCTCCATCGGAAGTACCTGAGAATATCCGCCTCCGGTAGCTCCGCCCTTTATACCGAATACCGGTCCCAGAGATGGTTCCCTCAATACTACAGTGGCCTTTTTGCCGAGTCTGTTCAATGCCTGTGAAAGACCGATGGATACAGTTGTCTTTCCTTCTCCTGCAGGCGTAGGTGAGATGGCTGATACCAGTACGAGCCTGCACCCGTTTTTGTTGTAGTCATCCTTGAATTTCAGCGGCAGTTTCGCCTTGTACTTTCCGTAAAGTTCAAGATCTTCTTCCTTTATTCCCAGTTTTGCGGCAATTTCCGTAATTGGTTTCAGTTTTACGCTCTTTGCGATTTCGATGTCAGTCGCCATAATGAATTTCTGTTGGTTGATTATTCGTTCGTTTTATTCTATAACAATTAAACAAGCGTATTCCCTTATTGTTTTTCATTTTCCCCTTCTTCCTTGAAAAGGGACGGTATGTCGGCATTTTTCATAGCTTCATTGAAGCAGTGCCGGCATAATGGCTGATATGTTTCCTTTTCCCCTAGCAATACGAGTTCTTCGCTCTGGCTGAGCCTGTAGGAATGATTGGCCGGATCACCGCACTTTACACAAATTGCGTGCACTTTGGTCACATATTCGGCCACTGCCATCAGTAAGGGCATAGGGCCGAACGGATTTCCGAGATAGTCCATGTCGAGACCTGCTACGATTACCCTTTTCCCGTTTGCAGCCAGATACCGGCATACGTCAATTATTCCCATATCAAAGAACTGGGCCTCATCAATTCCAATAACATCCTTTCCTTCCGAAAGTTCCATTATCTCGGATGAATCCTTTACAGGTGTGGAGCGGATAGAATGTCTGTCATGGGACACTATGTCCGATTCGGAATACCTCGTGTCTATCGAAGGCTTGAATATTTCAACCTTCTGGTTTGCAAACGTGGCCCTTTTCATTCTCCTTATCAGTTCCTCCGTCTTTCCTGAAAACATCGAGCCGCAGACAACCTCTATCCATCCCTGTTTCTTTACGCTTTCCAAAAACATTTCATTCAGAATAAGTGATTGCAAAGCTAATCAATAATATTTAAAAAAACTTGTACATCAGCTGATAAAAATATTATCTTTGCGGGGGATAATCAAAAAAGCTGTATCTGATTGATACACAGAATGGAATTGAAGAGTGTGAGATTTTAGGTAACGATTTAGCGACATTCAGAACGCTCTGACTTGCTGCGGT
>CASFPH010000037.1 GCA_949296645.1 uncultured Bacteroidales bacterium
GGCAAAATTGCGAGGTGCGCTGCGCTTGAATATGATTTTACGGTTCCCGATAGTAAGTTCCCTTGCTGTGGCATCTGTCAAATAGACTGCATTCATCGTGACCTGTGTGGAAAGTCCCAATTTGTTCAATGCTGTCAATCCACTAGGTATAATACGAGCCTTATCCTTTTCCGCTATAGCGTATGCGATATCTTCTATAGAGGGACGAAGTACACCGAACTTATTCCGTAATGGATATAGATATAGACCTTGAGAAAGACGAATGAGCACACCCTCTTTCTCTAATCGGGAAAGCGCACGAGTAACTAGTCCGTCATTATTCAGATGGGCAAAATCACTCACCATATAAAGCCTGTTCGGCCCGTTTCGGTCTATGATGTTTCGTATTTCCTTCGTCAGTATTGTCTTCATATCCACAATGATTCCACTTGCAAAGATACGATATTACTCTTGATGTAGCAATAAAATGTCCGAAATTCTTAAAGAAAATCGGACATTATAGAATGCTTTGTGGCTTAATACCCCGATCATGGACCGAATACATTAAGTTAGGGTTATCATAGTTTACCAAGGAGGTGTTCTAACAGACCCATCGTAGAACATTAACACCATACCTCAAAATGAAGAGCTTTTATTAGACAGTGGGTAAAAAAATAATAACCTTTGGGAAACCAACAGAATATGGGAACTATACGGTACCAAATAAAAGATAAAGCCTAATATATAAATTGATTATCAGATTAGTATATAATCATTCTCGGTTCAAGCGTGGTCTATGCATTTCCAGCTAGTAGGCCCTAGGACAGCCGCGGCAATGAAATAAGCAATAGCCCACGCCGATATCTATAACAAAATAGTATCGAAGTAGTTTGCCTACCCTCCTGCCTTCTGAATTTCCTAGGTTCACTAGCGAGAACAGGACAACACTTTATGTTTCCCAATATTGACCGCTAAATTAGCAATCAATGTATAAAGAAACAAATTTTTCGGGCTATTGCTTTATACATGCAAATATATCCATTTATACAGAACCTTTTCTATCCAATTCTGTCCATTTACAAATAAAGTGTTTTTTTATAGTTCAAAATAGAAAAAATATAAATTTTGATTACCTTTAGCCAATGATTGCCTGATTACCGAAACTGATTAACACTAACAATATATGAAAACATGCTTCACTGCAGCAATCCTGCTCATCTGCTGTCTTACCGGACTTTCAGCACAAAACACCTACAGAATCACCGGAAGAGTCATCGACAAGGAGAACAAGGCGATAGAATTCGCTTCAGTCGTCGTTTCAGACAACTCCAACGGCAAGATGACGGGAACGGCAAGTGACAGCACCGGGTGGTTTTCACTGGCGCTTACCGAAGGGGAATATACCCTTGAGATATCGATGATAGGCTATGTGAAGCATGTTCTAAAGCTCAATGCCGATACAAATATCGCGTTGGAAGACATAACCCTGCAGGATGATGTCAACATGCTGAAAGAGGTAAAGGTGACGGCAAACAGGGTTGATTACAACATGTCCGGCTACGAATACAATGTCGGAAAAGTCGAAGCGCTCAGGAAAATGGACCTGACAGATGTGCTGAAGACGGCCCCCGGGCTTATGGTATCAAACAATATCACCCTGTACGGAAGTCCTGTGGTCAACGTATATGTTGACAGAAGGCGTGTAAGGATGGATGATCATAGCCTGCTCACATACCTAAACACATTCAAGGGCGAGAATATAGAAAAGATAGAGGTAATATCCGATCCGGACATCTCCGAAAGATACAGCGGGACGGCAATCAGAATCACAACCAAGAAACAGGAAGGGGGATTGGCATCTGCTTCGGTAAGGGCCAACGGTTCGGAAAGCAAGTATGTTGTCAATCCTAATTTCAACCTGAATTACCGGAGGGGGAAATTCTCCTTATATACATCCGGCTCGTACATGAACATGCACAACAACAGCGAAGAGGTTGTGATTTCCGACTGGAAAAGTGAAGACAAGTCAACAAGCGAGAAAACAACTGAAAAACTTAAACTGCCCCTCTCCGTAAACGGGACATTCGGAATAGGCTACGATATCTCTAAAAACGACTATCTGTCGGCGGAGATTTCACACAGGGAAATACACAGGAACACTGACAGGGAAACCGTAATCGAGAACAGCGCGGCTGGAGGAAGCACATCTGAAAGCCGCTACACCGGATTCAAGAACGTCACAAGAAGACCTGCCGCGTCCCTGATGTATGTACACAAATTCCAGGACGCATCAGAACTTACGGTAACAGGAGACTATGTCGGCTCCTACAACTCCAACGACTATATTACCGACACACGTACCGTCACCGAAAACAACACAAGCACTTTTGCCGGATATGCAAGATATACAAGGAATTTCAACAAAAAACACCGTATGAATACCGGACTACAGTATTCATACATAAGCAACGAGGCTTTGAACAATTCATCATCATTTACATACGATGAAAGTGAATTCAGACCGTTCGCCTCATATTCGTTCAACGGCACTAAAATCGGATTCTCGGCAGGAGTACGTGGATTTCTTGCGGAGATAGACAGTAAATGCTATTATGACATCACGCCGAATGCATCCGTAAGCTATTTCATGAACCGCAGCAAGGGCCACATACTCAGGGCCAACTATTCAATGGATGTCATAAGGCCAACCATTTCATCACTCAACCCCGATGCAGTGCTTTCCGACAACGACATCTTCGTCAGAATCGGTAATCCGGACCTGAAATCCTATTACCGCAACAATTACGAACTGGTACTTACCATGTTCAACAGATACAGACTGAGTGCCGGATATTACAAGGCTGACAATGCCATAACACCATACATGTACACAGATGATGAAGGTACAATCTACCAGAGCTACATGAACAATGCGACCGACCTTGGTGCTAATGTCTCGTTCAATACCAACCTGTACCTGTTCAACAGGCTTTCAATGAACTTTAACGCGGCATACTATTTCTCGGAAAACACTATAGACGGGAAAAGCAGTATAAACAACTCCTTCTCCTACTCGCTCATGTCATCGCTGATGCTGCCGAAAGGATTCTCAGCCGACCTGATCGCAATAGGCAACACGAAAAAGGTTCTTGGCTACAATGCCACACGCAAGGAGCCGCTCTATCTGGATCTTTCCGTTACCAAAAGAATCAAGAGATGGAGACTGAAATTTGAAGTGAACGATATTCTCAATTCAAACAAGGGAAGGGACATCACCATCGACATGGGAGACTATACCCAGACCATATCCAACAGAACATCCTCACGTTCATACCAGTTCACCGTATCATACAACTTCAACTGGGGTAAAGCCGGCGCTACCAGAAAAGCCCAGACGATGAAGAACGAAATAAACAGCAGGATCGGAGATTAGAATCCTCTACAGCACCACCCTTGCTACCCAGGCGCATGCCTCGGCATCGGCAAGGGCATGATGATGGTTTTCAAGATTATAGCCGCAAAGTGCAGAGACAGTATCCAGCTTGTGGTTGACGGCATCCGGAAAGGCACGTCTGGATGCCTGGAGGGTATCGTAAAAGACATAATCCGGATAATCCATCCCGTAGCACCTGAAAGCAGCCTTCAGACAATCTTCGTCGAACATCATGTTGTGCGCGACAAGCGGCAGCCCATCCAGCATGGGCTCTATCTGCTCCCATACATAAGGGAAAACAGGGGCGCTGTCCGTATCAAGACAGGTGAGGCCGTGCACACGGCTGCACCAGTAGTTGTAAAAATTCGGTTCAGGCTTGACAAGTGAATAAAAGGAGTCTGTTATCTCACCGTTCCTGACAATCACGACCCCCACACTGCAGATACTGGTGCGCTGGTTATTTGCCGTCTCGAAATCTATTGCCGCAAAATCCGTCATACATATTAATATTTGTGCAAAGTTACTGTTTTTCGTATTTTTTTCTAAATTTGTCCGCTGCACGTCCATTTATAGCTCACGCTCGGCATAGTCAAATAAATTTGCCTCTGCTCTCACTTAATCATTATATTTGCTCACTCCGCTCGCATTTATAGCTCACGCTCGGAAAAAGACAAATGAATTTGTCTTTTTCTCTCACTTAATCGCTATATTTGAATAATATACTTTGACGGAACTGAAGAAGAGATGAAACAGATAATAACACACTTTACCGACGATGACCTGTACAAGTTCACAATGTGCTGCGCGGTGATAGACAACTTTCCGCGCGCCCGTGTGAAATATTCATTCACGAACAGGGACAATACGGTTTATCCGGACGGCTTTGCGGGAGAACTGGAAAAACAGATAGCCCTGCTGGAAAATGTAACCATAACGGATGAGGAAATAAGATTCATGTCCTCCAGATGCAACTATCTGCCGGAATGGTTTCTCATATACCTGAAAGGATACCGTTTCAACAGGGAATGGGTAAAAGTAAGACAGGATGACAACGGACATCTGCACATAGATATCGAAGGTTGCTGGGCCGACACGATACTTCTGGAAGTCAAGATTCTGGCAATCATCTCAGAGCTCTACTACATAATGACCGGAGAAGCGGAAAAGCTGGATTATGAAGCATACTACAGAAAAACATACGCCAAGGCGGAAAAACTGCTTGGTGCCGGCTGCATCTACAGCGACTTCGGCACAAGGCGCAGGGCATCCTTCATGGCTGAAGACACAGTCGTGAGGGCAATGAAAGAGTGCAGCCTCAGCAGGGAGTGGAAAGGCAGGTTCGTAGGAACAAGCAATGTCTACCTCGCAATGAAACACGACCTGACACCCGTAGGGACCATGGCACATGAATTCGTATGTGCCATCGGAGGAATGTACGGACCGCAGATGGCAAACCACATTGCCATGAACTCATGGCGCAACACATTCAGGGGAGCGTTAGGCACCTATCTTTACGACAGTTTCGGATGGGACATATTCAGTCTCAATTTTTCCGAAGACTTTGCAAACCTGTTCAAGGGTCTTCGTATAGACAGCGGGGACAATTACGAACAACTCGAAAAGATAATCGCCAAATACAGGTCGCTCGGTATTGACCCGAAGACCAAACAGATAATATTCAGCAATGCGCTCGACACGGACAGGGCCATAGAAATCCAGAAATACGCGGAAGGCAAGTGTCAGCCGTCGTTCGGTATAGGTACCCACTTCACCAATGACTTCGACGGAATAAAGCCGATGAACATAGTGATCAAGCTCGTGGCGGCGAAAATAACGGAATCCTGGACATTCTACAACGACACCTGCAAACTGAGCGAGGACGACGGCAAACATACGGGAAAACCCGAAGTGATAAAACGATTTATGGATGCCCTCAACATCAAACAATAAGGAAAACCAGAAACAACAAGAGCTTTAAATGGAAAGGGCAGTACACCATACAATCCGGACATTATGCACTGCAGCTCTGCTGACACTTGCGGCATCATGCAATCCGGACATTTTCGTGGAGGACTTCATGCCTGTCACTCCGGAATTCAATCTTGACGGCAACGGCGATTCGGTGAAAATCGGATTCGCGTCCGACAACTGGCATGTAAAATATCTTTACGGTCCCGGATCAGTAGATGGTCTGTATTTCACTGTCCGCGATGCAGACGGAAACGACAAGGGAGACCAATGTCATTTTGAAGCCTACAACAGGTTCTCGGCTGTCAGGGAAAACGATCTCCTTGCACTCTCCTTCAGCAAATTGGGACCGCTGGAACTGACTGTAAAGATAAAGGAAAACCTGTTCGACAACCCCTACCTCCTGCATATAGTGGCCGGCAACGAATATGAAGACAGGGACATAAAGGTAACGATTTCACCGTCTGAAAAATATGTAGTTGACAACATAGTTTTCAGTAATGACATCTATGATTTCTACAATGTCAGACTGGAACCTGTAGATGAAATACTGGTTGACAACACACAATCAGCACATGGAGAAACTGTCATATACAGGAAACCGTATGAAAACGCGCACAGGACAATACGTTTCGTTTTTGATCAGGAAAATATCTGCAATACGGTCAAACCGGATATCGAAATCGAGGTACCCAATGTCTATGAAGGCAAGGAAAAACTTGAATTCAGAGGTGAAAAAACCGGAATTTCAGAACGTGAAATACATCTTCCACTCACCTTCCCCACAGACTCCACATTCGCATACACCGTAAAACCGGGCATTAAGAGGGTCGTGGCGACATATCTGGAATACGCCGAATTCAAGACGGATTTCACCATGTACCTCTCCAATCCTGTGTCAGGACGGAAGAAGGTCTTTACCGGAAGGCTTGAAAGCGAAGTGCCGTTTGCAAGCTTTATCTTCGGGTATGAACCCACAAATAAAGAGCAAAGCACAGCTAAATCCCTCTAAAAGCACAACAACATGAGAAACAGCATCATATCAAATATTCTGCTACCTTTCGCCATGATATTTTCCTGCATGCCGTGGCATGCGGCAGCACAGGAAACCCGTAAAATAATACACAGCATAAGAACAGATGTCAGAGCCGGCAATGTAGCAAAAACCGACGGATTCTTTCTGGGTGAGAATGCCTCCGGCAGACCGATAAACGCAACAATGTCCGCGCATCTCAAATACGGATTCAGATTCGGCGAAGGTACTGTATACGGCAGAATGTACCCGCATACGTACCAGGGAATAGGCATAGGGGCAAATACATTCTTCAACCATGGTGAAATGGGGACTCCCGCCCTACTCTATGTCTTTCAGGGCTCAAGGATAGCAGGTCTGACTGACAGGCTGTCGCTTGACTATGAATGGAATTTCGGAGCATCGTTCGGATGGAAGAAATACGATCCGGATACCAATCCGATGAATGTAGTAGTGGGCTCGGATGTAAATGCATACATAAATCTTGGATTCATCCTTAACTGGCAGGCAGGTAAAAATCTGAACATTACAGGAGGAATAGACCTCTCTCACTATTCCAATGGAAACACAAGCCAGCCCAATGCCGGTGTCAACACTATCGGGGGACGCATAAGCGCTGTATATACTTTTGATAACGGACATGAGAAAGCCAATACAGGCAAAGACAAATTATACGGTAAAGAACGGACAGACTGTACTTTCAAGCCGTATGTCAGCTATGATCTCGTCCTATACGGTGCAACAAGGACGCGAGGTGTGGAATGGCCCGACAGGAAATATCTTGTTCCAGGTTCGTTTGCCGTAGCAGGCTTCAATTTCAATCCACTGTACAACTTGAATAAATATTTCAGAGCCGGACTTTCACTTGACCTCCAGTTCGATGAAAGCGCAAACATCAAGGATCATGTAGCAGGCGACTACAACCAGCAAGACCAGCCTAAATTCCACAGACCACCTTTCATAGAACAGTTTTCGGCAGGGCTATCCTTGCGAGCCGAACTGGTCATGCCGATATTTTCGGTAAACGTAGGTGTCGGACGCAACATAATTTGCCGCGGAAACGACACCGACGGATTCTATCAGGTATTCATTCTGAAAACCTCTGTAACGCGCAGACTGTTCCTGCATGTAGGTTACCAGCTGTACAACTTCAAGGACCCGAACAACCTCATGCTCGGCATAGGCTACAGGTTATTCTGAAGGAATTCAAGAAACAAGGGAGCAGTAGAATACGGAATCTCGAATACCGTATCTGTCAGTTTGTTGTTGACTATGTCATATTCTGCATATTTCACGATATTCTTTTCTGAAAGCCTAAGATACCGGTTTTCCAGAGAATCCTCTTCATATCCATAAATATTGCTGTATGCAAGTTCCAAAGGGAAAAATTCCATACATACGACATTCGTAATATAATCCCCTTCCATTATATCGGATTCGTTGAATATAAGCATTTCTCCATCCTCGAAAACAAGCGCCCTGTCTTTGCTCCCGGCAGAAACGGATAATTCTTCTTTATTAAAATACACAATACAAAATACAAGATTGTATGATGCTGTACGCAAAACCGAAAGCTCAACCGTCATATCATCAAGAGATATCTCCTTATCCATAACTAAAATATCTTCATCTTCATTATAAACAATCAACTCATCTCCTTCATTCTGATATTCGGAAAGTCTGTTCCTTATTTTTCGCCTGAGTTTTTCCTTTTCATCATCATACCCGTTTTCACTGCTTATGTCAGTCATATCTTTCGAAGATTCGTCAAGTATACCTACATCTGCCACTCCGTATTCCTGACTGTCCGAATAATTCGAATTAAATTCCTTCATTTCATACTCTTCAATCTGACGGCCTGCGACAAAAGCAATTGCCGTGACGAAATTTACGGCAAGAGCAGCAACAAAAGCGGTACGCTCTTTAAGAATAAGGAAAAATCCCATTGCAACCGCAGCAAAGGCAGCATAAAAACATTTTGCATAATCCGAATTCAAATAACCGGACATCAAAAGCATTATGTAGAAGACTATAAGAATAACGGCTGCATGGAACAACAGTCTTCTGTTACTGAAAAGATAAACCATTACAGTCACTGCCGAAACAGCAAATACAAACGAAACGGCAACAAATAAAAAAAGAAACAGAAATGAAGAAGCAAGCCCCTTCATCAACATGGCGAACATCATCGGCACGCACACAATGCACAATACGGCAGCATAGGCTGACTTTTTCCGGTTACGGAACATATCTGGCAGAACCGCGGCAACAAGTAGTGCAGACATCAGTACCAGAAGCAGCCATGACATAAGATACTGGTTCATGAAGAACGACACCAGAAAAACCGATGACAGAATGAAAATCACAAGTTTCCGCTTTCCGTCCGTTCCTTCTTTTTTCAAATAACGGTACGATAATGCGGCACAAAATGCAACGATGACAAGTAAAAGTAAATAAACAACAGAAGTCATATATCAAATATTATCGTATTCGCAAAGTTAATGCATATTATGATTTTCTACCTGAAATATTTTCTGAACCTGTTCCAATACATCAGTCCTGCACTTGTCAGTCCTAACGGGAATGAAAGCCATATCCCGGTTATACCCATGTCGAACACAAAACCGAACAGATAACCGGAAGGCAGTGATATGATAAAGAAGGCAATAAAGGCATAAAGCACTACCGGCCTCACATCGGATATTCCTCTCAACGCATTGGAATAATTGCACTGCAGACCATCCCCGAACTGATAGAGGATGAACGGAAGCACAAGCTGCGAAACCATGACCGATACTGCCGCACTGTCAGTGAACAGATTGCCTATCACATTTCTGAAAATATATATTAACGAACAAGTTACAAGCGCCATTACCATTATCATTCGGAAACCTGCCGTCACGGTTTTTCCAACATTCGTCCTGTCATTCTGCCCATTGAAACTGCTTGCCCTTACCGCAACCGCCGCAGCCATTCCATAATACATCATGAATCCGAGCTGACCTACCGTGAGCATTATCTGATGTGCTGCAAGAGCCACCGCACCCAGCCATCCTACCATAATGGTACTCAGGCTGAAGGATGCAGTCTCCATACCCATCTGCAGACCAACGGGCCATCCCATCCTGTTTAGAATTCTGAAATCAGAGCCATTCAATCTGCCTTTCAGGAATCCGCCCCTGAATTCCCCGTAATGTTCCGAGAAGAAGAAAATTACGGCAAAAACAAGCGGCATGACCACTCTGGAAAACAGTGTCGATATCCCGGCCCCAAGAAGTCCCAGTTCCGGGAAACCGAATTTACCGTAAATAAGAACCCAGTTCCCGAATATGTTCAGAACGTTTCCACCCAGCAGGATCCACATCGGTGTACTCGTGTCAGTAACTCCGTCCGAGAACTGCTTGAAAGCATTGAACAGCATCACAAACGGAAGAGAGACAAGTAGCACGACATAATAAGGTCTCATCACTGGAAGCAGTTCTTCAGGCTGGCCGAGATTATGCATATTGAAATAAAGCACCGTCATAAGCAGCAGCATAAGCAACGATATCATCAGATTGACAAACAGTGCATTTTTCAACAACCGGCCTATTGTTCCGTTTTCTCCGCGTCCGAAATGATTTCCGACAACAGGCGTAAGTCCGTATGAAAAGCCGGTAAAGAAAATGATCACGAGATTGAACATGTTGTTCACGAAACTTGCAGCAGCGAGATCTGTCGTACTGTGACGTCCCACCATCATTGTATCGGCAAGACTTAACACAATCATACCCAGCTGGCCTATCATTATAGGAAGCCCGAGACCGAGCAAGTTTCTGTAATGCAAACCCAATGAATTATGCGACATATTACCACAAAAATACGTATATTACAGCCAGAATGATACAGATGGTATAAGCACATATATTGAATACCCTGTCCGTTCTGAACACATCCGAAGTGAGTCTGAGAGCCTTGCCGTCATCATCTCCCTTGCACGTCGTGAGACTGACAAGTGCAATTACCACGACGGTAATTATGAAAGTATACATCATCTGGTCAAGGAAAGGCATGTCTATCGGCAGGAATTTAAGCAACAACGCAACAGGAATTGACGCAAGCACACCGGTAATGGCTCCGCGGTTCGTTGTCTTCTTCCAGAAAAGGCCCATAATGAAAACCGCCAGTATTCCGGGACTGACAATACCGGTATATTCCTGTATATACTGGAACATCTGGTCGAAACTTGCCATCAGCGGTGCTAACAGGCATGCGACAACCAGAGCGACGGCAGCTGAAAGACGTCCTGCCGTTACAAGTTTCCTGTCGGAAGCGTTTTTGTCTATATGTTGTCTGTATATGTCCATAGTAAAGATTGTAGACGTGGAGTTGAGCATCGAAGCCAGAGACGAAACTATTGCAGCAGCCAGAGCGGCCACGACAAGACCTTTGAGTCCGGCAGGTATGAAACTTTTTATAAGCCATGGATATGCCTTGTCTGCACCTCCGGTTGACTCGAACATGGATATTACAGCCGGATCGGAACTGTTTGAATACATGACGAACGCCACTATTCCCGGAATCACCACAATCAGAGGAACTATCATCTTAAGGAACGCGGCAAATACGATACCCCGCTGGGCCTCCTTAAGTGATTTTGCCGCAAGTGTCCTCTGAATTATATATTGATTGAACCCCCAGTAATAGAGATTCGCCACCCAGAGACCTCCTATCAGTACCGCAATTCCTGGAAGGTTCATGTATTGCGGATCATCCTTATCCAGAATCATATGGAAATGATCACCTGCATTCTCATAAATATATGCCATACCTCCCGATATGCTGCCGTCAGGAGCAACCTGTGCCAACGCAATCAGTGTAGTGACGACACCGCCGGCTATCAGCAGCACTACCTGTACGACATCTGTCCATGCCACTGCGGAAAGTCCTCCGTAAATGGAATATGCGGCAGCCACAAAAGCAAGACCTATTATTGCCGGCATGAACAGGTCACCGTTGCCTGTTCCAAGAATCGTATCCAGAGCTTTTGCTCCCAGAAACAGTACGGATGTGAGATTAACACAGACAAAAAGTGCAATCCAGAAAACAGCCAGAATCGTCTTTAGATTCTTCGAAAACCTTTTTTCCACAAATTCAGGTATCGTGTACAGTCCCTGCCTGATGAAAATAGGCAGAAAGTACTTTCCAACTACGATCAGCGTCAATGCTGCCATGAACTCATACGAGGCGATTGCCATTCCTATAGCAAAGCCCGAACCGGACATTCCGATAAACTGCTCGGCTGAAATATTGGCAGCAATCAGAGAAGCCCCTATCGCCCACCACGGCAACGTCTTGCCGGCCAGAAAATAATCTTCAGCTGTCTTTTCCCTGTCTTTTTTCCTGCATGAGACCCACAGTCCCATACCTATGATAACTATGGCATACAGACAAAACACAACATAGTCTGCTGTTTCAAAACCTCTGTTCATAAATGTCTTATTTTAATTTTCGGGCCCCGTCTCCTATATCCGCAACATAAAAGTCAGCCTTCAGGCCTGTCTTTAACTTATATGTCTCTCCGAGTACGGAGACGAATCTTTCAATGTTTTCCTTCTTGACAAGAGATACGGTACAACCGCCGAAGCCTCCCCCTGTTATTCTTGAACCAAGGACTCCTTCAATCTTCAATGCCTCTTCCGCAAGAATATCCATTTCGCGTCCCGTCACTTCATAATCGCACTTCAGGGAAGCATGGGACTCATTCATAAGTCTTCCGAATCCAGCAAGATTTCCCTCTTTCAGACATGCTATGGCTTTTGTCACCCTCTCGTTTTCAGATACGGCATGTCTTGCCCTCCTGAATATTCTGTCGTCCCGGAACATGGAGGCAGACTCAGCCAGCTGTCGGGAAGAAAGTTCACACAGGTGTGAGATTCCGTATTTTGACCTCAATATTTCAAGTGCGGCCTCGCTTTCCATCCTTCTGGTATTGTATTCGGAAGAAACAAGTTCATGATGCTTGTTGGAATTGGCTATCACAAGCCCGTACCCGTCCATATCAAGCGTAACCAGTTCATAATCAAGCGTAGAACAATCAAGTGCTATTGCCATGTTTCTTGCTCCGAAAGCCACGGCAAATTGATCCATGATACCGCAATTCATTCCCACGAATCCGTTTTCAGCTCTTTGGGAAAGCCTTGCTATCTCCTTTCTGCCGAGCTCTGAAGCATATACATCATCAAGCATTACTGCCGTTACCACTTCAAGAGATGCGGAAGACGAAAGCCCGGCCCTGGCAGGAATGTTTCCCCAATAGAGAATATCAAAACCTTTTCCGGAATATCCGAGCCCGGAGAATTCAACAAAGACCCCAGCCGGATAATCTGTCCAGTCATTTTTTTTATCCGAAATATTGTCATTGTCCGAAAGCAGGCCGGACGGCATGTTCAGACTGCGCATGGAAATTTTTCCGTCGTTTCTCGACGAGACACACATATAAGTTCCGAAATCAAGGGCGCACGGAAAAACACGCCCGCCATTGTAATCTATATGCTCTCCGATAAGATTCACCCTGCCGGGAGCAAAATAAACCGACTGAGGGGAATGCCCGTAAATATCCGAGAATCTTCTTTCAAGGTTTTCTATATTCATGTACATGTATTTCATAGCCTATCGAAATGCAAAAGTAAAAATTTAAGTGCAAGTTATATTATCAATTTGAGATATATTTGGATTTTGGAATATACCTTTGGACAGGAAAAAGTCAACGTTATGGAAATACGCGAATTCATTCTTGAAAACGAAAATATAGAAGTACATGTGCTGAATCTCGGCGGAATAATGAAGAATTTCATAGTAAAAGGAAAAAACGGCAGGAATACAGACATAATTCTCGGTTTCGACAATGCTGAAAACTACACTGACGAGGAATATCTGCGGAACTATCCGTATTTTGGGGCAGTAATCGGCAGATACGCAAACAGAATAGCCGGAGCTTCATTCGAAATCGAAGGAGAAACATACAGGCTGTATGCAAACGAATCCGGAAACACCCTTCACGGAGGAAAGGAAGGACTGGACAGAAAATACTGGGAAGTCTCGGAACATACCGGCGATTCTCTTGTACTGCATTGCAGAAGTATCGACCTTGAAAACGGATTCCCCGGCAATCTTGATGTCTCGGTCAGGTATTCGCTTGAGAAGAACAGTCTGAGGATAAAATACGAAGCAGTATCCGACAAGACCACATATGTAAACATAACGTCACATCCGTATTTCAATCTCTCGCCGGAAAAATCAGTAACAGATGAAACATGGCTGCATGTCGTTCCGTCCTGTTATATTGAAACCGATTCCGCACTCATCCCGACAGGAAAGATACTTGCCGCTGAAGGGCTCCATGACTTCCGTTCACCTGAAAGGCTTGCCCGTGCAATCTCAGGAGGAGGACTGGACACATGCTATGTCTTTTCCGACTCTGGCAAAGATGACATGCATGAAAACGGAAGATATGAAAAAAGCGTCCGGCACATGGCGACGCTCCATACTGACGAAGGCCTTTCCCTTACGGTCTCGTCAGACTATCCCGGCATACAGATATACACCGGAAAATACCTGAACGTACAAAAAGGAAAATCCGGCAGATTCTACGGTCCTTTTTCGGGAATAGCCCTCGAACCGCAGATGCTGCCGGATTCGCCCCATCATCCGGATTTTCCGTCAACGCTGTTGCTTCCTGGTGAAAAGTACATGCATGAAACGGTATTTACCGTCAGATGATATGATGATTACTCCTTAGTGTATCCAGGATTCTGTTCCATTTCAGGATTGAATACGAATTGTGCCGCAGGAATAGGAAGGACACACTTTTCCGTGTTCCAGTTTATTTCTTCCGGAGCTCCGGCAAGGTGATATCCACCTTTCCTTATTATGGTCTTTCCGTTTCTGAGCATGTCGAAATACCTGTGCCCCTCGCCTACAAGTTCCTTGCGCCTTTCGGCAAGCACCCTGTCCAGATCATATTCGGCATCGGTAACCTCATTGTCAGGGTTTCCCCTTTTTACTATTTCATTCAGATAGCCGAGTCCTTTCGCCCTGTCTTCCGCATTTAGATTTATTGCAGCTTCGGCAGCTATAAGATATACTTCGGACAATCTTAGTACTGTATAATTGTTGTCACGGGAAGCCTTGTCAGGAGAAGGTCCAGGGTATTTATTGAGGAACGGTCTGTTCTGAAGGGTCGGTTCTATCCTCATCATACCGTAGCGCACGTCATCCGGATCTTCATTTAACAGATCCTCGAAATCCTTCGTAAGTATGTTTTCCTTATAACCGTAAGGATGTATGAGATATGCCAGACAATCCCAGCTTTCATTGTCGGAAGATGAATTCACAATCTCCATAAGCGATTCGGAACCCAATTTTGCATCAAGTGCGAATGATGCCATGTAATCGTCATGGGAATAAAGTGCATAAGCCCCGTTTGCCTTAAGTTCTTCTATCAGTTCGGATGCAGTATCAAAAGCTTTCTGATAATCCGTAGAATAAAGATAGGCCCTGCTCAAAAGAGCCCTTGCCCCATATGCATTCATTTTTCCGGCATCCTTGGCAGTGCTCATCATAGGGATTGCTTCCGTAAGATTGCGGATTATGAACTCATAGCACTGCTTCACAGTGCTTCTGTCAGGATATTCGTCCACACCGAGAGCATGTTCCACAACAGGCACTCCCAATGACGCTCCGCCGTCCTTGGCATAAGGATATCCCCACAATTTAGTAAGGTCGAAATGTGCCATTGCTATCAGTGCCTTGGCATGACCTATTATATTGTTCTTTTCGGTCTCTGTCCCGTCTGAAACCTTACCGGATTCAATGGCATTGATTATGTTGTAAGCCAGCCTCACGACATAATAAGCCTGTCCCCAAATGGAAGATGCGTTCACCGAATAGCTCTTGTGGTCGAACAGATAACAGTAATTGGATGTACGGCTCGTTATCGCATAGGACTGCATGTCGTCACCTTTCACGTCACCTATATAGAACATGGCCGCCCCGTAATAACCATAACTCTGTAATTCGTTGTATATGCCGTTTATGGCATATCTCGCCTCATTTATATTCGTAATTGCAATATCCGTAGTTATCCCGGAAGTAGGACTTGAATCTAGGAAAGAATTTCCGCATGAATATGCGGCGAATAAAAACACAAGAAGATATATAAACTTTTTCATAATGTCCACAGTTTAAAATCAGAAACTAAAATCAATACCGAATGAGATAGTCCTCAACGGAGGCACACCCATACTCACGACTCCGGTAAGTTCCGGATCGTATTGGTCGTATTTTGCCAGAGTCAACAGATTCGTACCTGAGAAATAAACCCTTGCATTTGAGAATCCTATCGCCTTCATCCATTTCTGAGGGAAATTGTAACCTATTATCAGACTTTTCAGTCTTATATGGTCCGTAGAGTGTATGCCTCGGCTTGAGTTATAATAACCCCCGTCACCGTTTCCGAAAACATAACGCGGAACATCCGTGATATCCCCCGGATTCTTCCATCGTCTTCTTATCTCGACGCTGATATTCTTATTTACCGAATAACCGTCATTCTGAAGTTCCCACATGTAATTGTCATAACTGTAACCGCCCAGACTGTATGACAGATTGAAAGACAGATCGATATTCTTGTATCTGAAAGTATTGCTCAAGCCGCCGTATACTTTCGGGTTTACATCCACCAGAGGAATAGGAAAAGCCTCGTCAGGATCGTTCACTATCTGCTTGTCATACGAACCGTCCTCAAGTTCGGCATTCTTGTAGTACTGAGGAAGACCGTTTTCAGGATCCACTCCAGCATATTCCCTGAGATACAGGGTGCCCCAACCGAGACCTTCCCGTCTTATATATCTTCCGTCTGTATATGAAGGCAGATCTGACAGTCTTATGATCTTGTTCCTGTTCGCAGAAAGGTTGAAAGAAGTAGTCCATGTAAAATTCTTGTTGTCTATATTGGTGGAACGTATTTCAACTTCCAGTCCCCTGTTTTCGAGTTCTCCTACATTCGCTGTCATGCTTGAAAATCCGGAAACATTGTTCAAAGGCTTGCTCATAAGAAGGTCTGTAGTATTCCTTTTGTACAAATCGAATACTATTCCTATCCTTCCGAAAAGGGAAGCATCAAATCCTAGATCCCACTGCTTTCCCTTCTCCCATGTAAGTCCAGGGAAAGGAATTCTGTTTTCGATAATTGCTGATTCGTCGTTATATGAAGGAGAAGTGCTGTATGATCCGAAGTAATCATACAATCCGCTCGGAAGATTTCCTGTAACCCCGTACGACACCCTCAGCTTGAAATCAGAAAGCCACGGTTCTGACCATTCCATGAGGGTGACCCAAAAGCCATATGATATGGTTCAAAGGGTTACCCTCTTTTCGTTGCATTCAGATACGTCAACAGGAGATATAAATTAACGGTTATCCTC
>CASFPH010000038.1 GCA_949296645.1 uncultured Bacteroidales bacterium
AGGTCAACCTTGCGATTGACCTCTGCGGTATGGACGGGACTCGAACCCGCGACCCCCTGCGTGACAGGCAGGTATTCTAACCAGCTGAACTACCACACCAGTTTTCCCGTTTCGGGAGTACAAAGATATGATTTATTTTCGTTTCTTACAACTTTTTCTCAAAAAAAGTAAAATGTACATTCCCGTATTTTTTTTCCTTGACGAACCAGTCTTTTCCAGAAAAGTCAAAGGTACCAGGATGTTCCATTATAAAAAGTCCGCCGTCATTCAAAATATCCTTTGAAATTACCTTTTCAGGTATGGTTTCCAGGCCGGAAATATCGTAAGGGGGATCGGCAAATACGATATCGAATTTTTTAGAACATATTTCGAGAAAATCAAAGACATTATGTCTGACAACCTGGAATCCCTCAAAACCCATAATGCGCGCGCTTTTTCTTATAAAACCGGCATGAACCGGATTCATCTCAACGGTAACTATATCGGTACATCCTCTGGAAGCAAACTCATAACTTATGCCGCCGGTCCCGCCGAACAGATCCAGAACTGAGATTTCCTCGAAATCGCACATATTTGAAAGAGTATTGAACAATCCTTCTTTTGCAAAATCAGTAGTCGGCCTTGCATTGAATGAAGAAGGAGGAACAATAGTACGCCCTCTGTATTTTCCGCCTATTATACGCATAACATTAACCCGCCGACTATCTATCGGTTGTCACTACATCATAAAAATATTTCATGGCCAGAACCCTGTCTCCCTCGGCAGGTACGGACATAAGAACAAGAAGGGACTGCTCGGGGTTGAAATTATATTCCTTCACTGCAGATACAATATAATACAATGCTGTCTTAAAATCGGACGCATGATAGGAATTGCATAGCTGAAGTCCCGTAAAGTCTGCAATGACAAGTACAAGAAGACCAGAACGATAATCCGCAATCACCTTGTTGTACTCCTTCATCCCATGCATCTTTTTCAGAAAATGATAAACCGAAGGGGTAAAATTGACTTTTCTGAAAACATTCACAAAATATGAAGTAACAACACTTGGAAGTGCATATATCAATACCGCCTTCTCGTCTTCCAGCACGATGGAATCTACTTCATCATACTGATCAAGACGGTGCATCTTTTCAAGCAGTCCTTTTGAAAAAGACCTTGAATAAAATTCAAGCGGAACAAGAGTGAATTTTTCCGTATGAAAGGATATCTCGGCTTCTGCTATTTTATCGCAGTCGAAACTTCTCTCTATACGGCTGCTTATTCTGTCCAAAAAATCCTTTCCGGCATATGAAAATGAAGAATATGCCGTATCGAAATTTTCCCTTGCCGTAGAATAAAGATATTTTTTGGCACCGTCTTCCTTATATATATTAAAAGAAAATCCACTCAAATCAATTTGAATGGATATTCTGTATAATACTTGAGAAGAATCTGCCTTATATGCAGCCTTTTCCATTATTCCCAGTTACCTGCGTTATTGTTAGGTACATCTACATCTCCGACTTTCAGGCCAGGATAACGACCGGTATCGTTTCTTTCAGCATTCAGATTAACTATCAGCTGTCTGTCGAGACCTCTCAAAAGAACATCGAACGGTGCACTGGCTTCGAAAAGCGGTACATTTACACCTGAAACTTTCTTGACCACTGACTTCAGCAACATTGTGTCTCCACCTGAAAAAGGAATGAATTTGATGGAATCAACAAAATTGCCTCTGCCCTTCAACAAAGTATCCCTTACCATTATCTGGATACTGTCTCTGTAAACACGTTTCTGTGCAACAGCCAAAGAGTCATCCATTGATCCCACCTGCTTTATGACAGTCAGGGAATCATTTTTGTAGAAGTTGATCAGAGTATCAAAACTTCCGGTAAATTTACCATACTTACTCTTGTAGGCAACCTGAAGCGTTCTGATATCCTTCAGCCTTTCAACTGCAACCTGCTCTCTGAATTTTTTTGCATTGTCAAATTGGACCGGCTCCTGAATGCTGGAATAAAGAACATATCCCAAATAGATAATAAGAAGCGGAAGAATGATAAATGTAAGAACCTTTTTCATTTGCTTATTATAATGTTTTCATTGTTTGCATTTATTCTACAAAAGTAAAATAAATATTTAGTCCTTGCAATTTATTTTTAATTTTGTGTGATTTTTTTCATAGCGTAACGGATGGGCAACAACACGGACATTCTTTCAAGACTTATCGGAGAAGCGACAAGTATCAGCATTACAGGACATACCAATCCAGACGGAGATTGTATAGGAGCAGTAACGGCAGCAGCACTTTTTCTAAAATCAATAGGGAAAGAATGCCATATAGTATTGTCCGATCCAATTCCGGAATATCTCATGTTTCTGATGGAAAGAGAAGGATCCGATTTGCGCGGATGCACATATTCATATACCGACTCACCGGAAGCATGCACAAGGACAATAAAATCCTCTGACCTTATAATATGTCTGGATTTCAACAGACTGGGAAGAACAGGGAAACTGGAGAACGAACTCCGCATATCAAAAGCAAAAAAGGTTCTGATAGACCATCATCCGGACCCTGAAGAGAACATATTCTCTCTGATATTCTCGGAACCACGAAGATCTTCAACCTGCGAATATCTGTACAGCATCCTGAAATCCGTCGACGCAGACCATGAGAAAAGCTGTATTACCCTCCATTGTTCGGAATCAATTTTCACGGGCATACTCACGGATACAAACATTTTTTCAAATTCCGTAACTCCTGAAACGCTAAGGATCGCTTCCGAACTTATGGAATCGGGAGTCAATAAAGAAATGATACAACAGCATATAACCGGAGGCTTTTCCGAAAACAGGCTCCGTCTTATGGGAAAAATGATAAAAGACAAAATGGTTTTGATTCCGGAACTCAGAACCGCTTACATGATTCTGGACAAAAATACAAAAAAGGAATATTCCTATAAGGACGGTGATTCTGAAGGGTTCGTCAATATGCCTTTGAGCATAAAGGACGTCGCGATATCCGCACTTTTTACAGAAGGGGACAACGGAGAAATCCGCGTATCTCTCAGATGCAAGGAAGGGTTTGTAATAAATGAATTCGCATCAGAATATTTCAATGGAGGTGGACATATCAAGGCCGCAGGAGGCAGGATATCCATGGAAATTGAAAAAATTCCGGATTATTTCAAGGAAAAACTGGAATTGTATCTCAAAAGGCACGAATTTTGACTTTAACAAACGGAGCCGGAAATGTTTTACAGAACGATGAAAAATTATATTCCTATATTACTCGTATTCTCTGCAGCAGTTTTCCTGTCATGTACCAAACAGGAAAAGAAGAACTCCATTGCAGAACAGGAAAAAAGCATAGAGAACTATATCAACACGATGTCCGGAAAAACGACGGTAAAAAATTCTGGCACAACCAGAATAATAATGGATCAGGGAAGCGGAGACGTGGTTGCAGAAAAGGGAGACTCAATTTACTTCTATTATGCCGGATATGTTTTCGAAAGCGGCAAATCGTCGCTGTTTTGCACAAACAGGCTGGCTACAGCGGAAGAAAGCGGATTTCAGCTGACTGATCCGGATTACAGCATAAAGAAAATCAGACTCGGCAGCGGAGATCTGATTCCGGGTCTTGAAAACGGACTTGAAGGTGTCTTGAAAGGGGAACACTCCGAGCTGGTATTTTCTGCAAAATACGGATACTACGACAAACCTGCGTACAATGTACCGTCCCTTTCCGCACTGTTGTTCGAAATTTGGATAACTGAAATCATCAAAAACTGATTTTTCGCTATCTTTGTACAATTAAACTGTAAATACTTATATAAGATAATATAAACTCTGATGAACAGACAAATAAAAATTGCAGCACTTTTACTGTCAGCAGCCATAATTCCAGTGGCGGTGCCCTCTTGTGCAATCGACAAGGATGAATCGACCGAATCGAGGCAGAGAAGAGTTCTCGAAGCATACATCTACAATTACAACAAGGAGCACGGAACAAATCTGCAGCCTACTGAAAGCGGGATATACGTCCTTGAGCACAACCAGCAGCCAGGAGGGCAGATCATAAGTGGAGAAAGCTATGTCTATGTACATTACGAAACACAGCAGCTTGACGGGACATATACATACACGACAAACAAGGAGACTGCACAAAGATTAGGGACATACAGCGCATCAAAATACTACGGACCTACCCTGATGCGTCTGGGAAACGGGTCCCTTACGGAAGGAGTCGAAGAAGTCCTCAAGATGACGACTCAAGGCAGCTATATCGACGCAATAATCCCGCCATGGCTGAGCGGAAGCAAATACGACTCATACTACGGCACCACGCAGCAGGAAACGGAAAGCATAAGATACATGATGAATATCAGAAGGGTTATAAGCGACATAACGCAGTATCAGCTTGACACGATGAGGATATACATGAACAAGAATTACAACATGCAGGAAAAGGACACACTGTACACCGGCATGTATTTCAAGAAACTTGTTGACGCCGGACAGGACACAATAGTAGCGGATACGGAAGTGAAATACAGATACATCGGAAAACTTCTCGACGGCTATGTATTCGATACCAATATAGCCGATTCAGCAAAGAAATTCAGGATCTATGACTCAAGCAAATCATACGATGCTGCAACCATAACCTACAAGTCCACATACGACGAAATGACATCCAGCAGTTCGGACGAAAGTTCAAGCGGTGTAATAAAGGGATTTGCAATGGCTCTGAAAGAAATGTCCTACGGTGATGTAGCAATTGCGGTATTCTATTCGGACCTTGGATATGGAGCGTCCGGCAACATGTCATCAGGAGCAGGAGTTCCTGCATACCAGCCGATCGTATTTTACATAGAAATAGAGGAAGAAGACGAATAATCTTCCCAGTGACTGAAAAGGCTGCATCGTTCGCACTCTCATGTGCTCGATGCAGCCTTCGTTTTTATTTATATCAAATTTATATCAAAGTAATTATTGCAAGGGAATAGATACCCACCACAAACCACAGAATTATACCGAATATCAGAGGTTTCACACCCACAACCTTCATTTTCGCAATCGAGAGGTTGGATCCTATGAGGAAAAGGGTTGCCACAAGCAGTTTCTTTGATATGTCAAACATGTAGACAGATGCCTTTCCGAGAGGCAGATAGCTGTTCAGGAGCATTGCAGCTATAAAGAAAAAGATAAACCACGGTATCGAAATTCTGCTGCTTCCTGAGCGGAACATGAATGCTGACAAAATCGATATCGGTATTATCCATAAAGCTCTCGCCAGCTTTACTGTCGTGGCGACCATCAGAGCCTCCTCTCCATACGCAGACGCAGCCCCGACAACGGAACTTGTATCATGAATGGCTATGGCACACCATGTTCCGAAATCATGCTGGTCCATTCCTATAATATGGCCAAGCACAGGAAATATGATAAGTGCGATAGCATTAAGAAGAAAGACTACTGCCAGGGACATGGACATTTCGTTTTCATCAGCCTTTACAGCCGGAGCAACGGCAGCAATGGCGCTACCACCGCATATTGCAGTACCGGAAGAAACAAGATGCGACAATTTTCTTGGCATACCTAATGCCTTACCCAGAAAATATCCGAGAATGAGTACCAATGCTATGGATGTTATGGTAATCCAGAAACCGTCCTTCCCGGCAGACAATGCCGAATGCACATTCATACCGAATCCAAGGCCAACCACTGACACCTTAAGCAGGAGCGATGTAAACTTGTGCGTATACTCGCTGAACGGATTCCCAAGAAAATGTGCAAATACAAAACCGGTAACCAGAGCCAGAGGAGAAGAGACCGGAAAAACCAGACACGAAACAAGAAGAACGACAAATAATATTTTCACGAATATTTTCATACTGCAATTGTTTTTATGATTTCGGATGCAAATATACATGCCGTCCACATTACCTCCTCAACACGAATTCTTATAAGAGATAACATAAAGTAATCATGCCATAACAATATTTACCACTCATATCTGTCGGTTTTCTTGATACCTGTAATGCCGAAATAAGACTCGGATACATCACCCCGCAACCATACCTTCCTGCCAAGATTTTCGGGATTTGACACAAGATTGAGTTCATCCCTTATACTTCCTGAAGGCAGCTCCACTGAAATCATATTCTTCTTGTCCTTTTCATAGGGCGAAGAAGCTATGGCCAGATTGGTCATCGACTTGAACGGAGATGAAGTCTTTACTGAAGAGGAAGAGAGATCTCCTCCAACTATATAGCCGGATGTCCATACATCTTCCTCCCCAGCCATGGATGCAAGCCTGTCCAACGGTACGGCCTTACCCTTGTTATCGATATCAGAAAGATCAAGATACTCGCTGCTCCAGACACGCGAAGTATCCATCATTATCGAAATTCCACCGGTTCCCTGAACCCCCGAAGCTCCTGTTCCTGCAAGAAATGTTACCATTTCACCTTCCGAAAGATACCTTCTGAGTATTTCAATCCGGCTGTTTGCCGATTTCACAAACTCTATGACAAGCTCTCCGGGATCCAGGAAAAGATACCTGTCCTCCTCATAACCGTATTTTGTGACAGAACCGCTCGAAATGATATTGAAATATCCGTACGGAAAAGAGTTTTCAAGTTCCGGAGCGACATTCAGCCTGACAGCAGAATTAAGCTGCCGGCACATGAATGTCAAGGAAATATCTTTTTCCACATGAACAGACTGTCCGTCACCCCACAACGGCAGATCGAACTCGGGCATGCTCCTTACGGATGACACCACTGAAAAGCTGTAAACACCCCGTGGCAATTCAAACATCTCAGGTCTCTCGCCGTAATAGCCGTCATAAAATTTTTCACCGTTCTCAGCGGTTACCTTTAGCACAAATATCGCAGTATCTGGAATAAAAGAGGAACGTACACCGGCAAAAGTCTGCCTGAATACCTGATCGCTGAATTTAAGATACACCTTGCCGGTATCTTCAGCATAATTTTCAGAATAGTCCCAATCACAAGATGCAATCAGGAAAAACAAAGACAGCAATACTGTCGAAAAAACAAATCTTCTCTTCATATCTCTCACATTTTTAATATGATGCAATAATAGATAAAGATAATGGACAGTATATGACAAAACATAAAAATTTCACGAGGCTTCAACTGAGAAGCAGTCAAAACCTCGCTACTTAACCTAAACTTAAACTATGAAAAACTTCAGTTAAGAAAATACAAATATTATGCCATAATTTACCACAAAACACAGAAAAAATCACTTTTTCAATCTCATTTTGGCAAATTTCAATAAAAGTGTCTTTTCACCGTAATCATCAAACTGCACGACTGCCTTTCTATCACTCCCCGAACCTGACAAAGAGCTGATTACACCAGTACCGAAGCGGTCATGCTCTACACTTGCACCTTCATAAAAAAGGTCAGGAGAATCAGCCTTAAAAGATGGATCTGCAGGTCTTGGAGGCATTGTAGGACGTACCATTCTGTGTACAGGTTCGGATTTCCTGTCCTTGTACACGCCCGAAGAAAAAGATCTTTCAGATCCGTACATTCCGAATCTGCCAAGAGAATCTTCAGACATGAAATCATCCCCGTCATCAAGATCATCCCTGAATTTTGAATCTATCTCTGATATGAAACGGCTCGGCTTGCACGACGTATGGTTTCCCCATTTGAAACGGCTTCTCGAATAAGTCAGCGTTACGCTCTTTTCTGCCCTTGTCAGTGCTACATAGAAAAGTCTTCTCTCCTCCTCCACTTCATCCTCACCCGAAACCGACGAAACCGAAGGGAAAAGCATTTCTTCCATACCGGATATATATACATGAGGAAACTCAAGACCCTTTGAAGAATGCACTGTCATAAGGGTGACCTTGTTCCTGTTTTCAGCATCATCATCCCTGTCCATGTCCGAAAGCAGAGACACATTTTCAAGATATGCACTCACAGATACATCTCCAGATTCACTTGCAGAACCGTCTTCAGCACTTTCCTTTTCCGATACGGACTCGCAGAACTCCTTTATGGAATTGAGGAATTCTTCCACATTCTGCAAACGCGCTTCCCCTTCTATTGTGGAATCTGCCTTCAGAGCATTCATTACTCCGCTCGTCACGGCGATCTCCACAGCAAGCTCATAGGCATTCTCAGAAAAAGCCTTTTCGTGCAATGAAGCTATCAAGGATACAAAAGACCTTATCCTGGATACTGCTGCATTTTTCAATCCGAAACTTTCAAGATTCACGTCAGCCACGGCTTCCCAAAGTGAAATACCGTTTGAAAGCGCCGCCTCGGAAAGGCGTGACATCGAGGTCTCACCTATTCCCCTTGCAGGAAAATTCACAACCCGCTTGAACGCCTCATCATCTTTGGGATTTACCACGAGCCTCAGATATGCAAGCATATCCTTTACTTCAGCCCTGTCATAAAAGGACTGTCCGGAAAATATCTTGTAAGGTATCCCTCTTTTTCTCAAAGCTTCTTCGATGGCTCTCGACTGGGCATTCGTTCTGTAAAGCACAGCAAAAGAAGAATAATCACATTTGTCGGCATACATTCTGTTTATTATGGACGATGCTATCGAAAATCCCTCCTCCTGCTCCGTGTATGCACTTATTATGGCTATTTTCTCGCCGGTCTCGGCCTCGGAAAAACACTTCTTCTTCAACTGCATCGCATTATGGGAAATAAGGCTGTTGGCCGCATTGACAATATTCTGGGTTGACCTGTAATTCTGTTCCAGCCTGTATTCCTTTGCATCAGGGTAATCCTTTCTGAAATTCAGTATGTTCTCTATCCTTGCCCCGCGAAAAGCATATATGCTCTGTGCATCGTCCCCCACCACACATATGTTTCTGTGAACAGCAGAGAGTTTCCTGACTATAAGATACTGTGAATAATTTGTATCCTGATACTCATCCACCAGAATGAACCTGAATCTCTCCGATAGCTCCGAAAGGACATCAGGACAATCCCTGAAAAGAATATTCGCATAAAGAAGAATATCGTCGAAATCCATTGCCCCCGCGGCCTTGCATTTTTTGGAATAAAGCGTATATATTTCATGCAGCCTCGGTCTTTTGGATATTGAGTCCGCGGAGATTATATTGGGATTGGAAGCATAGGCTTCCGGCGTCATAAGATTGTTTTTGGCCTTTGATATGCGTGAGGCCACCTCATTCGGCTTATAGACCTCCGCATCAAGCTGCAGATCCCTTATGCACGACTTGACAGCACTTTTCGTGTCTGACGTATTGTATATGGTAAAACCGGACGGAAAACCTATCCTGTCCGCATACAATCGGAGAAAACGTATAAAGACGGAATGGAAAGTCCCCATCCAGAGCTGTCTCGCCTCCCTGTCTCCTACCAGGGAGGCAATTCTCGCCTTCATCTCTGAAGAAGCCTTATTTGTAAAGGTAAGCGCCAGTACGGACGAAGGGGAATAGCCTTTGTTCAGAATGTTTGCAATTCGGTGCGTCAGCACTCTCGTCTTGCCGGAACCCGCTCCGGCTATTATCAGAGAAGGACCGAATATATCATCAACCGCCTCTCTCTGGGCCTTGTTGAGCCCTCCCAGAATATTTATCTCTACTTCACTCATAACACTGCAAAACTAATGAGCTTTTGGCTAAAAACAAAGTAAATTTATTCAGTGTTTTCTCAATTATCTTAATTATATTTGCGACCTGTTTCAATATATATTATAATATATAAATATCAAATATAATGTCAAACCATATTCGATTAAGCAAAGGGCTGAACATTCCCATAGCAGGAAATGCCGAAGCCCGTATCAGCAAAACGGTCTTCTCGGATATAATTGCAGTGAAACCTACGGATTTCCGCAACACGACGCCAAAACTTCTCGTAAGGGAAGGTGACAGAGTGCTTGCAGGTGCTCCGGTTTTCGCAGACAAGTACCGTCCGGAAATACTGTTTGTCTCACCATGCAGCGGAACGGTACAGGCAATCGTCCGCGGTGATAAAAGGAAGCTGCTTGAAGTCCGTATCAAGGCAGATGAGAAAAACGAGTATCTCCAACATGAGAAAATCAATCTCGAAAAAGCTGGCAGGGATGAAATAGTGGACGCTATCGTCAAAGGCGGCCTGTGGCCTGCATTCAAGCAGAGACCATACGGCATAATACCGAACACGACCGATGTTCCCCGCGACATTTTCATTTCAGCCTTCAACTCTGCTCCTCTTGCTGCAGACCTTTCATTTACGATGAAAGATGAAATCGGCAACATCAAGACAGCGATAAAGGCATTCAGGAAACTGACAAAAGGAAAGGTATACATTTCCCTTTCAGCAGAAGATGCGGCAAGCACACCGCTCAGGAACATCGAAGGTGCGGAATACTACATATTTTCCGGACCGCATCCGGCAGGAAACGTAGGCGTACAGATAAACAACATTTCACCTGTCAACAAAGGTGAAACCGTATGGACAATGGACATGCATCTTGTTGCAACGGTAGGCAAACTTCTTGCTACAGGCACATGCGACATGACCAAAACCATAGCAATAACCGGACCGAGGGCAATCAATCCTTCATATGTCAAGGTTCCTTTCGGAGTATCGGTAAAATCGGTTGAAGAGTTCATCGACAAGTCAAAAGGACATGTAAGGATAATAAGCGGAGACATCCTTTCAGGAGAAAAGATAAGCGAAGACGGTTTCCTCGGCTTCTACAACAATCAGATTACAATTCTTGAGGAAGGAGACAAATACGAAATGTTCGGATGGATGAAAATAGTACGTCCTAAGAAATTCAGTATTTCAAGATCATATTTCTCATGGCTGACTCCAAAGAAAAAATATGACATGGACACGAACCTCAACGGGGGACCGAGAGCATTCGTAATGTCGGGGTTATACGAAAAGGTAGTTCCAATGGACATTCTGCCAGTATATCTGCTGAAAGCGATTCTTGCAGGTGACATCGACAAAATGGAACAACTCGGAATTTACGAAGTGATTGAAGAAGATTTTGCACTTTGCGAATACATCTGCCCTTCAAAAGTTGAAGTGCAGTCGATCATATCGCGCGGTATCGATGCAATGATTAAAGAAATGGCTTAAAAGGAGTGTAATATGAAAGGTTTAAGAAAAATAGTAGACAACATGAAACCGACCTTCGAAAAAGGCGGAAAACTCAGTTTCCTGTACTCCACTTTCGAAGCATTCGAGTCGTTCCTTTTCGTTCCCAACACCGTTACAAGACCTAAAGGCACTCATGTAAGGGACTGCAACGACCTGAAAAGAGTGATGTCCATGGTAATAGTCGCACTGATACCGGCAATGCTGTTCGGAATGTACAACATAGGATACCAACACAACATAGCAATCGGAGGGGACATGGGATTCTGGCAAATGTTCTGGTTCGGATTCCTCAAGATGCTTCCCCTGATAATAGTCTCATATGTAGTCGGACTGGGTATAGAATTCGCATCCGCCCAGATAAGAGGTCATGAAGTAAACGAAGGATTCCTCGTTTCCGGTCTTCTGATTCCGATGATAATGCCTGTTGACATACCTCTGTGGATTCTTGCCATAAGCGTGGCCTTCGCCGTAATAGTCGGCAAGGAAGTATTCGGCGGTACAGGCATGAATATCTGGAATCCGGCACTGATAGCCAGGGTATTTGCTTTCCTTGCATACCCTTCACACATGTCTGGCGACAAAGTATGGGTTGCAGGCCTTACCTCCGGAGAAGGCATTGTAGATGCAACAACAGGTGCCACTCCGCTTGCACACGCAGCAATGAACGAACTGGACAAGATACCGTCCTTCTGTGACATGTTCCTCGGTTTCATACCTGGGTCAATCGGAGAAACATCCACACTGGCAATTCTCATAGGTGCGGTAATTCTCATCTACACCGGCGTTGCCAGCTGGAAGATCATGCTCTCTTCAGTCATAGGAGCTCTTGGACTCGGGTTCCTCGTAAACGCATTTGCGGAACCGGGAACATTCGCAGCACTTCCTGCATATTACCAGCTCGTAATGGGAGGCTTTGCATTCGGTACCGTATTCATGGCCACGGACCCTGTCACTTCAGCACAGACCGAAACAGGAAAATGGATATACGGGCTGCTCATAGGTATGCTTACGGTAATCATCAGGGTTTTCAATCCGGGATATCCTGAAGGCATGATGCTGGCCATTCTGCTTATGAACACATTCGCTCCGCTTATCGACCATTATGTTGTCCAGTCCAACATAAACAGAAGGATGAAAAGAGCTGTTAACACCAAATAAGGAGGAAATATGGACACAAATAAAAATTCATACACCATAATTTATTCAACCGTAATGGTTGTAGTGGTTGCAGCCCTGCTTGCATTCGTTTCCATGACACTCAAGGACAGACAACAGAGAAACATCGACAACGAAACGCAGAAGACCATACTTTCATCTGTAAATCTTGTACCGGATATTGAAACTGCAGCGGACAAATCCGCATACGTTCAGGACCAGTACAACAAATACATCACCCCTCTTGTATTCAACACAAAAGGAGAAAAAGTGGAAGGAGAAGCCTTCAAGGTCAATCTTTCTGAACAGACAAAGCTCATCAAGGCTGCAGAGGCTCTTGAAGGCGAGGCAAGGGCAAAAGCTCTGGAAAACGTAAAACTTCCCCTCTTCCAGTGCAAGATGGACGACGGAAGCATCGTAAACATCATACCGGTATACGGAGCCGGGCTTTGGGGCCCTATATGGGGATACATCGCGCTCCAGTCCGACAATGAGACCATATACGGTGCCACATTCGCCCACAAGGGCGAAACTCCGGGTCTTGGAGCTGAAATAGCCACAACACACTTCAGCAAGCAGTTCGAAGGCAAGAAAATCTATGAAGACGGGGTTTTCACCTCCGTAATAATTGCAAAAGGCGGAGCCAAACCGGATACCGTCAACGAAGTTGATGCAATATCCGGCGGAACAATAACAAGTAGAGCGCTGGAAACTGCCATCAGATCCTGGGTAAGTCTCTATTCTTCATTTTTAGGTCAAAATAAATAATATTGGAAATGAATAAAGAGATATACAAAAATCCGATTTTCAAGAGCAATCCGGTAACGGTACTTGTCCTGGGTATCTGCTCTTCTCTTGCAGTTACGGTAAAACTGGAACCTGCCTGTGTCATGGCACTGTCAGTTATAGCGGTAACTGGATTCTCCAGCTTCATAATTTCCATACTGAGAAATACGATTCCGAACCGTATAAGAATTATCGTACAGCTGGTTGTAGTCGCTATGCTCGTAATTCTGGTTGACCAGATCCTGAAAGCTTTTTCATACGAGGTAAGCAAGCAATTGTCAGTATTCGTCGGCCTTATAATAACTAACTGCATCGTAATGGGTAGAATCGAAGCCTTTGCACTCGGAAACAAACCGATACCTTCCCTGATAGACGGTCTGGCCAACGGCGCAGGATACGGACTTGTTCTTGTAGTTCTTGCATTTTTCAGAGAACTCATCGGTTCAGGCACATTGTTCGGCCACCAGATCATTCCTCTCAGCTGGTATGTAAAGAACGGCGGATTTTATGAAAACAACGGTCTGTTCATACTGCCACCTATGGCACTGATTCTGGCAGGGCTTCTGATATGGGCCCAAAGGAGCATACAGAAAGATCTGATTGAAAAATAATAATTGAGAAGATTATGCAAGATTTACTGAATATATTCGTAAAGTCGATATTCATCGACAATATGGTTTTCGCATACTTTTTGGGAATGTGCTCGTTTCTGGCAGTCTCAAAAAGTGTAAAGACAGCTACAGGATTGGGAATTGCCGTAATTTTCGTACTTGGAGTAACACTCCCGATCAACTATCTGCTGAACACATACGTACTTTCTCCAGGCTCCCTTTCATGGCTCGGCCCTGAATATGCAGACATAGACCTGAGCTTCCTCAGCCTTATCATATTCATCGCAGTTATCGCAGCAATGGTACAGCTGGTGGAAATGATCGTTGAAAAATTCGCACCCGCGCTGTATGCTTCGCTTGGAATATTCCTTCCACTGATTGCTGTAAACTGTGCGATACTAGGAGGTTCCCTTTTCATGCAGGAAAGAGGATACTCTTCAGTGGGAGAAGCGACTGTATTCGGACTCGGTTCAGGTATAGGCTGGTTCATAGCCATAGTTGCACTCGCGGCAATAAGGGAAAAACTCGCCTATTCAAATGTTCCGGCACCGCTTAAAGGTCTTGGCATTACATTTATAATAACAGGACTTATGGGTATAGCATTCATGAGTTTTATGGGTATTCAACTTTAAAGGCAAAACACAAAATGGAATTATTGACATTAATTATCATAGCTGTAGTCGCTTTTCTGGTGATTACTCTTCTGCTGGTAGCATTGCTTCTCTATGCAAAAGCAAAACTCACTCCGTCAGGAACTGTCAAGATCAACATCAATGACGGTGAAAAAGAACTCGAAGTAAAACCCGGCTCGTCATTGCTGGCGACACTCGCAAATGAAAAGATATTCCTGCCTTCTGCCTGCGGCGGCGGCGGAACATGCGGAATGTGCAAATGCCAGGTTCTCAGCGGAGGCGGTCAGATCCTGCCTACTGAAGTAGGCTTCTTCACAAGAAAACAGCAGCAGAACAACTGGCGTCTCGGATGCCAGGTAAAAGTAAAGGAAGACCTTAAGATAAAGGTTCCTGAAGCAGTTCTGGGCATCAAGAAATGGGAATGTACCGTAGTTTCAAACAGAAACATCTCAACCTTCCTGAAAGAATTCGTCGTAAAGCTTCCTGAAGGAGAAAACCTCAAATTCAAATCAGGAGGATATATACAGATAGATGTTCCTGCCATCGACGTGGACTTCAAGACAATGGACATTGACGAGCGTTACAGGGGCGACTGGGAAAAGATGAAGATGTTCGACCTCAAGATGCACAACCCTACCGCAACCTACAGGGCCTACTCAATGGCCAACTCACCTGCGGAAGGCAATATCATCATGCTCAACATCCGTATTGCAACCCCTCCTTTCGACAGGGCCACAGGTACATTTGCAAATGTAAATCCTGGTGTATGTTCTTCATTCATCTTCTCAAGAAAACCTGGCGACAAGGTAACAATTTCAGGCCCTTACGGAGAATTCTTCCTCCGCGAGACAAACAATGAAATGATGTTCATCGGAGGCGGTGCAGGTATGGCTCCTATGCGTTCACATATCTTCAACCTATTCCATACGATACATACCGACCGCAAGGTTACATTCTGGTACGGTGCAAGAGCCCTCAAGGAAGCTCCTTATGTCCACGAATTCGACCAGATCCAGCAGGACAATCCTAACTTCCACTGGAACCTTGCCCTCGACAGACCGGATCCTGAAGCTGATGCAGCAGGTGTTAAATACACTCCGGGCTTTGTTCATAAGGTAATCTTCGAGAACTATCTCAAGAACCATGAAAACCCTGAAGATATCGAATACTACCTCTGCGGACCTCCTATGATGATCCAGGCAGTAGTAAACATGCTCGACAATCTCGGCGTTCCGCCTGAAAACATAATGTACGATAACTTCGGCGGTTAATCAGAAAAGAAAAACAAAGACTGAAAAAGTCATCATAAAGTAAGAAAAGCCTCTGAAATTCGGAGGCTTTTCTGTTTATTAAAAAGTTATGACCTGCAATTTCAGACTGTTCCTTTCAAGTAAGTTTTCGCAGAACTCTCCTGCACCGTTCTTTATTCTGCCATCAATGAGGTAGTCTCCTACCAGGGTAATTTTTTATCAGCACAGTTTATCAGACCATGCAGTAGGGTTTTCACATGGCGATGTGATAGAATGTATAGTTTTTCAAATGACTCTACAGCATCCTTTTAAAGCTTCATAAAAGAGAATCTGTGAGGTGTCTCGTCATATCTTCCTTCGTATTCTTTTTTCTCGTTTCTGGCAATGCGTCTATCCCGGACTGGAATACTATAATAGTACATTATCCATGTCAATATAAAGGATTGGCCTATATTTGCAGTGTGATACATTTTACATCATTTTAAGTACCATTTCGTGCTTTGTCTTTATTCTGACCATCCTTTCGACCATTGCCGTATTATTGTCTACAACAGCCTGTTTCCAGGTCAATTTCCCCTTTCAAGGTTATGTTTCAAGTCATTTGCCTTTACTGCTACTGCTGTGGCATTGTCGGATTTTGTAATCTTCCTTACATACTCGAAATAGTCCGAGCCTTTCTCATGATAGAGCAATCTGAGAGCATCCAATACATCCACTTCACCCCTTCTTGTCCAAGTCTGACAAAGTCATACCAGAGTCCTAAACTACATTATGAAAGAAGCCAGCTGTAAACGGTAACGAGAAGTGCACAGATTTCGGTAATCGGGAGTGCTCAGATTTTGGTAACAATAATGCACCGATTTCGGTAACAACGATACA
>CASFPH010000039.1 GCA_949296645.1 uncultured Bacteroidales bacterium
TGCTGTTCAGAGGTCTTCTCCTCCTTCTTGCACCCTCCAAGAACCAATAAGGCCCCGGACAGTACTATAATCCAAATTTTAAACTTTTCCATAATACATTTGTTTTAATTTGGTAAGATATAAATATTATTATTTGCCGTTAATGACTTCAAGCCAGCCGTCAATCTTGCGCAACGCCTCTTGCGCAAGTTCTTTCTCACGCCCTTCCTGGGCTTTGACCAGATACTTGCGGGCTGCGTCGGCATCCTTGCGCATGAGAGCCGCATTGGCGGCGTTCAGATTCGACACCGGATCGTCGGGGTACACCATTACAGCCTTTTCGAAGACCTTTATGAACTCATCGCTGCCCGATTCGAATGTCAGTGCCACACGGTACATTTCTTCAAGGCTCAACTGACGGGGATCATTTTGGAAGAGCGCCTTGGACTCTTCCAGAGTAAAATTGCGTATAGTATAGGAAATCGTGTAGTCAGTGCGGCGGAGGCCAGGATAAATCTTTTCCAGCAATTCACGATACGGTCCTCCGCCTGCAATCTGACGCAATCTTGCCTCGCGCAAGTCGTTATCCTTAATCTCCTTGTCCCGTACAATCTCGAGTACAGCCTCTTTATATGCCATGTCTGATGCGGCTACCATTTTTTCAAGACCTTCCCAGTCCTCGGCTACGGATGAAGTACTGAATTTCACATCCCTGAAATCTCCCGTCTCCTTCAGGTACTCCACCAGAGACTCGACACGACCTGCAGCAAGCCTGGTATTGAGTTCATAAGAACCTTCGGGAGATGCATAACCGATGACGCTCACATCTGTAATGGTGGCAAACCTGTTCGAGCGGACAGCCTTGAGCGTATTGTCAATTTTGGCGAGTTCAACCCTGTTGTTGCGATAATCGGAATTGATATCCGTGTTGTTGACAGCAAAATCTATAAACGAACTGCCGCTCTCCTTGCGGGCCTTCACCTCCTCGTAGGCAGGGGCGATATATTCCAGCTCTGGAACAAAAGCATCAAGGGCACGTCTGGCTTTATCCGCAGGATCTTCCTCTACAATCACCGGAGGTACATATTCCACATGCTTGTGACGCTTCAATCCGAAAGCAATGCCGACTTTAATGCCGAAAGCTAAAGGCCGCACGGAGGAGGTATGGGTATCGGTATTGATGACACTGTTCATCTTGTATTCGGCCGGACGATAATCTTCCTGTCCAGAGCGGTCTCCAAGCCGCTGCATGTTATTCCATTCCGCCGGAACATATTCCATTATACCGTCTGAGACCGGATTCTTCACGTTGTTGATACCCATATCGGCATAAAGACCGGTATAGAGCCGCAAATGCTCTGCCAAACGCCACTTCATACCCAACTCAAGGGAACCGAGCACACTGAATTTCAAATCATTCCTGCCATTGAAACTATAACCGTCGCGTGTACCCAGGAACTCTTCCGGATTCCAATCCGGATCGTCTTTCCATTCGTAGCCCCAACTCCATTCAATCTCTCCCGCCGATGGACCGTCCGGAATCGGGTATCCGTTGCCGTAGGCCTGATAGTTATTCATATCCGCAGAGCCTTTGTAGTTGGAGTAGAGCCTGATTCCGGCCTTGATACCTGCAGCTGCATAGAAAATGTGCCTGGCACCGGTCTGATACTGCAGCAGCAGAGGAACCTGCAGATATCCCGCACGTTGTTTCTCGCTGAAATTCTTCACATTGCTGACAAAATCCATCTGGTATATTCCCTGATGGCCATGATCTTCATATTCCAGCGTCTTCCTGAACTCCTGTGGGTCCAGCCACGCATGGGTGCTGTATCCCTGCCATTCGATACCCGTCTGCAAGCCCCAACGGGGTTGGAAGAACCATGTATAGTTCACACCGGCACCTGTTCCAAAACCTGAAGAGCGTCTGCCTTTATCTATATTGTAATGCAGGGTCGATACTCCGCCCCGGATGAACGCGGAAACCTCATGTCCGGTCCTCTCCTGCGCCACAAGGTTCTGCATACCGGAGAACGAGAAGAGGAAAAATGTAACAAATAAAAAAGTAGAAAAACGTTTCATAATAATGGTTTTAGGGGGATGGTATACACAAAGTAAAAGGGAAACCGGCAATCCCTTTACCATATACGGCGCATAAAGAAATTGAAAATGGTTCCAATGACGCAAATTAACATCGCCAAGTATAATACACGACGCAAATGTGCCGGCTAAAACACTAATCCATAGTATTTTAGTCGGCACATTTATTTACAAAGCCTATGTCCCCGATCAGGAGTTCTCTTTCCTGTATTCCGACGGGGTCATGCCGAATTTTTCCTTGAACAATTTGGTGAAATAACTTGCGGATTCAAAGCCGCACAGCAGCACGATTTCCCCGATTGTCTTTTCAGAGTCCTTCAACAGCACACACGCATGGGCAAGTCTTGACTGTTTGATATATGCTGCTGTATTTATTCCTGTTATGGACTTCACCTTCCTGTTGAGCTGGGATTTGCTCAGACACATTTTGTCTGCAAGCATTTCCGAGTTGAGATTGGAAAGAGATATGTTGGAGGATATGAAACCCACAAGTCCCGCCAGGAAGTTCTTTTCATGCTCTGGAGCTTCCGTAACTTCTGAAATCTCCTTGGCGTCCGACAGTACCTGACTGTATTTGTCCCTGAGCATGGCACGGTACTCAACCAGTTTGTGGATCCTCATTTTCAATTCATCCGGATTGAAAGGCTTTATCAGGTAGGCATCAGCTCCACAGTCAAACCCCTGCAGCTTGTGCGCATCATCGCTTTTTGCAGTGACTATGATTACCGGTATATGGTTCAGAAGCTCTGATTTGCGGATACACCGTATCATCTCCAGACCATCACATTCAGGCATCATTATATCTGTAATGATGATATCCGGAACGTATTCCTCCGCCTTTACTATTCCTTCCCTGCCGTTGAGTGCATAGACAACAGAGAACCTGTCCTTTACTATATTTCCTATATAGCGTGCTATATCTTCATTGTCTTCCACAATAAGGGCAATATCCGTCTCTTTTGAAATGACATCATCTTTGTTGACAATATCTTTTTTGTCATCTTTGTCCGGATCTTCGAAAACAGCCGGATTCATGCCGTAATCTGAAACCCACTTTTCAAACCTGTCCTCTCCATGCCTTATCGGGATATGCAAAGTAAAGCATGTTCCTTCGCCAAGGGTGCTTGAGACTTCTATACCGCCACCCATTGCTTCCGTCATCTGCCTGGTCAAAGCAAGACCGATGCCGGTTCCGGTTCCGGAGCATGAGTTCGACTGGAAGAAAGGTTCGAAAACATGAGGCAAGTCTTCCGGTTTTATACCGCAGCCTGTATCCGCTACGGTTATTTTAATCTTTTTGTCCTCAATCTTGCTCCTTATTGTTATCCTGCCTCCTTTTGGCGTGAATTTCAATGCATTGAAAAGAATATTCATTATGATCTTGTACATGAAATCAGGCACGAAGTCCATATTGACCTCCTTTTCCTCCGGCCGGTATTCGATTTCCACCAGATTTTTTACGGCTTGCGGACGGATATTCTCCATAACCATCTGGATGAAAGCCGTCATGTTCCCTGTTTTCCAATCCGCATTGCCTATGGACGAGCGTACCTTCGCTATATCCAGAAGCTGGTTCACCAGCATCAGCAGCCTGTGACCCTGCCGCGATATGGCATCTAGTTCCGTTTCGTATTCCTTTACCTGGCATTTTGATTTCAGTTCCTCAGCACAGCCGAGGATTACGGTAAGAGGAGTACGGAATTCATGGGTCACATTAGTAAAGAACTCCTGTCTCGCAAGGCCGGCCTTTCTTATGACATCCTGCATTTTGACCCTTACTTTCAATGCATATATCAGAGCCGAAATCGCGGCGGCCGACACCAGTATGACAATGATGAGGGAATAAAGCACAACCTTCTTTTTCTGCTGTTCGTTGAAATAGGCCCGGCTGAAAAGCTCTGTCTCCTTTTTTCCTTTTTCCGTCACATATTTCACCCGGAGATTGTTCAGATGATTGATATTCTTTTCATTGCTTATACTGTCGGCATATGACTTGAACTTCTTGTAATTTGCAAGCGATGCCCTGTAATCGCCGGTTTTCTCCTCGTACATGGCTTTCAGACGGTATGCTTCTAAAAGATGCTCCCATGATTTTATCTCCACCGCCGTTTCCAACCCTTCTTTGAGATAGCTGCCGGCTTTCCCGTATTGTCCCATTTCGAGATATACCCTCGCTATTGAAAGGCATGATTCCAGCCAATGCCATCTGTCCTTGTCGCCATACATCAGACCATAGGAATTTTCATATTGTTCCAATGCCTTGTCCCAGTCACCGCTCTGCTCGGACAATTGCCCGAAATGGTTATAACATAGCGATATGCCAAGTTTGGAATTTGCAAGACGGTTATATTCCATTGAATACCCGTAATATATCCATGCTGAATCCTTTTCTCCCTTGGCCTCTTTCACATAGCCGAGATTGGCATAGTTTATTGCCTGCCCGATATAGCTTCCGAGATTTTTTTCTCCGGAAAGGGATTTTCTGAAAATATCCTCAGCCACATCGTAGTTTTGGAGAGTGAGATGGATATTCCCTATACCGTTGAGCGATACCACCCTGTATTTTATGGCTTTGGGTGAAGACTGGTCGCTGTACTTCTCACAATATGAAAGCGCCTCATAATGTCTTACGGCCGCCTCATCCAGAATCCCCAGACGTCTGAAATCCGTTCCGAGCTGATTGAGAACATATATTATATTGGAGGTGTCTTTCAGTTCTTTTGCCAGGGACAATGCCTTTTCATGATATTCCAAAGCCGTCTTGAAATCCGACGATTCACGATGTATCTTACCGAGTTCACACATCACCACCATTTTCCCTACATTGTCATGCTCTGTCTCATAACCGGAGAGGAGCAGTTCCAGTGTATCGAGGTTCCTGTTGGCATATACAACGCTGTCAATCTTGCTGATATGATCGGCATAGGATACGTTTTCATTCTGTTTCCCGCATGATACGATGAATACAAGCAGTGTCAGAACAAGAGATTTTCTCATGGTTTACAGATTTCATGGTTATTTGTATCCATTGGACTTGCGTACAGGTAAAAGTCAGTACCCGTAGTGAAATTATTATCCAATATTTATGGATATCGATAAATTGTAATTATGCCAAAATTAGTGATTTTTTTATTTCAATCAAACATTTGACGGTCCTTTGTAATGAAACGTATCAGACCGAACAGATAACGTCGGAATCCTGGAACATACGAAAGCACCCGATCAAACCATCCTATGCGGTGAGAAACATATTTGACTACGAGTCCGACATACACCATCGCGAACATGGTTCCTATCCCTACCGCACTCCATATCCATTTGCCGAAAAACAGATAGCATGCCGATATCGCCAGGAGTACAAGGGTCGTATCTATCATTATCTTTGCTTTCGGGAAGGGAATCCTGCACACCTGGCTGACAGCTATCGATATCCCTTCCCCCGGCATCGTCACGGAACCGCATTTGATTTCGAATGCAATACCTGTTCCCATAATCGTACATCCAGCCAACTGGACAAGAGACTGTGCAGCCAATGTTTCACATGAAAGAAAATCAGTCAGCCACATGTTGAAATCTATCAGCCAACCGAAAAAGAATCCGACAACCAGCTGGAAAAGCTGGACTTTCTCAAACTTGTTTCCGAGAATCAATATCTGGCATATTACGAATACGAAATTCATAAGTATCGTATAAGTACCGATTGTCCAATCCGGAAGCGAACTTAAAGGTCCGGCCAATGACAGGACGAGAGGCAGGGATGAAATGACACTGCTACCAAGGTTCGACCTCACACACAATGCGACTCCCAATGTCATCAGATTCAAAGACAACAGCAACAGAAAATGCTGCCAGAGGAATGATATTACCTTTTGTTTTACCGATTGTCCATTCATACGCATATTGAATTTAACCGGCAAATTTAGCATTCTTAAATATAATTATATAATCAACCCTGCTCAAATATTATTGTAACACTGCCTGAACCCAGGGCTTTCTCCAGTTCATCACCTTCCGCAACTTTTCCTATACGTGTATAACTGTAACCGGTGCTGAACGATTCGTAGAAAAGCACAAGGCAATTCGTGCCGAAAAGCATCAGGTCTCCGGCATTGATTCTTCCTGGAGCGTATGCATCCGATGGAAGGTGCTGAGCGAGATTGGAATATTTTTCATTACCGTTAAGTTCATTCATCCTTAAAGTCAACGGCAGCAGTTCTGCAAAAGCTTTGGATGTTGCATTGTCGTATAATTTCACAGTAAAGGAAATATTCCCCACTTTCATTACTATATCATTTCCAGGTATCATTTGATCTTCGGGATTTTCTGTTTCATCCATATGATTTCCATTCTCATCAAGTCGCAGTCCGTCAGTCGGATCACAGGATGAAAAAAGCGGTACGGCAACCATAAGGAGAACATGGAATTATTTGTTTAATGCAAAATTAATGAGACGAAACGAAAGCCCATGTAGACAAAGCCCTGATTGTATAACCAGTTTTGCCGATGCCGTTTTCACATGAAAAGATACAGTCCGGAGGGGGATGAAAATTTTCCATGAAATTTTATTGCAAAATATTTGCATTTGCAAAATATTCGCACTATCTTTGCATCAAAAGAAAAGGATTATGGATTCCGGAGAAACAATAAAGGATGCGGGGCTCAAGGTCACACCACAGAGAAAGGCGGTATTTGAGGCAATGACGCAACTTTGCCATGCAACTGCGGACGACGTAGTTACCATGCTGCACAGAAACGGGAATGACATGACTGTCTCTACTGTTTACCGCGTACTTGACTCATTCTGCAAAACCGGTATTCTCTCGCAGGTTTCACATCCGGAAACAGGCAGATGTTACTACGACATCAATGCAAGGGAACACAGCCACCTGTTTTCGGGAAAACAGATAATCGACTACGATGATGAGGAACTTACGGAGATGGTAAGAAAATACCTGAAAGGCAAGGAAGACATTCCAGGTAAAATAAACAGAGTACAGATACAGATTATATTAAATGAAGTTTAACCCCAAAAACATACAATTATGAGAAGTATTACAACATTTGACTTGCAGTATGCACACAGATTCTACGGCTTCAAAGGCGAAGCTCAATACCTTCACGGCCACACCGGAGTACTGACTATCGAGGTAGAGGATGAAATCAACGAAGGGGTAAACATGGTATTCCCATGCAATGAAATACAGAAAACCGCATGGAACGTACTGAAAAACTTTGACCACTCACTGATTCTCAGGGAAGACGACCCGCTGTTGCCTGCCATACTTGACGTATATGAAAAGCAGGGTATACGCAACGGCCATCCGCAGAACCAGATGAAAGGCGAAGCGTTCCAGACCGAACTTGCCAAAGCTTATCCTGATGCAAGACTCGTGGTGACAAAAGAGACAATGACAGTGGAAGGCATGATCAAAATAGTTTACGACCTTCTTAAAGACAAGCTCAACATTGCCAAGATCACATTCACCAGCGGCGTAAATGCGGCATCCGCTGAATTCGAGACAAGAAACAGGATCGAGCGCTGCCCTCTGTGCGGAATATCACTGGACGAAAACGGGGTATGTCCTAAATGCGGATACAAAAAATAGAACTCCGGCCCCATGGCATGAAAATCCGTAAAATTGGTACAAATTACCGGATTTCCGTTACATCCATTACAGACGGAATCCGGTAATTTTGTTTTTAGTAATCAGGCCATAATCAATACGGCCATAAAATCTACAAAATCATGAAAGGATTATTAAAAAGATTTTTTCTATTTTCGGTATTCACCATTTTAACACTCAATGTCATGGCACAGGAAAAAACAGTACAGACGGCAGGGCGCGACCAGCTTGGAGAATTCGCCCCCAAATTTGCGGAACTGAACGACGACATACTTTTCGGTGAAGTATGGAGCCGTACGGACAGACTCGGCCTCCGCGACCGCAGTCTGGTAACAATCACATCTCTGATCAGTCAGGGCATTACCGACAATTCACTGATATACCACCTGCAATCTGCAAAGAAAAACGGCATAACACGGACGGAAATATCTGAAATCATAACCCACATAGCCTTTTATGCTGGATGGCCGAAAGCATGGGCCGCTTTCAACCTTGCAAAAAACATATGGACCGAAGACACCGCAGGCAACAGCGCCAAAGAAGAATTCCAGAAAAAGATGATATTTCCGGTAGGAGAGCCTAACACGGCATACGCGCAATATTTCACCGGCAACAGCTATCTTGCACCTATTTCACAGGAACAGGTAAACGTTTCGAACGTGACATTCGAACCGGGATGCCGCAACAACTGGCATATACATAAAGCTACAAAAGGAGGAGGACAAATGCTTATAGGCGTAGCAGGCCGCGGATGGTATCAGGAAGAAGGCAAGCCCGCTCAGGAAATTCTGCCTGGAACGGTGATACACATTCCTGCAGGAGTAAAGCACTGGCACGGAGCGGCATCAGACAGCTGGTTTGCACATCTTGCTTTTGAGATTGCCGGGGAAAAGACATCGAATGAATGGCTTGAACCTGTAACTGACGAACAGTATACAAGGGCACAGGAATCTGTCAGAACAGTTGTTGCCTATTTCTCGGCAACCGGAACGACAGCAAAAGCAGCTGAAAAAATAGCAAAAGAAACACGGGGCGAACTCTATGAAATAACACCTGCCTCTGCCTACACATCCGAAGACCTTGACTGGCATGACTCCAAATCCAGGAGTTCTGTTGAGATGAACGACCCTGATTCACGTCCGGAGATAGGTGGGAAAAAACTGGATACTGAAAACTATGATGTGATTTTCATAGGATATCCGATATGGTGGGGACTGGCTCCGAGAATCATCAACACATTCATTGAAAGCCATGATCTCAAAGGCAAGACAGTCATACCGTTCGCCACATCAGGAGGCAGCAGCATAGGCAACAGTACTGAAACATTGAAGAAGACATATCCGGAACTAGAATGGGAAAAAGGACTGCTTATCAACCGCAGCAGCGAAAATGAATTCCGCGAATGGATAAGTCAGGCATACATCACAGAGTAAATCTTCCGAAACGTATTTTCACTATATAAGAATGTGCGGAAGCCTCCGGATCATTTTTCAGGAGATGCTTCTGCACACATCCGTAAAAAGGACCGCTGCCGGCATTATCCACACCTTCCTCGGGCATCACTGCATAGAACCACTCCCCGTCCGAACCCAGAATCTGCATCTGGATATCATCATTACCGTTTTTCCATCTTATACCTTTCATACTCTCCTTATCATAAAGTACTGAAACTTCCTCAGCTCCGGGACCTGCGACACGGAAGAAAAGATGAGAAGAGGTCTCATGCAGCTCCATAGGCAGTTTGTAGTACGGAGACATGATATACCTTCCAAGATCCTATTCTTGTCAGATAGCTGCCAGTCAGGCGTCCTTCCGTAGAAAGTCTGTAAAGAAGACTGTCACGCTGAAACTTCCCTTCCGACGGATCAGACGGAAAGGCCGAGAAAAGATAAATGCCGCCTTTTCCGTCAGGAGCAAGCACCATAAGTTCACCCCTGTCGTCAAGAAGGTAAAGGTTACCGGACCTGTCAATCAGCATTTTCCTTACTGACGACATCAATGGACATCTCTCATCGGCAATCTTTGCAAATGACACACTGTCCATATATGGAGAAAGATCAGTTGCAAAGACCGTCTGCTTCATAGGTGTCAGAACCACCGCAGCACTATCGGATGGTTTTCTACCGCCTGTGCAAGCTGCAGAAACAAAAAAACTGCAAGAAATTGGAAATAGAAAAAAATCTAATGTTTTTCATAACTGGCAATGATTTGCAGGATTTTATAAATTTAAGAAAATAGAGACGGATTCAGAAAAAACACGCAAAAATTAGTAAGCATTAGCAACCATTTGAAAAATATTCATACCTTTGCAACGCATCAGTTGGACAAGATACAAAGAAACGGCCATGAATGAAGATCTGATTGTAACGAATATCGGCAAACTCCGCAACAAACTGCACAGGGCAATAAAGCAGAGGTATGCAACGGAAGCGGAAATAAAACTTACGGTAGAGGAATTCATACTGCTGAAAATGATCGGTGCGAAAACCGACCAGATACTTCAGAACATCGCTATAGCCACCGGAAAAAACAAATCCGTAATAATGAGAATGATAGACTCACTGGAGAGGAAAGGGCTCGCAAAAAGGACCGTCAACCCGGATGACAGACGTGAAAACCTGCTCAGTATCACGGATGAAGGGAAAACGACACTGGCTCAGTACAATGAAATAGAAAAGAGACTTTCCGAAGAGCTTCTGAAAGATACCGACCCCGAAAAAGTCCGGATCTTCATGGAAGTTACAGCAGAAATCTCGGCAAGGGCCGATAAAGTATAAAGCATTTTCTCCGTAATAATATTTTTTGCGAATTAATAGTTGCTATTGTAAATTATTTATATTATCAACCATACTGCACAATGAAATATACAAGTACATTTTTATATGCCACCACCCTATTCGCTGCGACTATTCTGCCACCCGCCACACAACTGACGGCACAGGAAGCGGGGCAGAAGGCAAAAATGACATTAAGTCTCGATAAGCTCTATGCCCTTGCCGATTCCAGCAGCAAGACAATCCGCATTTTCGAATATGCAGTACAAGGCAGCGAAGCAGACATATCCATCGCAAAAAACGCCTGTTTGCCGGAAATAAACCTCCTGCGTTCAGGGATGAATGTGGAATGCGAAGTTCATTACCGATAAAAACAGAACATAAACCAAATCAATCCAGTTATGCAGTCTCCATCACCTGAAGAAGTAGAATCGGCAAGACGTATCATGGCATGGAAAGACTTTGTCCCCATGCCGCTCAGATTTCCCCTGTTTATCCTGATCATAATGGTCTACATGTTTTCAGGAGGCGTATACATGTCCGCCACATCCACTTCCATCCAGAACATATTCACCGGAAGCATACTCGGGTTCGACGCCAGGCACAACGCCGACCTCAACTGGGGAATAGTGGCAGGAATCTGTGCCGGGACAGGTTTTTTCTATCTGGCAACGGTAAAATGCGGGTGGCGCATGAAAGACATTGTTTTCGCCGGTTTCGTATCTTTTTTCCTCTACCAGTGCATGCTTTATCTTCCGCTGTTCTTCAAGGGAGCAGGGGTAAGCATAATCTATACATCCCTCACCTACGCCCTTGCGGGATGCGTGACATTTTCCTATTATTTCGAAGCCATGTGTGTCATAGGATTCATAAGGACAAGTTTCGGAGGTCCGATGAGTTCCGCCATAGTAACTCATTTTTTCAAGCACGCTACAATAGAAAACACATCAGGCCTGGGCAGCTATGTGGACAGCATGTACCTGGACCTGCAGCCGCTTGCATCAGTATCCGGAGAATTTCAGAGACAGATGATGATGGTCAGCATCAAGGAAGTTTACGGATATGCGGTAATTGCCGCAATAACAATACTGATTGCCATTATGATGTCGGACTACAGGCATCTTGCAGGTACAGATTCTGGACAGATGCTCAAACTCATACAGATATGGAAGAGTATCCGCCACAAGTCAATCGGGAAATCAGATAATAATCCATAGAAAAAGTTATGCTATCTTTGCAGACGGATCAGAAAATGCCAAAACAATGAAAATAGTTATTGCCGGCGCCGGAGAGGTGGGAAGCCATCTGGCAAAGATGCTTAACAGCGAACTTAACGAACTCACAGTAATCGAAGCGAACGAACAGAGGCTAAACCAGCTTGCCGAAACAGCCGATATAATACCGGTCCACGGCAATCCGACGTCGATAGAGACACTCAAGCGTGCGGGCGTGGAAAATTCGGACCTGTTCATATCCGTAAGCCCGGCACAGGAACAGGATTTAAACCTGACCAGCGCCATGCTTGCAAAAAAACTCGGCAGCAAAAAGGTTACCGCAAGAATAAACAACGATGAATATCTTACATATGAGAACAAACTTCTGTTCACGGAACTCGGCATAGACTTGCTGTTCTACCCTGAAATGATTGCATCCAACGAGATATTCGACCTGCTCAACCAGACAGGAACGGCTGAATACATGAACTTCGCCAACGGGGCGCTGCAGCTCGCAGTCTTCAGGCTTGACGAAGATGCGCCGGTTGTAGACAAAAGGTTTTCCGGACTCGAATTCTTCAACAGGGAGTCACCTTTCAGGACAGTAGCCGTATCACGCAACGGAGAAACTATTCTTCCACGAAAGGATTTCATATTCAAGGAAAACGACCTCGTATTCGTAATATCAAAAAAGGAAGGTCTGAAAGAAGCAAGCCGGTATTCAGGCAGGGATTCCTTCCAGGTGAACAAGGTGATGATAATAGGAGGAGGACGTATCGGAGAACTTGTAGCCAGGAAACTTGAAAAAGACAGGGATATCGACGTAATAAAAATAATAGAACACAAACCGGAAAGATGCGAATATCTTTCGGATGTCCTGGACAAATCCCTTATAGTGAACGGAGACGGAAGAAACCTGGACCTGCTCATGGAAGAAGACCTCAGGGATTTCGACGCAGTAGTGGCCGTAACCAGCAGCTCCGAAGCCAACATACTGGCGTGCGTGGCTGCAAAAAGGGTGCATGTGCCCAAGACAATAGCTGAAGTGGAAAACATCGAATACATCAATCTGGCTGAAAACATGGGAGTCGATGCCGTAATCAACAAAAAACTCATAACGGCAGGAAGGATATTCAGATTCACCCTGAGCAACAAGATCCGGTCAATCAAATGCCTTAACGGATCCAATGCCGAAGTTCTTGAATACATTGCAAACCCCGGCAGCGACATAACGAAAGGAAAAATAAAAGACATCCGGTTTCCAAAAGACGCTATAATAGGCGGACTTATAAGGGGAAACGAAGGAATAATAGCACATGGGGATACCATAATTAAACCATACGACAGGGTAGTCGTATTCGCACTGCCGTCAGCTCTGAACAAAGTAAACAAGTTCTTTGTTTAGAAGCCGATAAATTTCTATCTTTGCCGAATTATTACCAATAATCTATCAAAAAATGGAAAGATATAAATTTCAGACAAGCGGCAAAACCCGCTCAGAACACGACCTTCTCGGAGACAAGGAAGTTCCCATGGAAGCCCTATTCGGAGTACAGACACTGCGCTGCATAGAGAACTTCAACATCAGCAACTGCCACATGTGCGACTATCCCGAATTCATCAAGGCTTTCGGTATTGTAAAGAAAGGCGCCATACTTGCAAATCACAAGTTAGGTCTTGTTTCTGACGATATAAAGGATGCTATCGTAAAGGCCTGCGATGAACTTATCGAAGGCAAACACACTGAGCATTTCCCTATAGACATGATGCAGGGAGGTGCCGGAACCAGCGCCAATATGAACGCAAATGAAGTAATCGCGAACAGAGCCCTTGAAATCATGGGCAAGGAACACGGCGACTACAAGGTCATCCATCCTAATGACCATGTAAACATGGCCCAGTCCACAAACGACGCATATCCTGTTGCAATGCACTTCGGAGTATACATGATGCACCAGGACGCAATGGCAGCCCTGAACCGTCTCATCAAGGCATTCGAAGCAAAAAGAGATGAATTCGCCAACATAATAAAGATGGGCAGAACCCAGCTTCAGGATGCAGTTCCTATGACAATGGGACAGTCTTTCGGAGCGTTTGCAGACGCTATGAAGAACGAAAGCAGGAAACTCGACCGTGCAGCTCAGGAATTCCTTGTAATCAATATGGGTGCGACTGCTATAGGAACAGGTATCACAGCAGAACCGGGCTATGCGGAAGCTTGTACTGAATTTATACGTGAAATATCCAAATGGAATGTCACAATGGCCGAAAACTTCATTGAGGCTACCCACGACACTTCATGCTTCACCGGATACTCTGCTGCATTGAAACAGCTCGCAATCAGACTCTCAAAGATATGCAACGATCTCCGTCTGATGGGCTCAGGTCCAAGAACAGGCCTTCATGAAATCAACCTGCCTCCTAAACAGCCGGGTTCTTCAATCATGCCGGGCAAGGTAAACCCTGTTATTCCTGAAGTAGTAAACCAGGTTTGCTTCAAGGTAATCGGCAACGACACTACAATATCAATAGCATCGGAAGCCGCACAGCTCGAACTCAACGTAATGGAACCTGTAATGGTTCAGAGCATCGTTGAATCCACACAGTGGCTTACAAGGGCATTCGATACACTGAGAGTAGAATGTATCGAAGGAATCACTGTTAATGCCGACATCTGCATGAACATGGTAAAGAACAGCATCGGTATCGTAACAGCCCTAAAACCATATATAGGATACTCAAAATGCAGCGAAGTGGCAAAAGAAGCACTTGCTACAGGCGGAAGCGTCTACCAGCTCGTCCTTGACAAAGGATACCTTACAAAGGAACAACTGGACAAGATACTTGATCCAAAACACATGATAAAACCTACAGTAGTGGAACTGTAAAAAAATAAACGACAGAAGACAAGAGGGTGACCCAAAAGCCAAGAGACTTTGAGGTCATCCTCTTTTTGTTGTATAGATCTCACAGGCTGCACTGCCGTATGTGGGAGAGTTTTTTTAGG
>CASFPH010000040.1 GCA_949296645.1 uncultured Bacteroidales bacterium
AGTTGTGTATCGTTGTTACCGAAATCGGTGCATTATTGTTACCAAAATCTGAGCACTCCCGATTACCGAAATCTGTGCACTTCTCGTTACCGTTTACATCTTCGGGTGTATAATTGGCAAGCCGCTCTCGGAGAGCCGCCGTATCTGGTTGTTTCATTGCATTGCTGTTTTTTAGGTTGTCATTTGCGTTTTATTCCGCCTTTGGAATGCCTGCCGATTCTGTTTGAAGCGGCTTGTGCACATCTTCGGGCAAACTCAATCTCGTCCTCTTTCGGATCGCGTCCCCATTTCAAGTCTGACTGTGAACCGCCGCCACCGCCGCCCGATGTCACCTCATAGGGTGATGTTATCAAGGTGAAGTAAGCCATCGCCAAGTTCTGCAAGTCTTGCCAGTTGGCCAGTTCCCGGTAGTCGAACTCATCATTGAAGAAGTCAAGTACCTTGTCCGGGAGATAACGATTGTAGGTCTTGCCGTCATGCTCAAACTCCGTAGGCTGACTGTTCGGCTTATAGGTCGTGTAGTTCTCGAATATCGGATTGTTCTGCCGTATAACAGGCTGTGGCTTTTGTCGCGTACCATTGGGAACGGACGGCTTCGGTGTAGATACAACCGGTTGTTTGGTAGCCGGACGGACTTGTTGCGTCTTGTCGGAATGTAACTTTTCCCATGTCTGTTTGATACGGGATGCGGTCAGGTTGCGCCCCTTTCCAAGTTCCGATGCTTTGAACTTCGTGTTACCTTTGAGAAGTACATAGCCACGTATTACATCCTTTTTGTCCTTGCGCAAATATAGCTCATAGCCTTTGGCGGTAAGCCTTTCTTGGTAGCCGTCCCATGACCACTTGTCAAGTTCACGCAAGGCTTCCATGCAGTCAGCACTGACTTTCGGGATGTTGGTTTCATGGATGTGCTGCGCCGTAGTCCATCCCCTTTGCCGGGCTATCATTTCCGCCGCCCGTTGTGCGCGTAGGTGTATGGCGTGGTCGTTGTTGATGTTCCCTTTCTCGTCCACGCGGCTGACGATGGCATGAAGATGCGGTATTCCGCTGTTGGATTCCTCATGCAGCCATATGGAGGACTTGCTGCCCGATATGTTCGTCTGCATGGAAACCACCTTGCCGTCCTTGTCGCGGATTTCTTGAATGTCGAAAGCGGCGGCGAAGTCCTGCCACAGTTGCCGCCAATCGTCCAAAGTGAAGTTCTCGGTATGCTCCATCGCCGGGCTTATCTCCATGCGGATGACGTTGTTCTTGATATTCGGATGGTTCATCGTGGCAAACTTCATTTCCGTAAAAATGCCTGTCGCGTCCATTCCCTGCGGCATGAAGTTGTCGCATACACGGGTAATCTTTTCTGGATGTTTCTTGTTCCTCGATTCTCCCGACACATACAGCATCGCCCTTATGCCGTGGGCTACGGCCTTTGCCTTGGCTATCATGCGCCCTCCTCCTTCGCTTCTTCGTTTGTTGTTCCTGCCGGATAACTGTTGACCGTCTGCGCGGACTGCAAAAAGTCGGTGACACTGTTCGTGACATACGCCACTTTCTCGTACCAGTCAAGCATGGTCGGCTGGTGCCGGAAAAGTTTTATCTTCTCGTTGTCGGTCAATCCGTGCAGGGCGTTGGCGAAGTTCACCATGTCCGTCCTACAAGTTGCAAGCTGCCTCAATCCGTCCAGTTCCGTGTCTGAGAGCCGCTGTCTTGGCTTGTAGCCGAGTGACCTTGCACGGATGAAGTCGCTGCGTGTCATGCCGCATTGCTCCGCATTACTTTTTATTATAGAAAGTTCTTGGGAGGTTACTTTGGTGACAACCACCTTGTCACGCCTTACAACAGGCTTCTCCTGCCCGGATTGCTGCTTGGGAGTATCTTCTTCATGTGCCATAACTAATGTCGCTAAAATAGTCGTAAAACGGTATTTACAAAAGGGATGGTGCGAGCCTGCGAGCGGCAAGAACAACGGGCTTTCAGACCGTTGCGAGAGTGTCGGGGTTTTACTGTCCGAAGGCGGTAATACCTCGGCATATCTCGAAACTGAACGCTGACGCTTCACGCCATACCTCCCTCACGTTTGCCATTGGTAAGCCTTGTTTGTACCGGATGGCTTGCCAGATTAGGGAACAACAGGAAAGCGAGAAATCAGCCAGTCTGCCCGTTTACAGCCATTCAGAACGGTTCTATCCTTTCCCTTTGTTTGTGGATGAATGGGTTGGAAACCACGCTGCCATCCTTTGCCATCCATTGCAACAGGCATGGAAATGTCATAACTGACGCTACCCTTGAACGGCAGGTGTCTATGAGTTCCAGCCTTTCAAGTCCGTCCAACAGGCGGCGTATGTGCTTCCTGCCCATGTTCCAATGGGTTGAAAGCTGTTCTTCGGAATACTGCGCCTGACCGACTGAAAGCATAAGCGGTCGGTGGAAACCTTTGGACGTGCCGTCCGCAAGAGCCATCCTTGCCAAGAGGTCGCCAAACAAAGTGAAGTTGCCGATTTCCCTGCCGTCATCATCGGTTGTTGTTCCGTGCAGCCATTGCAATGCACCTGCGGAGAATATGAACGCAAATGTTTCAATCCCTGTCGGGCGCAAGAAATTGTATTTTTCCTTGTCCTTTGTATTTTCTTGCATCGTTTGATAAAAGTTATGGGAACGGAATATCGGAAAGTTCTATGGCCGTTTCCAGACATCCCATGCGTGAAAGTTTAACTTGTCCGTTCCTGTGTTATCCGATATCCCGTTCCAGTTTGACATCAGTTTCGGTTTCCATTAGCGACGGATTGCGATTGCAGGTGCCCTCGCGCATCCTCCACAGCCTTGAAGTCGGAAGAGATTTTCATCAGCGCGACACTGATGCGGCAAAGCTGGCTTATATCCACAAATCCCTTGACCGCCTCCATCAACTTTTGGGCACGTTCTTGACGGTGTTTCATGACAGCCTCGCTGCTCGTACCATTTTCTTTGGTAAGCCCGTGATTGAGGAAACGGTTGACTGCCAGCATATCGGTTGCCTCAATCGTTCCGATGTCGCCATTTCCCATGCCGAAACCCACCATCACACGGATGGAATCGGCTTCGTAAGGGGTGCAGTTGCGCAAGAACTCCAGAATGGTCTGTGCCTTTGCGCTGATAACGGGTCTGCTTTCCTTCTTCTTGGATTCCTTGTTCGCGGAATCAAAAGCCGCAGTATCCTTGATACCCGGCTCCATGTTTTTAAAATTGTCCATAACGGTTGTTTTATAAAAGATTGGTAAATCATTTGTTTTTCTCATGAGCAGCCAGATAGCGTGCAGCCTCGCTGTCGATTTCCTCCTGCGACTTCACCCGTACCCGTTTCATCCAAGCGTCAAGGTCTTCCTTGGCGAAGAAGCAAAGTTTTCCTCCCGGCTTATAGTAAGGGATTGCACGGCGCATCATCATCTTGTAGAGATAACTGGGTTTCAGTCCGAGGTACCGGGCTGCTTCGGTGGTGGTCATTAAATTGCGTTCACTTTCCATATTCATTCGTTTTATAATTGTTACTTGTACCATTGGGAAACCGGAACCTGCTGTTTGTCAGCCTATAGTTTTCTTCTGTTTCCGATGCAAAGTTAAGTTTGACCCGAAGTGGCCCAATGGGGAACAAATGGGGAAAGTGTACAAAAAGGAAATGCGCCATACCGTTGTGTGTGAGCGGTATAGCGCATGGGTATAATGAAAATATATTTTGTCGAATGGGGAAACGGCGGGCAGCTATGGGGTGTTATTCAGCCGTCTTGCATTTTCGATGGCCTTGTCGATGGCTTTACGGAAATTCCGGTTCTCTTCTGTCGCCCCTTTGCCGCAGACATCGCTGCGGTGTTTGTCATAGTAGGACTTGGATATGCCGCAATGTTTCAGAAATTCTTCCGCCCAAAGTCTGCCGCGTTCACGCGGCCTGATGGCCTGTGACACGGAGAACACCATGTAGCAGACACGCAGGTTTTCTTTCGGACGGACGGTAACGGGGCGTGAGGTCGGCTTCAGGTTCATGAAATTAACGAAGTCGCTTCCCGATGCAAACTCAAATTGGCAGTCATTGCATACTTCGTAGATGAACAGGCACAGGGCAAGGTTAACGGTGTCCATCCATAAGGCCGTTTCCTGCAACAGACTTGCACGGCTCATGGCTTGCCCTCCTTCATCCGGTTGATGTCAGACAGGATGCTTCCGGCGATACCATGCAGGCGTTCCACCAGCACGTCAAGAAACATCGGCTTGAAACAATATACGCAGAAATACCTGTCGCGCTCCTGCTGCCACTCGTTATATAAATGGTCGGTTTGTGCGTGAGCCGTGTCGTACTCCGCTTTCTTGGCATCGCATTCATCGGACAGCTTCATGTATTCCTCCGAATCCAACGGCAGGAAATCCAGACGGTTGCTCAGTGCCGAATATTTGCGCCAGAGTTCAGTGGCGGCGGCTTTCGCTTCCTCATAGCGGAGTTCAAACGGTTTCAGGTATTCTTCAAAAAGGGTTTCAAAGTCCACAGCCTGCAATGGCTTCCTGTCAAGGGACAGGTATGTTCCACTATCCGAAAAAAGGGAGGATGAAAATTTCAGAAGCTGATCCGCGTCCTTTTCCGCCAATGATTCCGCTTCTTCTACAACCGTGTTCGTCTCGCTGAAGTCCCGGTAAAACAGGGATAACAATAGGGCTTGGCCAAAAGAAAGTGAACCTTGCTCGCAAGTGGAGAGAAGCATGTTCACTTCGTGCAACCGTTGTGAAATATTTGATAGCGTACCACTCATAATCATAGAAACATTGTCATATATGCCGGAAGATACAGTATGTCTTCTTCCTTACGCATATCTTTCGTATAAACCAGATATTTGTTTTTTATCCGTGCCGAGAATTTTCTGCAAAAGGCATCCAAGGAAGCATGTGCCTTATAGCCGGATGATTTCACCTCGATGGGACTTACCTTGTCGACTTCGGCTATCAGAAAATCCACTTCGTAGTTATGCTTTCCGCTTTCTGTGGGAAATGTGTAATAGTACAACTCATGTCCGGTGGCTTTCAACATCTGGGCGATGACATTCTCATAGACATACCCTAAATCCGCGCTCAGTTTGTCACTGAGAAGCTTATGATAAATCGTGTTGTCGGTGAACTTCTTATCCCAAAATGCAAGAGTGACGAACAAACCAGTGTCGCCAACGAACATCTTGTATTTGTCCGGAGCTTGATGTAATGCCATCCCCGCACCCGGATCATTGGCATGATAAGCCATGTTGACCACCATTGATTCCTTGATTTCTGAAATGATTTCAGCCAGTTCGGAATTACGTTTGCCATCTGTCGCGCTCCATGCCAGATACCTGTTGGCGTTGCTTGTCAACTGTGCCGGAATCTGATGGAACATCTTGGAAGCATTGCCGGTCGGATCAATTTTATTGAAATCGTCTTCATACAATGTTATGATGGAACGTTTCACACTGTCTACCTTTTCAAGATTGTTGGTGTCAAGATAGGAGGCCACAGCCTGCGGCATACCGCCGATAAGCATATACAAGCGGAAATCACGCATCAACTTACGGTTCGTGGCATCACCCAAAGAAGTCCTGTTGTGGAAAAACAACTTTGGAGCAACTTTATCGTTGCGGTATCTCCCAACGCCCACTTGAACTCTTCATAGTCCATCGGAAACATATGGACTTTGACTTCCTCGCTTGGAATAAGAATATCCTTGACGTTCTTGCGGATTGAAATCAGCGAACCTGTTTCTATGTAATCATATCTTCCGTCTTTTACAAGATATTTGATTGCCTGCCTTGCTTTAGGCGCAAGTTGGACTTCATCGAAGATTATGGCGGACTTGCGTTCTTTCAATTCTATACCGTACTCCAGTTGCAGCCGCATGAAAATACGGTTAAGGTCAGATACATCATTGAACAAGTCGCGGATTTCGGAGGAACATGCGGCAAAATCCACCAATATATGGGTGTCGTATTCGTTTGTCGCAAATTCTTCAGCAACGGTGGACTTCCCGACACGCCTTGCACCCTGTATCAGCACGGCTGTTCTGCCCTCATCTGTCCGCTTCCATCGCAGAAGTTCATCGTAAATTTTCCTTTTGAATATCATAGATTGACTTTTATTGATGGCAAAGATAATATGCGCTGCACGAATCTCAAAATATATTCAGTTAAAAATAACACTAATCTCAATTTGTTTAGACGCAACGCATAAATCTCAAAATTTATATTACACAATAATACAGCAATCTCATTTTTAGATGAATCCAAGATTCTCTTGTTCTAATCTGTGGCTTCTTCCCGCTCAAACATCCTGTCCACCATATCCACCGCTTCAATCTTCTTGCTGTCGACAATTTTGGCGTAAATCTGCGTTGTGCGCACATCGGCATGACCCATCAGCTTGCTGGTGGTATAAATGTCGGCTCCAACGGTCATCATCATCGTTCCGAAGGTATGACGGCTTGTGTGGTAGGTGATTTTCTTGTCAATGCCCGCCTTTTCCACCCATTGTTTGAGTATCTTGTTGGTTGTGGGTCGTGATGGCAGTTCTGCAAACACAAGTGTTTCATCATTATTATCAGGCTTTCGTTCAGGCAGCCACTTGACGGCATTTTGCGAGAGCGGCGTATAAATGGGCGTAGATGTCTTCTGCTGCACGGTGGCAATCATATACCTGCCGTCATTGCAAATAATATCTTTCCAGCAAAGAGTTTCCATGTCGCTCAGGCGCAGCCCGCAGTAGCATGAGAACAGGTAGGCTTGCTTGACAGTCTTGTTGCGGCATTCCGTAGCGATAAGAAGTTTCACTTCCTCAATGGTAAGGAACTGGCGTTTCGACTCCGGCTTCTTGACCCGCTCCGAAGCGGACAACAACATGAACGGATTCTCGTCCAGCCACTCTGCCCTGACTGCGGCGTTCAGGGCTATGGAGAGTTGGGAAATGTAAGACACGACAGTTCCCTGTTCAAGCGGTTTACCATGCCTGCCTGTATAAGTGTGCTGGATCCAGTCAATGAAGCCGAGTACCCATTTCTTGTCAATGTCACCCATCCTTGTGCTTTTGCCATATTGGTTGATGATTTTTATGATGCTTCCCAGTTTCTCGACACGCTTGATTCCTTTGCGCTCCTGAATGGCATAGAATTTTTCCAGCCAGTCCGCCAGCGTGAGTTTCTGCCACGCTGATTTGCTCTTGATTCCGGCTTTGGAGTTTGTAATCTCGATGATACGTTGAGACTTGATGGCCTCGACTGCTTCACGGGTGGCGCGGTTCTGCTCCCTGACCCTTGCGTTTACTTCCGGCAAGTGGTACATTTTCAGAAACTCATAACTCCGTTTGCCGTTGACATAGATGTCAAGGTAGTACGATTCAGAGCCGTCAGCAAGTTTCTTGGTGCGCACTCTTACAGGCTCTTTCAGTTTGCTTGATTTCTTGTTTGCTGTCATATCTAAAATGCTTTATCTATCAATGAAACCGCTTCCTCTTTTTTCTTGTCTATGATTTTGGCGTAGATTTGTGTGGGACGTACATCGGCATGTCCCATCATCTTGCTTGCGGTATAAAGGTCAACCCCTGCGGTTATCAGCATCGTGCCATAGGTATGGCGGCTCTGGTGGAAATGAAGATGTTTGCCCAGTCCGGCCTGTTCCGCCCATTTCTGTAAATGCTTCCGTAGGACGCTATGTGACGGAAGCGAGAATACGGAAGACTCCGGTTCTCTGCGCTCAGGAAGCCACGACAATGCTTTGGCAGGAAGCGGAAGCGATATGGGTTTGGAGTTTTTTTGCATTACTACCGATACAAAGTGCCGTCCGCCGTTGACCGATATGTCTTTCCAGCACAAATTCGTAACGTCACCTACACGCAACCCGCAATAGCAGGCAAACAGGAATGCCATGCGTATATTCTCCTTTACATAAGGGGTATTCTCCAGCTTGCGGACTTCATCAAGGGTCAGAAACTCACGTTTGCTCTCCGGTCTCGCTATCTTTTCTTGGAAACTCAACAACTTCCAGGGATTGTTCTTTATATATCCTCTCTGCCATGCCGCAGACAGGATGATGCCGAGAATCCAGAAACAGGAACAGGCTGTGGCTTGGGCAAGCGGCTTTCCCTGCGGAGTGAGAGGCTCGGATTTCAGCCACTCGGCATAATCGGTACAGAATTTCTTGTCCATGTCACAAAGCCTTGCACCGGGATAGAACTTCTCGAACTTGGTACGTGATGCCCTTAAATGCCGATATGAAGGCTGCCCCCGTTGCTTGTATTCCTCCATCAGCAAGTCTATAAAATCGGACAGCGGCATTTTGGATTTGTCTTTGGCCGCTTCCTCCCGCGCCTTGTCATCAACCATGTCTTCGGTCTTGGCGAGAATAATCTCCTCCGCCTGACGGAGTGTCTTCGCGTTCTCACGTTTCGCCTTGACGGATGTTTCCGGCACAAGATACAGTTTAAGGAACTCGTATTCGTGCTTGCCGTCAACAGTACGGTCTATAAAAAGGGATTCACGACCGTCCGAGAGTTTTCTTCTACGCAACTTGAACGGACTTTTATCTACTTTTGACTGCTTTCTTCTACCCATTATGCTTCAGTTATTTATATCCTGATGCAAAGATAGAAAATAGCTTTGATATAAGTATCAAAACAAGTAACAAAAATAATTCAAATAAGGGTATAAATGGACTTTTACAAGAATGTATAAGAAAATGAACTGATTTATATAATAAGCAGATATACAATTAAATACATTCGTATTTTGTAGAAATATTATCCTTTCATTTCTCTTTGATTATATGTATTTATTCTTTTCCCATTGAAACGGCTCAATTCGAATGTTTCGCGGACCTTGTCGTTCATCCTGTCCATTGCATCCACCAGACGGCTTTCTATCTCGTTGCCGTAAATCTTGTGCATGGTATCCGATTCCATGACACTTCTCATAAGCGAAACCGTCTTAAGCCTGCAGTAATCATTGTACCTGCAACTCGTCATGGTCTTGCTGAAATTATTGATAAGTTTGTTTCTGGCAGCCGTATATACATATCCAAGAGCCTTCTCCTCATTGACACCTTCGATATTTTCCCATAAAGCCATGAAAGCGTCCTGAGCTATGTTTTCCGACAACTCTCTGTCTCTGGAATACAGATACAGATACGAAACAACCTTATTGAAGTTGTTTCTGAAAAGATTGTCAAAAAAGCTGTTTTCAGAACGACCTTTCATCTTACGCGCTTAGAGTTTTCTTAAGCGAATTTATAAAAAAAAGCAGTGACATTCACAAAAACGGAATGTCACTGTCTTAAACTAAAACCAAAAATTACTGCTAATTGTTCTTCCAGTCAGGATTCCACGACATGACCTTGGTTGGAATCATCATCACAAGATTTTCTTCTGTAAATTCATACTTTTCCGAAGTTCCCGCAACCTCATGGCCATAGTCGGCCTTCAAATTCTGGAACAACGGATCATTCCACAGTCTCCTCATCTCGAAGAAGAACAGGCCGGTCCCCAATTCTTCCCTGATACGCTCCTCAACACAGAATCTTATAAGTTTGTCTTTAGTATCGATGTCCGCTGGTACCGCCGCATCGGATGCAGGCATCCTGTATTTTCTGAACTCTTCCAACAGGGACTTCGCACTGCTCTCATCTCCTGACCTTGCTTCGCATTCAGCTAATGCTATGTAAAGCGTAGGTGACGTAAGTCCAAGTTGAACATCTGCATCAAGAGGTCTCATGTTACCGTCTTCATTCAGGAAACGGAGTTTTCTTCTGTCAGTGTCCCCATAAAGGTCATAATATTTTTGCTTTACAAATGTTATCCCTTCACCAGGATATGATGGACTATAGTATGCGATGCATGGATTCGAGCACCAAAAACACCTCATATATTCCTTGTTGGTAAAATAATAATCTGTCCTGCTCTTGATCCATTCCTCGGTCTGTTCATTGTAGTCATAGAAATTCGCCGCTCCGCTCTCGTCAGCAAGTCTCTTTGCCTCACGCAAGGCAATAAGTGCATCGTCATACCTGTTCATATAGTAATAAACCAGTCCGAGCATCATGTAGGCGTCCGCCCTTTCAGTTCTGTAGAGATAAGCTGTCTCATTGCCTATATTTGCATAAAACTTAGAGGGCAATGATTGTGGCGTTTGAGAAAGAATATTTAAGAAAATTGTACGAAACAGGGAAAGACGACAGAAAACACCGATTTCAACCTGATATCATTAGGAAATATAAAAAATGCATAGATTATCTGGTACATGTCAGAAACATAGAGGAACTCTTTCTAATACCTTCATTGCATTATGAAATTCTTAAAGGCGATAAAGCCGGTATTTCATCCATCCGTGTAAATAATCAATATCATTGCCACAGTCTGTAATATTGTAGAATTATCCAATCATTATAAGTAAATGATAAAAAAGATGATTAAAATAAAAGGAATAAACAGCAGGATGATAGCAAACAATATAGAGCCATTCGAGCCGACTCATCCAGGGGAACTGTTAAGAGAAGAAATAAAATACAGACATTTGTCACAGAAACAACTTGCATCGGATATGGGCGTATCATATACCGTACTCAATGATATTGTCAATTGCAAACGACCGGTAAATATCAGGTTTGCCCTTTTATGCGAAGCTGCACTCGGGATTCCTGCACATATTCTTATAGATTTGCAGTCCGACTATGACATGTATACTGTCCGAAACGACAAATCATTTTCCGAACGGCTGAAAAGTATCCGGAAAATAGCTGCAGCACTCTGATTATAATGACAAGAAGTTGACATGAATTGGGAGAACCGATAACAGCAATTCAGGCGAGTATGCAAAAAAAAGCCGACCTCATATATTGGGGGTCGGCTTCAGTTAAACTTATTAAATACAGGTCATCTATTTTTTTGACATCTTGCTGTTTAAATATTCATGTATATTCTCATCGGAAGGTCTAGGTGCGTTTATGTCGACTATGCGTCCTTCATTGTCAAATACCATGAATCTCGGGATGGCCCTGATATTATATTCCACGGCAAATTCTGATTCGAATGCCTCAGGAATCAAAAACTGTTTCCATTGAGGATTGTCATTTTCCAGTTTTTCATGCCACTTTTCAACACTGTCGTCCAAAGATATGCTCAGGAACTCTATACGGTCGTCGTTCTTATACTGTTCAACAAGTTTTTCAACATACGGGATCTCTGCACAGCACGGGCCGCACCAGGTTGCCCAGAAATCGATATATACTATTTTATTGCATTTGGAAAGGGTTTCTATAAAGGTTACCTTGTTGCCGTTCACATCCTGCATTCCGAAATCTGATGCCTTAACGCCTGGAAGAAGTTTTGACAATGTATTGAAAACCTTTTCATTCTGTTTGAAGGCTTCACTTTTACCAGAGATACTACGGTATATTTCAAAAGCATCAACAAGACCTTCCTCACCGCCGACAACCAGACTGTTGCTGATAATTCCATCAGCGATTTCCGCTTTTGTTGATTCATTCGTTACACTGTCTCTGAGGAACTTCATATAACGCAGTATCTGTACATCACCTCCGTACAGATCAGGGTCGTTTCTCAAAATGAACTCCACCTTATTCTGTATCAATACAAACGGAGTATTTTCATCCGGTTCCGCATTTATGTCTATTTTCGCAACTTCTCTCATAAAGTCTTCATCCTTTCCAGGCTTATTGCCGTCATTGAACAGACGTCTGGCGAAAACGAAGAAAAAATTGTCATATATCCCCTCTATTTCAGACAACTTGCTGTTTGCAAATTCTTCCGAGCACCCTTCCAGTTTGCCTTTCCTGTAAGACTGCTCTTCTCTCACCTGTGCGACAAAATCCTTGAACGTAACGGCAGAACCGTCATCATTCTTGTATTTGAAATCATAATATGGCGGAAGATTAAGATATTCTGACTCCTTTACATTATCGCCGGAGAATGTAGGAGTTACCAAATATCTGTCAATGATTTCGCCCGCTAATTCCATTTTATCCATTTTGCCTTCAAGGCTTACTTCTGTTTCAGAACCTGGAGTAGCATAGAAACCGATTACCGTTCTGTTGTCACCGAGATATTCGAGATAAAGCCCCATTTCCTCAGGTTTGTCACATTCGAATTCGCAACGGAACGTTCCGGAAGGATCCACGGCTATGGTATCCATACTGTTGTCAGCATGCAGCAGAATTGCGTACTTGCCATTATAATCACATAATTTTCCTTTCAAGACCGATGTCCCGGACATGGCATCGGCACATGAACACGCAAGAAGCATTACAAAAATCAACTGTAGTTTTTTCATTTCTTTATAAATTTAAATATGTATTTAAAAGTTCCATCAATTGTTCTCCCAGTCAGGATTCCATGACATGACTTTGGTCGGAATCATCATTACAAGATTATCTTCGGTAAGTTCATACTTTTCCGAAGTTCCTACTACCTCATGGCCATAGTCGGCCTTCAGATCCTGGAACAGAGGATCATCCCACAGTCTCCTCATTTCGAAGAAGAACAGACCGGTTCCCAATTCTTCCCTGATACGTTCCTCTACACAGAATCTTATGAGTTTGTCTTTGGTATCGATATCCGCAGGCACGGCTGCATCGGATGCAGGCATCCTGTATTTTCTGAACTCTTCCAACAGTGACTTCGCACTGCTTTCATCGCCTGACCTTGCCTCGCATTCAGCTAACGCTATGTAAAGAGTAGGTGAAGTAAGTCCAAGTTGGACATCTCCGTCAAGAGGCCTCATATTACCGTCTTCATTCAGGAAACGGAGTTTTCTTCTGTCAGTATCCCCGTAAAGATCGTAGTATTTCTGCTTAACGAAAGTTATACCCTCGCCTGCATATGAAGGGCTGTAATACGCGATACAGGAATTGGACCACCAGTAATCCCTCATATACTCTATATTGGAAAAATGATAATCGGTTCTGCTCTTGATCCATTCCTCGGTCTGTTCATTGTAATCATAGAAATTCGCAGCTCCGCTCTCGTCCGCAAGTCTCTTTGCCTCACGCAAGGCAGTAAGGGCATCGTCGTACCTGTTCATATAGTAATAAACCAGTCCGAGCATCATATAGGCGTCCGCCCTTTCAGTTCTATAGAGTAAAGCAGTCTCATTGCCTATATTCGGTGCAGACTCTTCCATCTCGGTAACTATGAAATCATACAGGTCCTTCAATGTTCCTCTTTCGAAGTTATCCAGATTGGTATCGGCTTCCCTTACGATAGGAATACCCAAATCCTGGGAAGCAGTAGATTCATCATAAGGTTTACAAAATACCATGGCTGTCCTGAAAAGGGACCAGGCTCTCATTACCCTCGCCTCGGATTGGACTGCAAGTCTGGATTTTTCGTCTCCTCCCTCTGAATCCATAACGTTATTTATTATAAGATTGAACACATAAGTATTGTCAGTATAGTTCCAATCGGAAGGAAGCGCATCCGGAAGCATGAAGTTTCTGTTGTATTTGTAGGCTTCTCGTCCCTCCTGGCCTAAAGATGAAGACAACTGCTCCAGACTATGTTCGGTAACATAATACTCGTCGCTCAAAACCGGGAAAAACATGTTTCCGGAATAGGCGCTGCCCGGAAATTTTATCATATTGAACGAATTGAGCAGTCCTTCATAATGCACATAACTTGTAGGTATGTCTTTCCCTCGCGGCTTGATATCGAGGAACGAGTTCGGGTCGCAGCCGGCAAACAGTGCCAGCACTGGTATAAATATGTATTTATAGATAGTTTTCATAATATTTTATTTAAAATTGTATCGACAATCCGAATGAATAATATGAACCGTAATTGGCCGTTCTTCCACCGTACATATAGGCTGCTTCAGGATCTATACCCTTGTCGTTGGCAACTATCTTGAAAAGATCGTGTGCCGTTACCCTGAACTTGACTGAACCTACGGACATCCTGTTGCACAGTTTCTTAGGCAATGAATAGGTAAGTGAAAGTTCCCTCAGTTTGGCATACGAACGGGACTAGTAGGAAATATCCGAACTACTGTACAAACCTGATGAATACCAGTCTGTTATCTCTGAATAGGTACTACCTACTGCAACCGGAACATCGGTAAATTCCTCATCACCAGGCTGTCTCCATCTCTTGTCGAAATCAGCTTCCCTGTTGAAATTGAACCTGCCGAAATTATACAAATAATCATTTACTTTTATTACTCCGCCGAGATTGAATATCAACATGGCCGACAAAGTGAAATTCTTGTATCTCAAGGAATTGGTCAAAGAACCGGACCAATTAGGTATGGCAGAACCTCCGAAATAAACATCATCAGCATCAAGATCATAATAGTTGTACTGAATATTTCCTTCACTGTCATAAACCTGCGGAACGCCGTCCTCATGCCTGAGGCCTGCCCATCTCAGCATGAATACAGAACATGCCGGGTATCCAGACAGATAGTTTGTAGAAAGGGCTGTATAAAGAGAGGTCGACGGATCCGTATAATAATCGAGAACCTCATTGTAGTTGTAGGACAATGTCAGACCTGTATTCCAGCCGAAATCCCTTTTGTTGAAGTTTACACTGTTAAGGGACAGCTCCACACCCCTGTTGTACAGCGAGCCTACATTCGCATATATCGTACTGAATCCTGTAAGGACATTCAGAGGCTTGTTGGCAAGGAGGTCAGTCGTCAGTTTGTCATATACATCTATGGAACCGCTCAACCTGTTCTTCAAAAAATCGAAGTCTATACCGAAGTTCCAGGTCCTGGTCTTTTCCCAACCTATCTTGTTGTTTGCCGGTGTAGAAAGCACGTATCCGGACTGATCCCCCATCATCGAATGAGTGTAAGCGCTGATAAGGTTGTACGGACCTCCCTGGTCAGGAAGAGGAGAGTTACCGCTGATACCGTAACTGAGTCTCAAGGTAAGATTGTCCACCCATGATACATTGTTCGCCATGAACGGCTCGTCACCGATTCTCCATGCTAATCCTACGGAACCTATCGGCTTGTACTGCGAATTGACTCCGGTTCCGAACAGATTGGACTGGTCGATCCTCATGCTGCCGTTCAAGCTGAGACGTCTGTTGAAAGTATATGCAAGGTTTGCATAATACGATACATATCTGAGGACTGACTCCGAGTTGCTGATTCTGTCGGTACTTACATATTCGTAATTTCCATAATAATTGATTAAGAAATTCTGTAATTTCGTTATATCATAACTTGTACTGCCCATCGTCTGGTAGTCGTAACCTCTTCTGAATGAACTGTAACCATTTGTCTTATTCTCTCTCCATTCCGTTCCCAGAAGAGCAGTCACCTGATGCTTGTCACCAAGAAAACTCCTGTCATAGGTAAGCTGGTTACGGATTGTCCAGTCGACATTGAAACTGTCGTTGACTGTAAAGTCGCCGCCCTTGGATGGAAGGTACTGTTTTCCGCTGGCATCCGTTGCATATATTCTCTCGTGCCTCATATACCATGTGTCCTCAGGTATATAGTATTCCGAGTTGGATGCTCCCCTGAGGTACTGGAACCTTACTTCATATCCCAACCCCTTCCATATTTTTGCGGTAAGGCCGGTATTGATCCTGACTGTAGTCCCTATGGTTCTGGTCTTCGTGTTCCAGAAATCCTCTACAGGATAATAGTCCATGGATATACCGAGATCGCTTTCTGTCTGCTCTATATACGGCTCGTACATGTAATATGTTTTGAAATTGACATAACTGCCGTCTTCATTCCTCAGTACAGCATATGGCATAAGACCCTGGTACGGATTATAGAAATTTATAAGATTCAATGTATTGTCATACTCGGTGCTCTCGGAATACACTGCATTAAGAAGCAAATCCCAGTCGAGCCACTTCGCAAGCTTGTATGTCTGTTTCAGATTGATTTTGTAAAGGTCTGTACGGTCATGCTCATTTCCCTGAGAACCTTCATATCCTATTGAACCATAGATATTGAACCTGTCCGTCCCTCCTGAAACAGATACGGAATGGGACTGGGTCCATACATTGCTCATGATTTCATCCTGATATGACTGGTAACCGTCCTGGGATGCAAGTTTTTCCAGACGGCTGTCCCTTTCTTCGAGAGAGATCAGACCGCGCTGCCAGTCATACAGTATCTGCTCGTGAGGATAGACCATTGGTCTGTCATAGCCGACAATCATCAGTCCTTCCTTAGTATTGGTGACGGTTTCCCACGGATAGGCTTCCTGCCATTCTTCAGTCTCGAACATCTCCGTAACATTCTTTATGAAGGTCCTGCTGTCCATAAGATTGTAATAATCGATATCAGGCTTGCCCTTCAGTGTGAAGTTTCCGTCATACGTTATGCGTACCTTGCCTTTGGTATCGCTCCCGCTTTTTGTAGTAATGACTACCACACCGTTCGCTGCCCTCGATCCCCAGATGGATACCGCAGTCGCGTCCTTCAATACAGTCACCGATGCTATGTCGGTTGCTGACAGAAGCGACTCCACATCATCTGTCGATACAGGCACACCGTCGAGGACGAACAAAGGCTCCTTGGATGAGTTGATGGATGTTATACCCCTTATGGTATACTTGCTTTCAGCATCCTCGCTCAAATTGAGTGTCAATCCAGGGGCGGTTCCTTCCAGACTTTCAAGAATACTGCCCCTCGACATTGCCGATTCTTTCAATACCTCACCCTTCACTATATTATATGAAGCGGCGCTACGTTCCTTGCTTATCGACTGATAACCGGTTACTACAACGTCCTCAAGCAACTGAACATCTTCCTGCAGAACTATATCCAGTACAGACCTTCCGTTTACCGTTATCTCTTCTGTTTTGAATCCGACATAGTTCACCACGAGTACATCCGCAGAAGACGCCGCAATCTCATAATTTCCATCAACATCGCTGACAGCATATTCCTTTCCGTCCTTTACGCTGACAATGGCGCCTGCAACAGGATTACCCTCATTGTCCGTCACAATTCCTTTAATTTTTTCAATACGCCTCGCCGGAGTCTTCTTTACCGATATGGATTCAGGTACAAGAACTACCTGCTTTTCCTCAATGGTAAAAGATACGCTCCTGCCTCTGAACAATGATTCAAGAATGGCATTGATTGAAACATTGTCGGACTTCATTGTGAATGAATAGTTGGAATTGGATTTCAGGAAAGCATCCGAATATACGAAAGTGTAACCGGTCTGCTTTGTAATGTCCTGCAAAATCGTTTTCAACGGTGTATTTTCATAGGAAAAAGACACCCTGTGCTGAGCATGGAGGCTCACTGACAGCAGCGATAAGGCGACAACGGCCAATATCCTGCCCAATAGTTTTTGCTTTAACTTCATGGTGTTTTGTTTTGGTTTATCCTATGTACGTAAACCCAAACAGAAACCCCGAAAATTTTTTGCTATATTTCCAGTTTGTCCGCTATTTTCTCCCGAAAATTTCCAAATCCTTGTCTTTCAGGGAATAATCGATTAAAGCACAATACTTTATCATATTCATAACCTGAACGACCGTCTCCTTGGTGAACGTTGCACTTATAGGATATTTCAACACCGATTTATCCGTAACGCGCACATTTACCCCGTACCACCTTTCCAACTGCTTTATGACTTCACTCATAGGAGTTGCATTGAAGACAAGCATGCCCTCTTTCCAGGCCGATTCATCTTCCGGTTCCTCAGGTCTCACTATGTCCATTTCACTCTGTGCAAAAACAGCCTTCTCCAATGGAAGAACCGGTATCACCGTTTCCTTACCGTTCTTTGAAATATATGCAAGATCTATTTTCCCGCTATACAGGGTGGTTTCCACATAGTCGTCGTTATTATAACTCTTAAGGTTGAATTCCGTACCCTTCACCTTGACATATACATTTTTTGCGGTCCTGACTATCATCGGCCTGATGGAATCCGAAACCACCTTGAAATAAGCCTCGCCCTCAAGATACACTTCCCTTGTCGCCCCTATGAACTTTTCCGGGACAACCAGCCTGGAATCCGAATTTATCCACACCTCCGTCCCGTCAGGAAGAAAGGTATGCCCCTTAACCCCCCTTTCAGTATATATCGTGTGTCTGAACTCTTCCGGCACTTCACTCATAGCTATTTCTATCATGCCTGATTTAAGTTCATCATACTTTTCGGCAACCACTAACGGACGCATTACAAGCAGGATAATTGCTATGGCCGCAACTGCCGAAGAAAATACAAGGAATCTCCTGTAAATCGAAAGTTTCCTTTTCAAGCGGTCATTATCGGAACCAGGATTGTTTCCGGACAACGTCCGGTTCTCTTTCAGGTGCATGATTGCGGAAAGTTCTTCTTGAGAAGCTTTCGTTTCCGGCATATTCTGTGACACCCATATATTCTTAAGGTCCAGGAAATAACTCTTATTGGCGGGATCCGCATCCATCCAGTCGATGACTTCCCGTCGCTCTTCCTCCGAAATTTCTCCGGCAATATATTTCAACAACAATTTCTTATCCATGATCCATAGTCAAGTCAAATCCGATACTATATATATTAATACACGAAAGACAGCATAAACCATAATAAAAAAGGAAGATAATCCTTCAAAATAGTGCGAAGCACCCTGTAGGCACTCGTCAGACGACATTCCACAGTACTGAGAGAAATATCCAGTTTCTCGGCAATTTCCCTGTTTTTAAAGCCATTCTGTTTACTCATAATATAAGTTTCCCTGACTTTTTTCGACATTTTGTCCATGGCTTTTTTAATCAACATGCGTACTTCGTTCCCGTACAGGGAAGTCGAAGATTCCTTTTCAAGGGCCTCCATATTGAAAATCATGTCACGTTCCTTCGAATACTTGCTGTATCTGGACTGTGCGACCTTCTTCCTCAATATGTTTATGCAGCTGTTCTTCGTTATCACGAAAAGATATTTCACCGTATCATGTTCCCAATCCATCTCTTCCTTCCTTTCCCACATGGTAAGGAAACTTTCCTGTGCGACGGATTTCGCCATATCCATATCCTGCAGATAATTGTAAGCATAGAATTCCACCTTATGCAGATAATCCACATACAGCCTTTCGAAATATTTCTGATAATCTGTCACAATCTTTAAGTTTTCAATGAATTTCGGTGCAGTTAGTATTCCGACATTCCGCTTCTGTCCTGGTTTTTAAACTGAATCACAACAAAGATACTATGTTTTCGTGGCATACAAAAAAGAGATTGCATCAATATGACAACTTATTACGGGTGCTGCCGGTACCGGTAAAAGCTGGTTGGGTACAGCGTTTGGTCATCAGGCCTGCATGAACGGATATAAGGTTGCTTATTATAACCT
>CASFPH010000041.1 GCA_949296645.1 uncultured Bacteroidales bacterium
GAGGATAACCGTTAATTTATATCTCCTGTTGACGTATCTGAATGCAACGAAAAGAGGGTAACCCTTTGAACCATATCATATGGCTTTTGGGTCACCCTCTTTAGTGGGAGCAGAGGGAGTCGAACCCCCGACCCTCTGCTTGTAAGGCAGATGCTCTAAACCAACTGAGCTATGCTCCCTTTCCGTCAGGGATTGCAAAGGTAGGAATAATTTTCATATATCCAAAAAAAATGTCGCCTATGCGAATAATTCCGCAATCATGTTCATCAGAAGTATGCTGTAATGCATAGCTGTAACACAATATCCTCCTATGAATGGTATGTTCCCCAGTAAAAGCGATGCACAGCCGGTATAGATCGTTACACTTGCCAGCGGTATTGCGAATATGTTGCTTATCAGAAAGAATCTGGGGAATGTGGAAAAATAGCAGAGTGCTACGCTCCCCGACGATAACTGGCAGATTACTGTTATTGCTGCGGAGTCCGCCAGTTTCATGAGCAGTCCGGGCCTGATATGTCCGGCATACAGTTCCCTTGTTGCGGGATACAGGAATATTATTCCGCACACGGCACTGAATGAGAGCTGGAATCCGATATCGTAAATGATATCAGGGTTGAACGAAACAAGTATAAGGACAGTAGCCGCAATGGTGCTTTCTCCTGATGACTGTCTGAAGAAAAGTTTTCCGGTTTCCCTTATCGTGATAAAAACTGCAGCTCTTATTGTGGATATGCCGAGTCCGCTTATTGCCGTGTAAGACCATATCATGGCCATTGTCAGCAGATACCTTATGAGCGTTCCGTATTTTTCCCGTGGAATCAGGTACAGTAAGCGTGAAATCATTATTCCAATTATTCCCATGTGAAGCCCTGAAAGTGCCAACAGGTGCATTATGCCGCTGCTTTTGAAACTTTCCACTGTTTCCTTTTTCAACCATGCCCTGTTCCCGGTGAGCAGAGCTTTTGCCACGGAACATGTGAGTTCCGCTTCTTCTCCTTGTTCAAGATGAAGTCCGGCAATCCTGTCGATTCTTCTGCACACTGACAGGTTCATTCTTTTTATCCGTTCCCAGATTGTAATGTTCTTGCTGTCATTGCGTATTATCGAAATGCTGTCACAGAATCCTATAGGACAGGCCTTTGCAGGTATGACATAGGCGCGGCACCTTATGTAATCGCCTGCTTCGGCTGTTTTGTCCTGATCTTTGCAGAATATCCTCATTTTTGTACCGTCACGGCATGTTATGTCGGTTATGAGATACTTGCCTGAAAAAGTGAAACTGCCGGCCCTTCCTGAAACCATGCTGCTTTCGTAAAACGGGTGGATTCCTCCCTTTTCCCGGTTTTCATGCTCCTGTCCGTCAGTTTTTCCCGATAAAGCGAGACCGTAGCCGTAAAAGAGGAACGTGATGAAAATCGACAGCGACAGAAGAGGATCTCTGAAAGCGGAAGTCCTTTTGCAGAAAATGAATATTGAATATGACATGCACAGGAAAAAAGTACATGGGGCAAATGCAGGTAGCCGGGATGTAATGCATGTATGATTGCCTGCAGTAAAAGTGTCCGTGAGTGTGATTCCGGCTGCGACTGCTGCCGAAAATATGAATATATTGTAACAACCCTTCATTCCTTCCCTCCATTTTGTTGCAAGTTAGCGAAAAATGAACAAAATATGTTTAAATTTTTTGGTTTTAGAGCCTATATTGAATTAACTTTGTAGAATTAATCAAATATTATTTAAAAATTCACGGGTAATGATAGTTTTAGTATTGAATTGTGGAAGTTCTTCTTTGAAGTACCAGGTACTGGATATGAGAAGTGATTCCGATTATTCTTTGCTGGCCAAGGGGCTGGTTGAAAGAATCGGTCTTGAAGTGGGAATTGTTTCACATAAGGTTACGGGAAAGGACAAATATGAGATCCAGAAGCCTATAGCCGATCATACGGAAGGTATAAAAAGCGTGTTGGATCTTGTCTGCGATTCTGAAAGGGGAGTCCTTAAATCGCTTTCTGAAATAAATGCCGTAGGTCACAGGGTGGCACATGGAGGAGAGTATTTCGTTTCGAGCCGTCTCGTAGATGACGAAGTGATAAAGGGTATTGAAAAATGCTGCGAGCTTGCCCCTCTTCACAATCCGGCAAACCTTCTTGGTATAAAGGCCATTTCTTCATTGCTCCCTTCTGTTCCTCAGGTTGCAGTTTTTGATACTTCATTCCATCAGACAATGCCTGCATATTCTTTCTCATATGCAATTCCATATGAATATTATGAGAAATACGGCGTACGCAGGTACGGTTTCCACGGAACAAGCCACAAGTTCGTAGCACAGAAGGCGTGCGAACTTTTCGGAGTGGATTTCAACAATTCGAAAATAGTTACCTGCCACCTCGGCAACGGAGGTTCGGTTACTGCCATAAAGAACGGAAAGTCGATTGATACATCAATGGGCTTCACTCCTGTTGAAGGTGTAGTGATGGGGACAAGGTGCGGTAATCTTGATGTAGGTGTGGTTACTTTCCTTCAGGAAAAGGAAGGCCTTGATGCACATGGAATAAATACGGTACTCAACAAGAAGAGCGGTTTCCTTGGCGTATCGGGTATTTCTTCAGATACGAGAGATGTGGAAAAGGCTGCTGCCGAAGGTAACAAGAGAGCAGAGCTTGCACTCGACATGTTCAGATACGGAGTGATAAAATATATAGGAGCCTACAGCGCTGCGATGGGCGGTCTCGATATGGTCGTGTTTACAGGCGGAATAGGTGAAAATGATCCGGATACAAGGGAAATCGTTTCAAAACAGCTTGAATACCTCGGTGTGGATTTTGATTCCGAAGCCAACAAGGGTGTAAGAGGCAAGGATATCCTTCTTACAAAGGAAGGTTCCAGAGTGAAGGTTGCTGCAGTTACTACAAACGAGGAACTTGTGATAGCAAGGGATACAATGGCTCTTGCAAAGTAAATGAACGATAGTCAAATTGGAAATACAATTAAAATACATTAATCATGATTACAAATTTCGAACAGATTTTTGAACAGTTAAGATCAAAAGCAAAGAAAAGACTTGTAGCAGCATGGGCTGTAGATGACCATACTATAGGTGCCGCAGGTAAGGCTGTTGATGCCGGTATCGTTGAGGCTACACTTGTCGGCGACGAGAAACTCATCAGACAGGTATGCGAACATGAAGGAATAGACGTGAACAAATTCAAAATCGTCCATATTGCTGAAGAACTCAAGGCTGTGGCTACGGCTGTTGAAATGGTGAAGAACGGTGAAGGCGACATCCTTATGAAAGGTCTTTGCAGCACTGACAAATATATGAGGGCTATCCTGAACAAGGAAAAGGGACTCCTCCCTCCTAAGGCGGTTCTCAGTCATGTTGCAGTGCTTCAGAATCCTAACTACCACAAACTTCTTATACTCGGTGACATGGCCGTAATTCCTGCTCCGGATCTGAATCAGAAAGTTGCCATTACAAAATATCTCGTCAACACAGCAAAGGCTCTCGGTATAGAAAAACCAAAGGTTGCCGTTATCGCAGCTACTGAACAGATGCTTCCTGGCATGCCTGCGTGCGTTGAGGCTGCAATAATCTCCAAAATGGGAGACAGAGGACAGATAGGCGGCTGCCTGATAGACGGTCCTCTTGCTCTTGATGTGGCTCTTTCTGAAGAAGCAGTAGCTGTCAAGAAACTTGTCAGCCCGGTAGCCGGTGATGCAGACTGTCTGGTATTCCCTAACATTGAATCCGCAAACGTATTCTACAAAGTCAACTCCCAGATATGCGTAGGAGTCAAACAGGCTGCAATAGTAGCGGGTGCATCCGCTCCATGCGTACTCTCAAGCAGGGCTGACAGCATAGAGACAAAACTGAATTCAATAGCACTGGCTGCATTGACTGCCAAATAATCACTGATATATAGTTTTATTATGTCGAGACTGATATTAGCAATAAATCCAGGTTCTACATCTACGAAAATTGCTCTTTACAATGAAATAGAGCAGGTTTTTGTCAAAACGTTAAGGCACTCTTCTGAAGAGATTTCAAAATATGACAGGATTATCGACCAGTATGAATTCAGGCGTGATACCATTCTGGAAGCCTTGAAAGAGAACGGAGTGGAGTTGAATTCCCTGACTGCCATAGTTGGAAGAGGCGGACTGCTGAAACCGATACCTGCAGGCGTTTATGAAGTGAATGAAAAAATGATTTCCGATCTTCGCGAAGCTGCTCAGGGTGAGCATGCAAGCAATCTTGGAGCCATAATAGCAGACAACCTTGCAAAACAGGTCCCGGGATGCAGGGCTTTCATAGCGGACCCTGTAGTGGTGGATGAACTGCAGGATGTGGCAAGGATTTCAGGACACCCGCTGTTCCCGAAAATATCCATTTTCCATGCATTGAACCAGAGGGCAATCGCCAGAATGTACGCCGAATCGGTAGGTAAGTCATATTCCGATCTCAACCTGATTGTAGTGCATCTCGGTGGCGGGGTTTCTGTCGGAGCACATTGCAGGGGCAGGATTATCGATGTGAACAATGCCCTTGACGGTGAAGGTCCTTTTTCTCCCGAAAGATCCGGTACATTGCCTGCTCTGCAGCTGGCAAAAGCTTGTTTTTCCGGTGAATATACATATGACCAGGTAAAATCGATGATTGTCGGCAAAGGCGGAATAGTAGCGCATCTTGGTACGAACTCCATGATGGAGGTTGAAAACAAGGTAGCGGAAGGTGATCCTAAGTTCACTCTTATTTCGGATGCATTTGCATACAATGTTGCGAAATGTGTAGGTTCGATGGCCGTAGTATTGAGCGGAAACGTAGATGCGATACTCATAACGGGTGGCATTGCGTATAACAAGCCTATGATGAAGCAGATAGAGGATATGGTGAAATTCATTGCCCCTGTCAGGGTATATCCGGGTGAAGATGAAATGGGCGCTCTGGCAATGAACGGACTTGCCGTTCTTGACGGAAAGGAAGAAGCCAAGATTTATTGATCGGATTCTCTGGTTCCTTCAGAAATTCCGAATTGAAACAATACGAAGGGCGGTGTGTGCAAACTGGTAATTTGACGCACCGCCTGTTTCATTTAAACTGTCTGGACGTAATGGAAAAATTCGATATAATAATTGTAGGAGGAGGAGCTGCCGGACTGATGGCCGCTATAAAGGCTTCCGCCGTATTATCGTCCGTATTATCATCGACCGATTCTCTCTTGCGAGTCGCAGTCCTGGAAAAAATGCCTTCATGCGGGCGTAAAATCAGGATAACGGGAAAGGGCAGGTGCAATATTACGAATACAAGGAAATGGAACGAGTTTTCGCTTCATGTCCATCCCGATCCGAAATTGTTCAGACCGGCGTTCTATTCTTTTTCAAATGAAGATACCATGCGTTTTTTCGAGAACATAGGACTGCCGTTGGTCGTAGAAAGAGGGGACAGGGTGTATCCCGCATCGATGAAGGCTTCTGATGTAGTCGATGTACTTCTGTCTGAGGCGGAAAAAAGAGGTGTTGTCGTAATTACATCCTCTCCTGTGATTTCAGTGGCCGGCAGGGACGGAGGTTTTGTACTGGAAACATGCGGCAGTGACGGGTGCGGAAAAACATATTCATCAAGAGCTCTGGTAATCGCTACCGGAGGCCTGTCCTATCCTGCAACCGGAAGTGACGGATCCGGATATGCTCTGGCCGTATCGCTCGGTCATAAGCTTACACGTACATTCCCTTCCCTTACTGCACTTGTGCCGTCCGGCTATGACAGGAGACTTGAAGGAATATCGCTCAAGAACGTTAGGGTCGATCTTTATGAATCGTCCGTGCTTCTTCAGAGCGAATTCGGAGATATTGATTTTACGGATGGTGGTATTGAAGGCCCTGTCGGATTCAAGATAAGCAGACGTGCAGTAAAGTCTCTTGATAACGGTGGCAGAATCAGTGTTGTCATTGACCTGAAACCGGCTGTTGGAGAAGATGAACTTGCTGTACGTATCAAAAGGGAGATTGTGGAAGGCAGGTACTCTGAAAAGACGCCAATAGAGTCAGTACTGCGCGGATTCGTTCCTAAAGCGATGATAGCCCCTTTTGTTTCTTCCTGTAAGGAGAATTCCGTAAAACTGTCGCTGAATAATCTTGCATTTGCATTGAAACACTGGACTTTTCGCGTTTCAGGATATGTAGGCTACAGAAGGGCGGTAGTTACTGCCGGCGGTATTGACATGTCTGAAATAAGACACAAGAATCTTTCTTCAAAATTGTGCGAAGGCCTTTTCTTTGCAGGCGAGATTCTGGATCTGGATGCGGATACTGGCGGATACAATCTCCAGATAGCATTCTCTACAGGCTCACTGGCTGGAGAAAGTGCCGCCAGATGGCTGAACGGCAAAAGGTAGATAATGGGAAAATTTCCAGTGAATTTTCGTGTAAGTATTCTTAACGCCATTCCTGATTCTTCAGAAACCTGCTTTTCCTTAACTTCTTATATTACGCATTATAGGAAGAAAATTGCAAAATATAAGATGTTATGATAGAGGAATTTATGATTTTTCTTAGGGATTCAGGACTATCCGGCAACACGATAGTTTCGTATTCAGGAAGTGTTAAAAGTTATATTGACAGATGCGGCAGTTTCAGCTTTTCAGGACTGATGTCTTATAAATCATATCTGATTGACAATTACAGTCCAAGAAGCGTAAATCTGAAAATTCAGGCAATAAACAGATATCTGGAATTTTCCGGAAACGATAAGCTTAAACTGAAATTTGTAAGAGTGCATGAAAGTAAACAACTCGAGAATGTAATAAGTGATTCTGAGTACAGAAAATTCAAAAAACATCTTCTTGATGACGGCCATGTAAAGTGGTATTTCATGATATGGACAATGGCTGCAACAGGTGCAAGAATAAGCGAGTTGCTTAAAATAAGAGTGGAGGATCTTGTAAAAGGAGCCGCCGACATATATACGAAAGGTGGCAAGATACGCAGACTGTACATTCCGGACAATCTCTGTGCGGAACTTTTGAGTTGGCTGAGGACCCAGAATATAGAAAGAGGTTTCATTTTTCTAAACAGATTCGGCAACAGAATTTCACCGAGGGGAGTATCTTTTCAACTGAAACATTTCGCTCTACTTTACGGGATAGATCCAAAAGTAGTTTATCCGCATTCGTTCAGACACCGCTTTGCCAAGAATTTTCTTAACAAGTATCATGACATTGCATTGCTGGCAGATCTTATGGGACATGAGAACATTGAGACTACGAGAATATATCTCCGTAAAACATCCTGCGAGCAAAGGACTGTGGTAAACAGTGTGATTGACTGGTAGTCATGTAATCTGGGAAATGAATTTTCGATACTAATCTGAAAACCGCTCGAAAAACGCCCGAAATCCAGACGAGTCCGTAAGAGCCCTTCGCGTCAATCAGTTCATTTTCAGATAGTTCAGTACGACGCCGATTACACACTCGATTTGGCCCCGGAAACGTGACCTGCCTCAGAGTGCCTTCTGGCGGGGATTGGCTCAATTTTTCTTTCGCGGCGGCGGGTGAGTCTGTTGGCGACTCCGAGGTATTTTGTTGATTTTCAGCAATATATGAAAACACAGCCTGCACACTCGCCTGAAAAACACCCGAAATCCAGGCGAGTCCGTAAGAGCCCTCCGCGTCAATCAGTTCATTTTCAGATAGTTCAGTACGACGCCGACTGTACACTCGATTTGGCCCCGGAAACGCAACATGCCTCAGAGTGCCCTCTGGCGGGGATTGGCTCAATTTTTCTTCCGTAGGCGCGGGTGAGTCTGTTGGCGGCTTCGAAGTACTTTGCTGATTATCAGTGATATGTAAAAACGAACCTTGCACACTTGCCGTAAACCGCCGAAAAACACCCAAAACCGCCGGAAAACACGTAGCAGCCGAAAATCGCCGCAAACCGCCGGAACACGCCGGAAGGCAGTCGGGAAATCGCCCACGTGCGAATTCAGGGCGAATCCGCACATGGGCTTAAAGACACCGTCCTTGAAAAAGAAGAAGGGGGCATGTCTCTTTTGACACGTCCCCCTCTTTATCATATCGGGTGATATCCGACTATCCCAGATAGCTTTTTAGCAATTTGCTTCTTGCGCTATGTCTGAGTCGTCTGATAGCTTTTTCCTTAATCTGTCTGACTCTTTCCCTTGTCAGTTCGAAATGTTCTCCTATTTCTTCAAGTGTCATTTCCTGTGTACCGATTCCGAAGAAATATTTTACAATGTCCCTTTCACGTTCGGTAAGTGTGGAAAGCGCCCTTTCTATTTCCTTGTTGAGCGATTCATTGACAAGCCCCCTGTCTGCATTAGGTGAATCGTTGTTTACAAGTACATCCAGCAGATTGTTGTCTTCTCCGTCAACAAAAGGAGCATCTACGGAAACATGTCTTCCTGAAACACGCAGTGTGTCCGCAATCTTGTCCTTGGGAATATCAAGCATTTCCGCAAGTTCTTCAGATGAAGGCATACGTTCGTTCTTCTGCTCGAATTTTGAAAGAGCCTTATTTATCTTGTTGAGAGAGCCTACCTGATTAAGAGGCAGTCTTACTATTCTGGACTGTTCAGCGAGAGCCTGCAGTATTGACTGTCTTATCCACCACACGGCATAGGATATGAATTTGAATCCTCTTGTTTCATCAAATTTTTCCGCTGCCTTTATCAATCCAAGATTGCCTTCGTTGATAAGGTCCGGCAAACTTAATCCCTGATTCTGATATTGCTTTGCCACAGAAACCACGAACCTGAGATTTGCTCTGGTCAATTTCTCCAGTGCTGCCTGATCCCCTTTTCTGATTCTCTGCGCCAGTTCAACTTCGTCCTCTACAGTGATTAATTCCTCCCTTCCTATCTCCTGAAGGTACTTGTCCAGGGATGCGCTTTCCCTGTTTGTAATTGATTTAGTGATTTTTAGCTGTCTCATGAATAAAAAATATCATGCAAAGATATATAAAAATTTTCTATATTCAGCAAATAATTAAATTCCTATTCCATAGTAATATACCTTTCCGTCAGGATAAACCCCTTCTATCAGTATGGATCTTCTTGATTTGGATATGATATCGTTTATATCCTTCGGATCCGAAACGCTGTATTGGTTGACGTATGTTATTATGAACCCTTTCTTTATACCGGCATCCATAAGCTTTCCCTTCGAAATGGATTTTACTTCAACTCCACCTTCAAGTCCCAGCTTTTCAAGCTTGTCTTCTGAAGCAGCCGCAAGTTCAGCACCGAACAGATTCATTGAACCGTTGTCGGCATAAAGACGTCCGGTTGATTTGCCCTGTAGCTTGAAGGTAGACCTTATTTCCTTGTCACCGCGGAGAGTAGTTATTTCAATCTCATCTCCAGGTCTGTATTTTGAAACATGTTCCTGAACTTCCGCACCGTTCTTTATCTTGCTGCCGTTTATCGCAACAAGTACGTCGCCTTTCTTTATTCCGGCCATGTCCGCTGCTCCGCCTCTTTCCACTTCATATATATATACACCTTGAGCGGTATTAAGCCCTAATTCTTTTGCATATTCATCTGTAAGATTCTGCATCGTTATTCCAAGAACGGCTCTCTGTACCTGTCCGAACTCCTTGAGGTCCGCAACGACCTTCCTGACTATGGTTACCGGAACCGCAAACGAATATCCAGCGTATGACCCTGTCTTGCTGGCTATTGCAGTATTTATTCCGACAAGTTCGCCTTTTGTGTTCACAAGGGCTCCGCCGCTGTTTCCGGAATTCACGGCAGCATCGGTCTGTATAAAGGATTCAATCCTGAATTCTCCGCTGTAATTCGGCATGGATCTGGCTTTTGCACTTACAATGCCGGCAGTTATTGTCGAACGGAGATTGTACGGATTACCTATTGCCAGAACCCATTCGCCGAGTCTCAATTCATCCGAATCGCCGTAAGGTATTACCGGAAGGTTTTCGGCATCTATTTTTAGTAAAGCAATATCTGTAGCAGGATCCGTACCCACAAGTTTTGCCTTATAAGACTTGTTGTTGTCCAAAGTTACCTGGATATTGTCCGCACCTTCAATCACATGATTGTTCGTAACGATATAACCGTCGCTCGATATGATTACTCCGGAACCGGCACCTACCATTTCCCTCTGCGGCATTTCACCACCGTAACCGAAGAAAAAATCAAAAATTGACGGCTGGGCCGTTTCTTTGACAATAACCTTGACATGAACCACTGCCTTTACAGCGTTTTCTGCAGCAAACGTAAAATCCGGGAAATGTCCCTCTTCAAATTTCACATCCGTGTAATTGGGAATGGACATATTGTCAGAGTATGAATATACAACATTATTCCTGTCTTTCAGGCTTACTATTCCGTAAGCAGCCAGACCTCCCGCTATCAACGATAATAAAATTGTCAATATATTCTTTTTCATATCCATAAAAATTTTTATCATATCCGAACGCAAATTATATGCCATTTTTATGTAGATTTGCATTTTGAACATGAGTTAATTTATTAGGATGACAATATGAAATTCGTTGTATCAAGTCTGGGACTGTCTGCTGGATTACAGGCCGTTTCTAAAGTGATTGGTGGAAAAAGCCCACAACCTATTCTTGACAATTTTCTTTTCTCTATCAGGGACGGGGTGTTCGTAGTGACCGCTTCTGATTCTGAAACCACATTGAAAAGCAATATAGAGGTTGCGGAAATAATGGAAGAAGGAGAAATAGCTGTTCCGGCAAGACTGCTTACGGAATCCATCAAGGAATTCCCCGACCAGCCTTTGGAATTCAGGACAGACGATGAACGCAAGGTTATAGAGATAAGATGGTTGACCGGGCATTCACAATTGCCTATGATAGATGCATCGGAATATCCGGAGATTCCGGGACTAAACAGCGAACGCAGAATACTGGAAATAAAATCCGAAGTGTTGCTCGAAGGTCTTTCCAGAACCCAGTACGCGTCGGCAAACGAAGACTTGAGACCGATAATGAACGGGGTCTATTTCGATATGGAACCGGATATGCTTACGCTTGTGGCTACCGATTCCCACAAGCTGGCATATTATGAAAGGCATGATATAAAAAGCGCGGAAAAATCTTCCTTCATTCTTCCCAAGAAGCCTGCCGCAATCCTGAAATCCATTCTTCCTAAATCGGATATGATCGTTAAGATAAGCTACGACAGCAGGAATGCTTATTTCGAATATGAAAACAATCTTCTGGTCTCACGCCTCATAGAAGGCAATTATCCTTCTTACAGGTCCATAATACCGAAGAACAATAATAATCACATGATTATAAACAGAATAGGCATGCTGCATGCTGTACGAAGGGTTTCAGTGTGCGCCAATCCAGGTACAAGTCTTATAAAACTGGACCTGTCAATGAATATGGTAAACATATCCGCACAGGACATAGACTTTTCTCTGGCGGCAAACGAAGACATGGTGTGCCAGTACGAGGGAGAACCTATGCAGATAGGCTTCAAGTCCACGATACTTATCGATACCCTGTCGAATATGCCTTATGAGGACATATGCGTTCAGCTGTATGATTCCAACAGGGCGGTACTTATAAAGGGCGCTTACAATACGGATGAAAACGAAGAAGTGTCCGCTCTTGTAATGCCTATGATGATCAATGCCTGAAAAACACAATAAGACATGCAACTGAATCTGAAAAATCCGATAGTGTTTTTTGATATAGAGAGTACCGGTCTCAATGTCGCATATGACCGTATAGTGGAGATTTCCGCTGTCAAGGTGATGCCGGACGGAACTACTGAAACCAAAACGCGCAGAATAAATCCTACAATACCGATATCCAAGGAAGCGCAGGCTATCCACGGAATATCCCAGGATGATGTCAAGGATTGTCCTACATTCAAGGAGATTGCAAAAAGTTTTGCCAACTGGTTGTCAGGATGCGATATTGCGGGGTACAATTCCACAAAATTCGATATTCCCCTTCTGTCCGAAGAATTCCTGCGTGCCGGTGTAGACTTCGATTTCAGAAAACGGCATCTTGTGGATGTGCAGGTGATTTTTCACAAAATGGAACAGCGGACATTGAGTGCAGCATACAAGTTCTATTGCCATAAGGATCTCGAAAATGCACATTCAGCCGAGTCGGACACGATGGCCACGTACGAAGTTCTGATGGCCCAGTTGGACAAATACCCAGACGGACTCAGGAACGACATTCAGTTTCTGAGTGACTTTTCGACAAAAAGCCGTTTTGCCGATTATGCGGGCAGGATAGTATATAATGATAATGATGTTCCTGTATTCAATTTCGGGAAACACAAGGGCAAACCGGTTGAAGATGTTTTGAGAAACGAGCCAAGCTACTATTCGTGGATGATGAACGGCGACTTTACGTTGGATACTAAAAAGGTACTTACGGAAATCAAACTTAAGATGCGCTGATGCGTTCCGGTACTGACAGATGAATCTTTTTTTTATAAAAGACAATAGTATATTTTTCCGTCCCGATTCGACGATGAACCGGGACGGAGAAGTCTATTATGTTCCTGAAGGTATACGCGAGCTGAAAGCATATCGTTTCGTATATGCAAAAATAGACCGCGCAGGCAAATGCATATCTCCGAAATTTGCATACCGGTACTTTACCAAATGCGGTGATGGAGTTCTTATCTATGGAGTGCCGGAGACCTGTCTTGTTGAGGATAATATCTGTCCCAATGCTCCGGCAGGAGGATTTGCCGGCAATATGCTGGACAATTCGACCATAATATCCCAACCGGACGATATTGATGTATTCGCATCTGCCGCAGGTAAGGACGGCAGAATGTTGGCTGACAAACTGACAGTTGCAATATCAGCCGTGTCATCATATTCATCACTTAAGACCGGAGACATTGTCGGCCTTGTAGACAGTGATGGATATAATGTAAGTACCGGAGACATTGTTTCCGTATTTGACAGAAAGATTGTCATAAAATAGCCCTGCAACGGCATATAATGAAAATTGCTGTAAAAATAGACAGTTTCAGAAAACTGTATGATGAGCGTTACAATCATCTTGTGATATATTCGGAGAAACTTGGTGTACCTTCATCCGTTTCCGAGGATATAGTACAGGAGGCGTATGTCAGGTTGTGGGAGAACTGGAAATCCGTTGCTAATCCTACAGCATACCTTTTCAGGACAGTACGTAATTCTTCAGTTGATTATTTTCGCACACATTCCAAATTGCATTCGGTAACCTTGGAATCGGTTCCGTCCTTTTTCCTTGAAGATGATGCCCTTGAAGACATTCTTGAATATTTTGACAAACTGGAAGAGATATCCAGAAAGGTTGAGAGTCTGCCTGACAAATGCAGGGAGGTAATCAGAAAAATATATTTCGAAAACAAACGGATATCTCAGACCGCAGAAGAACTCGGAGTATCGGAAAATACGGTAAAAACGCATCTCAGGCGCGGGAAAGACATACTCAAACTGACCGTATTCATCATTTTGCTAAAAATCTTTTAGAAAATCGAAAGATTTCAATTTTTTATTTCACCACATTACTGTCCGGTAAAAGTTCCGGACGATAATTATAAAGTTTAACAATTAAAACAAACTAGGTTCGGTAGAACCATCCAGTTCATTGACAATATTGTA
>CASFPH010000042.1 GCA_949296645.1 uncultured Bacteroidales bacterium
CTTTCCGGAGACCTCCTGCTCCGGCAATAAGTAAGGTGGACATCTTTATCTATAATAAAACAAAGAGACCGACCAAAAAATCTCTTTTGGGTCGGCCCCTCATTTTTATTGAACCCGGAATCAACTAGTAGTTCTGAGTTGCCGGTTTCCTTGCAGAGTACATGATTTTAAGAGCTGAACAACGGCGGAGCTCCTGTTTGATATCTGTAATGATACCCATTCTGACGTTTTCATCGGCTTTGATTGAAACTGTCATGAAGCTTCTTTCGTCTTCGCTCATTGTTTCACGTTCTGCTGCTATAAAGTCACGGATGTCGTCTACAGTCTTAAAAGAGTCGTTCAACTGAATTCTTGCGTCAGTACCGTACTGCCCCTGATAGCTTGGAATAGGTGTACCTACATTTATATAGGAAGCAAGGTCTTTTCTTTCAAGTTTTGCAACTTCACTTGCTTCAGGCACCTTCACCATAACAAGACGTTCGGTTTCACGCATTGATGTTGACACCATGAAGAAGAACAGCAGCATGAAGATGATATCCGGAAGCGACGAAGTATTTATACCCGGCATTCCGCCTTTGTTTTTTCTTGCAAATTTTGCCATTTTTTACCTCCTTCTTAGTGTTTCGTAACATCCTTAGGTTCTGCTTCCGAGATGTTTGAAGGGATAGCTTCCCTTACGATTCTCTGCTGGTCCTCAGACAGGGCGATGTATTTCTTGCCGAAATTGCTCATTGAGAAATTGTCGCGGATCTCGTTGATAGCCTTTACGAGTTCGTTCTGAACTTCGATATAGGACTTGTAACTTGTACCGCGGTCATTCTGCAGAGAAATAACACCTTTGGAAACAGGATATGGTCCGAATCCTTCAATTTCCTTGACTTCCTTTTCTGGCAGGTTGTCAAGATTTGCAGGATTTGTCACGAATTCAATGATTTTGTCTTTTAGCTGGCTGACATCTAGAATTTCATCTCCGGCGAACAGTCTGTCACTGGAACTTATCTTTACTACTATGATGTTCCTCTTGTTGATTCTTGCGTCGGACTGTTGCTGATCCTTGTCAGGCATCGGAGGAAGACGACGTTGCAGACCTGCGTCAACATCCATGGTTGTAGTCACCAGGAAGAAGATAAGCAGAAGGAATGCAATGTCGGCAGTTGAACCTGCATTTATTTCTGGAACTGGTCTTGCCATACTAATAGATTTAAAATTAACGGTTTCTGATTATATTGACAATGCTTCCGGCGATGATTGCCAATATAGCAGCTGCCGTAAGAACATATGTAATAATCAATAATGTATCTGTCATTTTGAAGTCAGCAGGAGTAGTCTTGACTGCTGCTGAAACCGGTACGGGATCGCCTGATGCCAAGAGGTAGGCTGCTCCACATACGACTACGACTATTACCAGATTACGTATGCTTCTTTTGACTGCTTTAGGGTTTCCGAACATGTTGAACAGCGGAAGTACAAGTGCCGCTACTATGGCAAGTCCGAAAAGGATATATGTCCAGTTCAAAAGAGCAACGGTTCTCGCATCGCTTGCAGTATCCATGTAGAAATAGATGGCAATGATGGCTGAGACTGCCAATAGAACGTATGAAAAATATTTCAGTAATTTATTGCTCATAGCGGTCTATTTATTTTTTGAACTTTACAAGAATATCTATAAGGCTGATGGAAGCGTCTTCCATTGCAACGACGATAGAGTCAATTTTAGAAACGATATAGTTATAGAACAACTGAAGGATGATGGCAACGATAAGACCGCCGACTGTGGTGATCAACGCAACCTTGATACCGCTTGCAACAACGTTAGGAGAGATATCACCTGCAGCTTCGATAGCGTCGAATGCAGCGATCATACCGATAACTGTTCCCAAGAATCCCAACATAGGAGCGATAGCGATGAAGAGCTGGATCCATGAGAGGCCTCTTTCAAGAAGGCTCATCTGAACGGAACCGTATGAAACAACTGACTTTTCAACAACTTCAAGACCCTGATCCCATCTGTCAAGACCCTGATAGAAAATGCTTGCTACAGGACCGCGAGTATTACGGCACACTTCTTTGGCAGCTTCAACTCCGCCGGTTGCAAGAGCTTCTTCTATTTTAGCAAGGAGTTTCTTTGTGTTTGTAGTTGCCAGATTCAGATAAATGATTCTTTCAATGGCAAATGCCAAGCCAAATATCAAGCAGGCAAGAACAAGACCCATGAAGCCTGCACCACCTTCGATGAATTTAGCTTTGATTTGCTGGTGAACTGGCATCTCTTGTTGTACTGTTAGATCTGCAGCTGCTTCCTGTGCAATTGCATACTCAGCAGAAATTGCAATCAGACCAATTACTGCCAAAACCATGAAAATTTTTTTCATAAATTTTTGTGTGATTAAAGTATTAAACAATGTATTAAAATAGTTATAGTTATTAGTCCTTATCAAGCGGAGAGGGCGGGATTCGAACCCGCGAAACCCTTTTGGAGTTTACACACTTTCCAGGCGTGCGCCTTAGACCACTCGGCCACCTCTCCATAAAACACCGTGCAATTTAGGCAAAAATTTTCAATTATTGTCACTCTAATGTTATTTCTCCCCTCAGATTTCTGCTCATAAGGTATTTAATTTCTTTAAAATCAGACGTATAACCTGTTAAAAAAAATAATTTTGCTATGGCTGCCTCAATAGTGATGTCATGACCGCTGATTACGCCGGCCTTTTCGAGATACAGTCCAGCTTCATAGGTTCCCATGTTTACTGATCCGGCCTGGCACTGTGTCACGTTGACGATGATTTTGCCCATGTCGGCGGATCTTTTTATCTTGGAGAGGAATCCCTGCGAAGTAGGGGCGTTTCCTGCACCATAAGTCTCTATAATTACCGATTTTATTTCAGGATTGTACAGTATTGCTTCCATGATCGAGTCAGTGATTCCGGGGAACAGTTTCATCACTGCGACAGATGTGTTGAGCGTAGTCTTTATCTCCAGTTTTTTGCCCCATGTTTCAGGATATATTATGATCTTCTTGTTGTATTTTATATGTATTCCTGCTTCTGCCAGAGGTGGAAGATTAGCGGATTTGAAAGCCCTGAAGTTTTCGGAACTGTATTTTGTCGTTCTGTTGCCTCTGAACAGCTGGCTGTCGAAGAAAATACATACTTCGGGTACCATGGCATGTCCGTCTTCCCTTCTGGCGCAAGCTATTTCTATCGACGAAATCAGATTCTCCTTTCCGTCTGTACGCAGCATGCCGATCGGAAGCTGGCTGCCGGTGAATATGACCGGCTTTTCAAGGTTTTCCAGCATAAAGCTCAATGCTGAAGCGGAGTAGGACATTGTATCCGTACCGTGAAGGACTACGAATCCGTCATATCTGTCGTAGTTTTCCTGAATGGTCTTGCATAGCTTGACCCAGAATGACGGCTCCACGTCGGATGAATCTATAAGAGGATTGAACGAAACGGAATCTATTTCGCACCCGAATTTCCTGATTTCCGGGACCTCGTCCTGTATCTGTTCGAAATTGAAAGGTTTGAGGGCCTGGGTTTCCGGATCTTCCTTCATCCCTATGGTGCCTCCGGTGTATATGAGGAGTATGGACTGCTTTTTCATAAATCTGCTTGTTTTATTTACCGGTTCATGGGTCATTCTATATGTTGAACAGTGATTCTGCATTCTTTGTAGTCGCCATGGCTATTTCCTGTACGCTCATGCCTTTTATTTCCGCGATTTTCCGGGCAATGAGCGGTATATAGGAACTTTCATTCCTTTTTCCTCTGTAAGGTTCCGGTGTCAGCCATGGGGAATCCGTTTCAAGAAGTATGTCTTCAGGTGAGAGTCCGGAAACTACCCTCGCCAATGATGAGTTCCTGAAGGTGACTACTCCTCCTATTCCGAACTTGAAGTCGCCGAGCGATTTCAGTATTCTGGACGTTTCCAGGCTGCCGGAGTAAGCATGGAACACACCTTTCAGCCCGAGATGGCTCATTTCCCTTATTATTTCAACTGTTATTGATGTCGCACTTCTGGTATGGATTATAAGCGGGAGTCCGGCAGAAGCCGCAGCCTCTATCTGTATGCGGAATACCTCTTTCTGTTCTTCTAAGAATTCGTCACTCCAGTATGTGTCAAGGCCTACTTCGCCGACGGCGACATATTTTGACGTTTTCAGCTGATCCAGTACGAAGTCAATCTCCCTTTTCCAGTCCGAATTGACTGATGTGGGATGCAGGCCTGTGGCTGGAAAAGTGAAACCGTCGTATTTTTCATGAAACCTCATCATGTTTTCATGGCTTGCAATGTCAATTCCGGGAAGAATTATTTTGGTAACGCCGGCTTCAATGCATCTTCTTACACATTCGTCCGCGTCATCTGCAAATGATTCGTCATACAGATGGCTGTGTGTGTCTATGAAGCGGCAGTTCTGCCCTTCGTCAGCATTCATGTCCATGTCAATATCTGTCGTCATATTCAGAAGCGAGTTTGTATTCATTTCCGGAACCAAGTTCCAGAATTCCTTCTATTTCCATTTCCGCAAGCTTGCTGAAAAGCGTCCTTTCGTCCAGTCCTGTGTATTTTGCTATCTCCGGGATTGCATGCGGACCTTCTTCATGCAGGTATTTTGCGATAATGTGTTTGTCGCGTTCTTCAAGTGAACGCATATTCGTTTTACCGGTGCAAATGTACTCTTTATTTGACATATCCCAATCCATTATTTTCATGAAATGCTCAAAAGAATTTAGAATATGTGCCTTGTTGTCCGCAATAAGCATGTTGCATCCTTCAGAGCACATGTCACCGACCCTGCCGGGTACTGCGAAGACTTCCCGGTTGAATGAAAATGCGTGGTTGGCAGTATTCATGGCCCCTCCGCGGATTCTGGATTCTATTATAATAACTGCGTCCGACATGCCGGCGATTATTCTGTTCCTTTGCAGAAAATGGAATTTGGAAGCTCTGGTCCCATTTTCATATTCGCTCAATATCAGTCCATTGGATGATACCTCCCTGAACAGTTCTGTGTTGCATGCAGGATATATCCTGTCATGTCCGGTGGCTGATATGCCGATTGTAGGCAATCCTGCATCGAGCGCATGCATATGTGCATGGAAATCGATACCTTCTGCCAGACCGCTTATTATCACAGGGGGCGAAGGCATTTCCACCAGTCTTTTTATGATTGATGCACAAGCGGAAATCCCGTATCTTGTCGGTTTCCTTGTACCTACTATTGCTACGGTTTTCCTTTTCATGTCAATTTTCCCGCATCCTTTTTTCAGCAGACATGGCGGATAGCCGTATGTTTGCAAAAGGGTTTCCGGATATCTGTTGTCCGTATACAGTATTTCCTCTATTCCGTTTGCCTTTTCCCATTCCAGGCTTTTTTTTGTATTTTCAAGCAGTTCCCTGTTTTTCAATCCTGTTATTTCGTCTTTGGTAAATCCGCATTCCGCAAGTTGTTTCCCGCTCATCCTGAACAGGATTCCCGGGTCGGATATGTTTTCAAGGATGGCCGTGCATTTTGCAGGTTTGTACTTGAACAGTCTGACGAGCGCTCTGTAAAATATATGTCTTTCCGTGTCCATATGTAAAAAAATCGGCACCGTAAATCTCCTGACTTAACGGTGCCGAAATATGATAAAACGGAAATATTTTTTATATAATGTTATATTTCGTCAGATTATGAGCATTGCATCTCCGTAGGTGCCGAATTTGTAGTCCTGCTCCAATGCAATCTTGTATGCATTCATTACATTGTCGTATCCTCCGAATGCCGCGACAGCCATGAGCATGGTTGACATTGGCAGATGAAAGTTGGTGACAAGGGCATCAGCTATGGAGTATTTATACGGAGGAAATATGAATTTGTTTGTCCATCCTGTAAACGGTGTGATTTCAGCCTTGGTGGTCACATTGGTTTCAAGTGCTCGGTTTACGGTTATGCCTACTGCGAAAATCCTGTGCCCTTCCTTTTTGGTGGCGTTTATCTTGTCTGCACATTCTTCGGTAATCTCGAACTGTTCAGAGTCCATCTTGTGCTTTGACAGGTCTTCCACGTCTACCGTTCTGAAATGTCCGAGTCCTATGTGCAGAGTAAGGAAGGTTTTCTCGATTCCCTTTATTTCCATACGCTTGAACAGTTCCCTGCTGAAATGAAGGCCTGCGGCTGGAGATGCCACGGCACCCTCCTTTTCTGCAAATATGGTCTGGAATCTTTCATTGTCGATAGGTTCTGCCTTGGGCCTTATCCATTTCGGTACTGGAATTTCTCCCAGTTTGTATAGCGCGCTTTTGAATTTGTCGTGCGGTCCGTCGTAAAGGAATCTCAGGGTTCTTCCCCTTGAAGTAGTATTGTCGATTACTTCGGCAACCATATTGTCATTGTCTCCGAAGTAGAGTTTGTTCCCTATCCTTATTTTTCTTGCCGGGTCGACAAGAACGTCCCACAGTCTCTGTTCTTCGTTGAGCTCCCTGAGCAGAAATACCTCTATCTCGGCTCCCGTTTTTTCCTTGTTGCCTATGAGCCTTGCAGGAAAGACCTTTGTGTCGTTGAATATGAAGAGGTCACCTTCATCGCAGTAGTCGATAATGTCCTTGAACAGTTTGTGTTCTATTTCTCCACTGTCTTTATGGAGTATCATGAGTCTTGATTCGTCCCTGAATTTTGCAGGATATTTTGCTATGTTGTCGTATGTCAGCGGAAAATTGAATTGGGATAGTTTCATATTTTTCGGTGTATGTTAAAGTTTCATTATTGACTCCAGATCTTCGACAGTAAGGCAGTTAGTGTCGCGAAAGTTTCCCGACCTGCTCCTTCTGAGAGCTGTAAGGTGGGCCCCGCTTTCGAGAGACAGCCCGAGGTCGCGTGCAAAAGAGCGGATATAGGTGCCCTTGCTGCATTCTATTCTTATACGGGCCTCGGCATTTTCATATTTAAGAAGTTCTGCGGCATAGATTGTTATCCTTGCCGGTTTGAGTTGCTTCTCTTCTCCCGCGCGTGCATATTCATACGCCCTGACCCCGTTTATCAGTTTTGCGGAAAACAGTGGCGGAATCTGATCCTGTTCTCCCGTGAAATCCTTGAGCTTTTCCTTGATCAGTACTTCCGTTATATGCTCATACGGATATGTGCGGTCAATTTGCTTTTCCAGATCATAGCACGGTGTGGTTGCTCCGAACTTAACCGTTGCCACGTATTCCTTTTTTCCCGACTGCAGCTCTTCCGCTTTTTTCGTGGCTCTTCCGAGACATACCAGAAGAATTCCAGTTGCCAGCGGATCGAGTGTGCCGGCGTGGCCGACCTTGAGTTTCCTGTCCTTGAAGAATCTCTGTGATCTGAACTTCACTTTCCTTATGACGTCAGCCGATGTCCATCCGTACGGCTTGTCTATCGGGACAACTATCCCTTCAGGATAATGCTCCATGTTATTTTCAAGACCGCCGGTCAGGTTTTCCTTGTCGAGGATGTAAAGTTCTCCCATAGGTGCGGTTATATGCAGGCTATTTTGTTTACCCTCCTTTCATGTCTTCCACCTTCGAATTCCGCAGACAGATAACTGTCTACGATGGCTTCGGCTTCGGTTTCCGAAATGAATCTTGCAGGCAGGGAAAGTATGTTGGCATTGTTGTGCTGTCTGGCAAGAGCGGCAAGTTCCGGATTCCAGCAAAGAGCGGCCCTTGTTTTCTGGTGTTTGTTGAGTGTCATGCTTATGCCGTTTCCCGAGCCGCAGATGGCTATGCCGAAATTGAAGTCCCCTGCCTCAAGCGCTTCTGCAAGAGGGTGTGCCACGTCAGGGTAGTCCATGCTTTCGGTAGAGTCGGTGCCGAAGTCTACTGCCTGGTATCCTTTTTTTTCAAGATATTTTTTCAGATGTTCCTTTAGTTCATAACCGGCATGGTCTGCCGCTATTCCGTATTTTATCATGATAAAAAGTGTATAATATTACAACCTGCAAATATACATATTTTATTTGTGCAAATATCATATATGTCGGTTCATTATTGCACAAGCTCTTCTTTTTCTCTACTTTTGGGGAAAATAGTCAAAAATATCCTATATGAAACATAGAGTACTGGTTACAGGTGGAACCGGATATATAGGTTCCCATACCATAGTTGAACTTGTAAATGCAGGTTTCGATGTGGTGGCAGTGGATAATTTTTCTAATTCGGGACCTGACGTACTGGAAGGTATTGCAGGTATTATCGGACGCAAGATAGATTTTATGGAACTTGACTGTGCCGACCGGTCTTCTTTCAGTAAGGTCTTCATGAAATATCCGGACATAGCTTCCGCCATCCATTTTGCCGCAAGCAAGGCTGTCGGTGAGAGTGTAGGCAATCCTCTCAAATATTATATGAACAATCTACAGTCCTTGCTGAATCTAGTATCGCTTATGAGAGAGTATTGCGGCGAAGGTGCTTCAATTGTCTTTTCTTCCTCATGTACAGTTTACGGGCAACCCTCACCTGAAAACCTGCCTGTTTCTGAAAACGCTCCGTTGCAACCGGCGGAATCACCTTACGGACGTACGAAGCAGATGTGTGAGGATATCCTGAGGGATTGCGTAAAGGCATATCCGGAGTTAAAGGTTACGGCTTTGAGATATTTTAATCCGATAGGTGCCCATCCTTCCGCATTGATAGGAGAACTTCCGGTAGGAATACCTCAGAATCTGGTACCTTATATTACACAGACTGCAGCCGGAATAAGAAAATGCCTGAGTGTATTCGGAGACGATTATGACACTCCGGACGGATCATGCATAAGGGATTACATATATGTGGTTGATCTGGCCAAGGCTCATGTACAGGCTGTAAGGAGAATGCTTGAAGCAGATTCCGAAGCTTTCGAAGTCTTCAATCTCGGTACTGGAAGAGGCGTTTCTGTTCTTGAGCTTGTGAATGTTTTCAGAGAGGCGACAGGCATGGACTTGCCTTATGTCATTTCTTCCAGAAGAGAAGGGGACATCGAAAAGGTATGGGCCGATCCTTCAAAGGCAAACAGAGTATTGGGCTGGTCTGCAGATACACCGCTGGACAAGGTGCTCCTTTCTGCCTGGAACTGGCAGAAACGTCTTCTGGAGAAAAAGTAGTTTGTGCATTGAATGAAATTGCAGTGTCGGAAGTCAATAAAAATGGGTTGTGTCGTAATATGAAATTCTGACACAACCCATTTGGTTTACCGTATTTTCCCAGTCTACAGCGCGGAGTAGTTCTTGCCGTAATCAAGCATCTGTTTCAGATAATCGTTACAGTATTCTATTTTGTAGTCTATAATTTCACCGTCCTTTTCCACCGGTATGATTTCCGGATTGAGGAATCCTCCATACGGTTTGAGCTGGAGTGATGCATATCTTTCCAGAACTTCCTGATGGAGTTGCTGGTCTATTCTGGTCGCATAGTTGTCTATGAGCGCCCTTCCGGCCTTGTAGTCTCCTTCTGATTTTATCCTTTGCAGTTCTGCGAGCAGCCTTCCGAAAAGGTTTCTAAGACCTTCGAAGTCGTTTATAACGAAATAAGTTTTTCCGTCCCTGTTTTTCTGTTCTATGATATTTCCGTCCCTGCCGTTTTCGTAGCACCACTGGGCTATGAGTTTTCTCGCCTGCATATGTGCCTGTGTTACATTCTTTCCTTTTTCTATCCTTACGAACTGGGTGAATATGCCGTTTTTGATATAGTTCATGTATTCAGCCTTATATGCTTCCCTGTCAGGAATTATTCCGAGTTCCACAAGCTTTTCGTCGGCAAGATAGTACAGGGCAAACAGGTCGGCTCTCGCTTCTTCCAGTGCGGAACTTACTTCCATAAGAGCATTAGGAGATGTTCCAGGCAGTAACTGTCCGGAACCGTGTCCCAGACATTCATGAAGGTCTGTATGCAGATTGTTTGTCAGCGAGCCGAATTTCCTGATCAGGTCTATTTCGTTCTGGTCATAAGAGAATTCATTAAGCATGCTTTTCGGTGATTCCTGTGCTGCCTTGTCATATGCGTCGGTGAGATTTGCTATGGTGACCGATTTGGATCCGTGTTCTTTTCTTATCCAGTCGGCATTCGGAAGATTGATTCCGATAGGGGCCGTAGGGTAGCAGTCTCCCCCCAGGCATGCTACTGTTATTACCTTTGCTGAAACGCCCTTGACTTCCTTTTTCTTGAATTTGTCTGAAATAGGGGAGTGGTCTTCGAACCACTGTGCGTTATCGCTTATTATCCTTGTACGTTTGGAAGCTTCCCTGTCCCTGAAGTTGACTACGGCTTCCCACGTAGCTTTCATTCCCATAGGGTCGTTGTAGTTTTCAATGAAACCGTTTACGAAATCCACGTCGGAATCGGTATCCCTGACCCACATTATATTGTATTCGTCCCATGTATTCAGGTCTCCGGTTCTGTAATATTCTATGAGTTTTGCAATATACTGTTTCTGCAGGTCGTTTTCAGCAACGGTAGCCGCGGATTCGAGATGTCCTATGATTTTGTCAATGGCTTTTCCGTAAAGTCCGCCGGATTTGTATGTAAGTTCCCTGATCTGTCCGTTCTCCTTTATTACCTTGCTGTTGAGCCCGTAGGAAACCGGAGTTTCGTCTTTCGGGTCTTCCATAGCACCGTAGAACTTCTCTACTTCCGGTTTGGTGACACCTTCGTAGAAATTGACTGCGGATGCAGTCAGGATGTCCTTGTCGGAACCCGTATATCTTCTGTATCTGTACAGTTCAGGATCATATATTACGGGAAGCAGTTCTTCTATGTCGGATTCTGCTCCGGTCTTTATCATCAGGCTTCTGAAAAACTCCCTTGAACATTCTGGAATGAATTTCTCTTCAGCATAATGATGGTGTATCCCGTTGCTGAAGAATACGCGCTTGGCGTATGTTATGAACTGAAGGTATTCATTGTCGTTTTTGTCACCGGAATATGCGGCAATCATTTTTTCGAGCATCTTTCTGATGCGGAGGTTGTATTTGAAATTCTGGTCGAAAAGTATGTCCCTTCCCCATTTTGCAGCCTCTGACAGATGATATATGTATTCTTTCTGTTTGAGGTTCAGGGAATCCCATCCGTCAACCCTGTATCTGATGATTTTTGCATCCGCGAATTCGTCGACAAGATATCTGAATTCAGCTTCTTTTGTTTCCGCCGTTTTGTCAGAGCATGAAATCATTGCTGCAGACAAACCTGAAATAGTCAGCATTGTTCTTAATATAGACATAGGTGAGTTAAATTTTTTTGACAAATATATTATAATTATTTTAAATTTGTCAGATTGTTATTACTGCGGATATGAAGGAAAAAGTGAAATCATTTGGCTGTCTTGTGTTTCTGTGTGCGATTCTGGTGCAGATTTCGTCATGCAGCATAGAGTCAAGGAGAATACGTAACGGGAAGACCATAATCTATTATGCTGCGGCAAACAACAATTTGAGTTACAATATATCCGAAGATATATCCGAAATGGCTGAAGGTTATGTGCCTGAAAAAAACGATCTGAACGTTTTTCTGGTGTACAGCGATATAGAGGGTTCTGTGCCTTCTTTAAAAAGGGTTTACAGAGACAGGCACGGAGAGGTCGTTTATGAGACAATCGAAGAGTATGAAGCCCAGAATTCCGCTTCTCCGGAAGTGATGCGTTCGGTGCTGGTAAGGGCTCTGCAACTTTTCAGAAGCGAGAAATACGGACTGATACTTTCTTCGCATGCAACGGGTTGGCTCCCGCAGGGCTATTATAACAGGACTTCTTCGGGGGCCGGCGGAATGTATTCGTTCATGACCGAGGACCCTTATGCAGGGATAGTCAAGTCATTCGGTAATGACAGAACGGATTCCAGGGAATGCAATATAGATGAGTTGAAGACAGTGCTTCCCGTACATTTCGACTTCATAATGTTCGACTGCTGCCTTATGGGCGGAATAGAAGTGGCATATGAACTTCGCAACAAGGCGGATTATATAATAGCATCTCCTGCGGAGATACTGTCGGAAGGTTTTCCATATGACAGGATATTGGGTGAACTCTTTGCTTCTTCGCCTTCATATATAAAGGTATGCGATGCCTTTTTCGATTATTACAGTATATCGGATTCGTATCCTTGTGCAACGATTTCATTATTCAGGACTGACGGAATGGACAATCTTTCAGGAGTGGTACATGATATAGTCAAGACCCAGCGAGAGTTGATTTCACGTGTGAACCTTTCCGATATGCAGCCTTATTTCAGACTTAACAAGAGATGGTTCTATGACCTTGGCCATTATGTGAAATCATTTTCTACAGACAAACAGTTTGAAGTGTTCATTTCGGCTCTTGACGAGGTAGTGGTATATCATCGCGAGACAGACGATTTCCTTGGGGTCAGCCTTGATCCTGAAAAGGTTTACGGTGTGAGTACATATATCCAGTCGGCAGGAACAGAGGAACTTGACAACTATTACAGAACATTGGAGTGGAATGTAATGACCGGCATTGTCGAATAATAGATATGTGACCGAATATTTACTGGTTGACTTACCTGTCCTTTTTAAGATTTATCCTCAGAAATATGACGTGCTTCAGAAGTCTCTCCAGGCTGTTAAGCCGCAAAGCGGAGATATACGGCAGAGGCGGAAGGAGGGTAGAGGAAGCGTGGGGTATTCTTTGTTTTTTATCAGGCCTGAAACTGGTCCTGAAAAAGAAAGGGGGTGACCCAAAAGGTCACACTCTCTTTTTTCATTATATAATACGGTCAGGATGACTTCGGAAACCCCTCCCACTATCGTGGGTCCTTCCCTGT
>CASFPH010000043.1 GCA_949296645.1 uncultured Bacteroidales bacterium
TAAAAAAAAATCGGCTGCAACCTGAAATATTGCAACCGAATATCATTCTGCATTACACAAAAGAAGCCGACCTCAAAAATCCTCTTTTGGGTCGGCCTCCTGTTTACGTAAAACATAAAATCGTCCGTTTCTCCAATGATTGAAATCTACCTGAACAACGGACTTGCATATGCTATCACGTCATCCTTGGTAATCACGTCGTTGGACAGAATCATAAGTCGTTCGGTAACATTTCGCAGTTCCCTGATATTTCCAGTCCACTGGTGCTTTTTGAGTTCTTCAAGTGCATCATCGGTAATCTCACGCTTTTTCATACCGGTTTCCTCACATATCTTGTCGATGAAATAGTGTACCAGAAGAGGAATATCCTCTTTTCTCTCGGCCAAAGGCGGTACACGTATGACTATTACACTGAGTCTGTGATACAGGTCTTCCCTGAAATTGCCTTTCTGGATTTCCTCCATCAGGTTCTTGTTGGTAGCGGCCACTACCCTTACCTTCACATTTATGTCCTTATCGCTTCCGACTCTCGTAATCTTATGTTCCTGAAGCGCCCTAAGAACCTTTGCCTGAGCGGCAAGGCTCATATCCCCTATCTCGTCAAGGAAAAGGGTACCGCCGTCAGCCTGTTCGAATTTACCCTTGTGCTGCTTTACAGCCGATGTAAAAGCCCCCTTTTCATGCCCGAAAAGTTCGCTTTCTATAAGTTCTCCCGGTATGGCCGCACAATTGACTTCAATAAAAGGCATGGAAGCCCTGCTGCTCTTTTCATGAAGCCATCGCGCCACAAGCTCTTTACCTGTACCGTTTGAACCGGTTATAAGGACCCTGGCATCTGTAGGGGCAACCCTGTCTATCATGCTTTTTATCTTCATTATGGCTTCCGACGCCCCTACTATTTCAGGCACTCCCGATACTTTCTTCTTGAGAATTTTGGTTTCCTTCACAAGATTGGTCTTGTCCGTAGCGTTCTTGAGCGTGATAAGTATTCTGTTAAGGTCCAGAGGCTTCTGTATAAAGTCATACGCTCCTTTCTTGATACATTCCACTGCCGTATCTATGGACCCGTGTCCCGATATCATGATGATGGATGTATCGATTCCGGCTTCCATAAGCTTTTCCAGAACTTCCACCCCGTCCATTCCAGGCATCTTTATATCGCAGAAGACAGCATCGTAATTGTTTGCGGTCGCTTTCTCCAATCCCTCCTGACCATCCGCCGCCAGCTCTATCTCATGACCTTCGAATTCCAGGATTTCCTTCAAAGTATTCCTTATACTTTTCTCATCATCAATAATAAGTATCTTCATATCCTATTCTTTACATATTCATCAACAAGTTCCGACATTGCTCCCTCCTTCAGTGAATAATCGGACTGACAGACATCCTTTATCCCCGTTCTTTCCAGGACAAGCATCGTAAAAACGGAAGCAGGGACTATATAATCCACCCTTATGACCGACATCCCTGCCATCGACATGCGTTCGCTCCGCGAAGAACGCAGCAGCCTTTCATTAAGGGAAGCGAATTCTTCCATATCAAATTTCATGCTCAAAGCATCTCCGTGAATACCGGAATTCAACAAATCCCTGAATGTATCGAAGGAACCGGAGGTGCCTATCAGCACGGAAGGGGAAAATTCAGCTACGGCATCCCACAAATCAGACAGATTATCATCCATGAAAGAACGCATTGCAAATCTTTCATCCTCCGTCATGACATCGGAAGGATTGAAGCGCATTTTCATTCTGGCCATCCCCAAAGGGAAGCTCCTTTTCCAAAGCAAACCTTCACGGTCCGCAATTATGAATTCGTTGCTTCCTCCACCGATATCCATAATCAGCACCCTTCCAGGAAACTCAGGCATGGAAAGTCTTACACCCTTATATATAAGTTCGGCTTCCCTCTCTCCCGGTATGATTCTGAAGTCATACCCGAACCGTCTTTCCAGACGGTCCATGAATTCTTTACCGTTGGCGGCATCCCTTATTGCCGAAGTTCCGTAGGCTACTGTTTTTTCCGTTCCGCCATTGCAGGAAATAAAACCATCGAGCACTGAAATCGCAGCTTCCGCACGGGAGTATGCATCCTCGTCAAGCATACCGTCCTTAAGCCCCTCTCCTATCTTCGAAGGTGCTTTCTTTTCCATCATGTACTCAATCCTGCCGCTTTTACCGTCCAGCCCGAAAAGAAGGAGGTTGAATACGTTCGTACCTAAATCCAAAACAGCGTATTGCATAAAATCGTATTAATCTACAAATTTAAAAAGCCCTGCAGATAAATTCAAGTTTTTTCCGTAAGTTTGCATAAATATGAAAGACAAGAAAATCATAATTGCAATAGACGGCTTTTCGTCTACAGGCAAAAGCACATTTGCAAAAAAAATAGCGTCCATGCTCAATTATCTGTATATAGACACGGGGGCCATATACAGAGCTGTCACGTTAGACTGTCTGCAGGAAGACATTATAAAATCCGTTTCCCCGTTTGCAATCGACATGGACAGGCTCGTCGAAAGACTTTCATGCATAAGAATAGATTTCACCATAGAACAGGAAACAGGAAAAAGCATAACCGTACTTAACGGAAAGAATGTGGAAAACAGGATACGCAGCATGGAAGTATCCGAAGCTGTCAGCCAGGTTTCAGGAATCAGTGAAGTAAGGTCTTTCGTGGACAGCATTCTGAAAAAATTCGGAGAAAAGAAAGGCATCGTCATGGACGGAAGGGACATCGGCACTACTGTCTTTCCGGATGCGGAACTCAAAATATTCATGACAGCCAATACAGAGACTAGGGCAGCCAGAAGGCTGTCGGAGCTAAGAAGCAAGGGAGACACAACGACTACATTGGAAGAAGTAACTGAAAACATACGCAAAAGGGATGAAATGGACCAGAACAGAAAAATCTCCCCGCTAAGGAAAGCCGAAGATGCCATTGTTCTGGACAATAGCGAAATGACAATAGAAGACCAGATGAAATGGATAAAATCGATATTGAAATAGACGAAAAATCCGGCTTCTGCTACGGGGTGGTGAGAGCCATCGAACAGGCCGAACTTTTTCTGGAAAAAAATTCAGGACTTCTGTCTCTCGGCTCAATAGTACACAACGAATCCGAGATAAAAAGGCTGGAAAGAAAAGGTCTACACACGATAAATTCACTTGATGGCATATCCGATGCTACAGTGCTTATACGCGCACACGGAGAACCGCCTTCCACTTACCTCACGGCATCAAGACAAAACCTCAGACTTATCGACTGCACATGCCCGGTTGTACTCAGACTACAGCAGCGTATCAGAAAAAGATACGAAGAGACAAAATACAATGGAGGCAGGATAATGATATTCGGCAAAAAAGGCCATGCGGAAGTAAACGGTCTCGTCGGCCAGGCCGAAGGCAACGCGATTGTCATAGAAAAAGCATCTGATCTCGATACCGAAGAGATAAAGGAGATAATCGAATCCGGGAACGGCATATGCCTGTTCTCACAGACCACCAAGGAACCGGATGAATTCGCCGTCATATCCGGTAAACTCTCATCTATGATAGAAGCGGCAGGGGGAGATATAGACAGACTGGAAATACACAATACTATCTGCGCCCAGGTTTCATCAAGACATCCTCACCTAAAGGACTTTGCAGAAAGACACAGCATTGTCATATTCGTATGCGGCAGGGAAAGTTCGAACGGCAAGGTGCTCTACAACACTTGTCTCAATGCAAACCGAAGAAGCTTCAAAATCGAAAGCAAGGAAGAGATAAAAAGAGAATGGTTCCGTCCGGGTGACAGCGTGGGAATATGCGGGGCGACATCCACTCCGAAATGGCAGTTACAGGAGATTGCGGAATATATAAAATCTTTTTATTAATTTTGCGACACCCTTTGACTAACAGATTACAAACATTAAAACTTATCAATATAAATGGCAACTACAGCAGATTTCAAAAACGGTCTATTCATAGACTTTAACGGAAAGCCATGCTCAATAGTATGGTTTCAGCATGTAAAACCCGGAAAAGGTGCTGCTTTTGTAAAAACAAAACTTCGCAACCTTGAAAACGGAAGAATACTCGAAAAAACATTCTCTGCAGGAGAAAAAATCGACATAATAAACGTTGAAAGAAGGCCTTATCAGTATCTGTACAAAGACGACATGGGATACAACTTCATGCACAACGAGACTTTCGAACAGGTACATCTCGACAATGAACTGGTAGACAACGCAGACCTTATGAAGGAAGGTCAATATGTAGAAATGATGTTCCTTGCTGACGAAGAAAGGGTTCTTTCATGCGAACTGCCTCAATTCGTCGAACTTGAAGTGACATATACCGAACCGGCTGTAAAAGGAGATACAGCTTCTACAAACGCACAGAAAGCAGCTACGCTTGAAACAGGTGCGGAAATCATGGTTCCTCTGTTCATAAATCAGGGTGACAAGATCAGAGTCGATACAAGAGACCGTTCCTACGGAGAAAGAGTCAAAGGTTAATCCGGCAATTGACATACTATAAAAAAAGGAGCTGTTTGTTCAGCTCTTTTTTTTTGTATATTTGAAACATGCTAACAACCTAAAACATACCGTCATGCTAGACTTTTCCAACACTCGGAATGCTTTTTCATACAAAAGCGACAGGGAACTGAAAAATGCACAGTTCCTTTTCAGTACAATCGGCCATCCAGGTCTGGTAAAATTCGGCAAATTTCTCGTAAACGTTGCCCTCAAAATCCATTTTCCTCTAAGCTGGGCAGTAAAACCGACCCTCTACAAACAATTTGTAGGAGGGGAAACCTTAGTAGATTGCGAAAAATACATTGAAATACTGAGAAAGGCCGGCGTATGCTCCACACTGGACTATTCGGCAGAGGGTGAGCAGACCCCGGACGGAATTGAAGCGGTCTTTCAGGAAACCCTCAGGTCGATAGATTTCGCAAAAGGGAAACCGTATCTGGCTTATGCCGTATTCAAGCCGTCCACAATAACAACCGACGAACTGCTGGAAAAGGCATCTGAGCACAGGGAAAATCTTGATGCGGAAGAAAAGAAGGCTTTTGAAGAATTCAAGACAAGATTCATGGCATTGTGCAAAAGAGCGTACGAGAATGATGTAAGGATTCTGGTAGATGCGGAAGACTACTGTTTCCAGAACGCCATCGACGAACTTACAGATGAGGCGATGAGAGAATTCAACAAAAAAAGAGCCATAGTCTTTGCCACGCTGCAGATGTACAGATGGGACAGAATGGACTATCTTAAAAGGATACTTGAAGATTCCAATGCAAACGGATATATCGCAGGAGTAAAATTCGTACGAGGAGCATATATGGAAGCGGAAAGGGAAAGGGCCGCAAAAATGGGTTACAAAGACCCGATCTGCAAGGACAAGGCCGCTACAGACGAAAACTATGATAACGGAGTGAATTTTGCAATTTCACACCTTGAAAAAATGGAAATTTTCATAGGTACACATAATGAAGAGAGCAACATGAAAGCCGCAAAACTCATGGACAGTCTCGGAATCGCACGCAATGACAAACGGGTATGGTTTGCCCAGCTTCTCGGAATGAGCGACAACATAAGCTTCAACCTCGCCGATGCAGGATACAATGTGACAAAATATGTTCCTTACGCACCGGTAAGGGATGTACTGCCGTATCTGCTCAGGCGTGCTGAAGAAAACACCTCTGTAGCCGGACAGACAGGCAGGGAACTGAAAATGATACGTTCGGAAATAAAAAGAAGAAAAGAGGTCAGGAAAGTTTAGTGAATATTCCGGCAATATTTGCAGTGAACAGCTTTACGGACATTGCAAGCAATATGATTCCGAAAAATTTCCTCAATATGAAAATACCGCCCTTTCCTATGAGCTTTTCCACGATACTTACTTTTTTCAATACGATATAGACGACAATCATATTGAGAGCCAGGGCTATTATGACATTGATTACGGCGAATTCCGCTTTCAGGGAAAGGATCGTAGTCAATGTTCCGGCTCCGGCTATCAGAGGAAATATCAGGGGAACTATCATCGGAGAACTGCCTTCTGCATTACCGGTCTTGAAAATCTCCACGTCAAGGATCATTTCAGTTGCAAGAATCAGCAGTATAATGGCTCCTGCCACCGCAAAAGAAGAAATGTCGACCCCGAAAAGCCCGAGAAGCGCATCACCCATGAAAAGGAAAGCAAAGAGGATAAGGAAAGATACCGTAGCCACCTTACCGCACTCTATATTGGATTTGCTTTTGAGATCTATGATGATCGGAATGGATCCTGTAATATCCACAATAGCGAAAAGAACCATAAAGGCACTCAATATTTCCGTAAAGGAAATTCTGGAAAAAGAGTCAAGTAAAACATTCAGAAGATCCATATTGACAACATTTAACAAACCAATTATTCAGAGGCCGCAAAATTAATAATAATTTTATTGAAGTATTATTATTTTTATTACCTTTGAAGTCAACAAGTAGTAACCATTTAATTATCATTTCAATGAAAGAACTTTTAGATCAGATCAAAGCCGAAATTGAAATTTTCGTAAAGGAAGCTGACGCTCAAGCTACAAAAGGAAACAAGGCTGCCGGCACACGTGCAAGAAAAGCAGCTCTCAATTTGAGCAAACTGATGAAAGACTTCAGAAAAGTTTCTGTAGAAGAAGCAAAGAAATAGTCTGTCACAGTCAGAAAATCAAGGGGCCGTGTCAAAATGAAAGTTTTGATGCAGCCCCTTTAAGGTATATATGCGACCGCATTCAAGCCATGTTGCCAGTAAAAACTATATTTGCAGGTATATTTTCAATGATTTTCATGTCATCTGCGGATCTGTTGTTCTCACAAACTACAGAAAAACAGCGACAGCAGTACATGGCATCAGTGCTGGACTCCGTCTATGCCGGAATAAAGCGCAAATTCGATTACAGATGGACTGCGGCTCCTTTCTACTCAAACGAAAAAGGCTTCGGTGCTTCATTCAGTTCTTCATTGCTGTACAACAGCGACAAACGCAGACAATACGACAGCATACAGCAATTGTCTTCAATATCTCTGGATCTGGAAGCCTCCATCAGGGGACATTTCAAAGGTACATTCTCCGGCGAACATCATTCTTCATTAACAAACGGCAAAATGATCTACACCCTCGGATATGCCCACTCCCCTGAACCTTTTATGGAACCGGAAGGTATTCGGAATAGCATACCTTCCGAATTCAACAAGACGGAAATATTCGTATGGTCCGCATATCTCTTCAGGATTAATGCAAGTTCATATGCCGGCCCCGAAACAAGGGCCTCACTGATATACGCATACAACACAGGCAGCGCCACCGCAGACCACAGATATGCGGACATAAGGTACGGCATCTTTTTCAACACAGACACAAGAGACAACAAATGCGATGCATCTAAAGGATACACGGTTACGATAAGACCTGCTTTCCGCAACATAAACGGCAGCGGATGCTTTCATATGGAATTTTCGTCTTCAGTATATTTCAGACTTTGGAAAAACGGGATCTTGGCTGCCGAACTCCATGCCGATACAAATTTCGGGAACATACCATGGATACTCTATCCCGCTGCCGGAGGTGATTCCCGTATCAGAGGATACAGATATGGATATTATAGATATAAATCCATAATATCACTGCAGACAGAACTTAGACAAAAAATCTATCGCAGACATTCGGCTGCGATATGGGTATCAGCAGGAGCATGTACTTCCGACTTTACACACATGGACAGATTTCTTCCGTCGACAGGTGCCGGCTACAGATTTGCCGTCACCAATGATCTTAAGATAAGGATAGACTACGGAATAGGCAAATACGGAGAACAGGCAGTCATCATAGGCATAAATGAAGCATTCTGATCATCATACCGCCAGTATTTTGGAAACAAGTTCCATAAGAAGCTCTGCATCATCTGCCTCTCCGGATGCATTGCTTTTCGATCTGTAATCATAATCTTCCAGCAGCGATATGCATCTGATCACTTTAATCAGAGGGAAATTGCGTGCCGCAGTACGCAACTCACCCAGGAATCCAGGGAATGTGCCAAGATAAGCGGCAAGTTCGGTATCCGTCATCCTTCTCTCCCTTTCAGCGGCATGGAATCGTTCCAGTCTGATAAAATAGGCCGCCAGTCCTCCTACAACAAGAACCATGGGAACCTTTTTTGAATCCTTACCGAGATAAAAGGCGACTTTCATTGCCTTTTCCACATCCCTGAACGACAACGCCCTTGTCAACTCGAATATGCTGAATTCCTTCGTCACCCCTGTATTTTTCTCTACGAGTGGAACATCTATTCTGGAAGCTCCCTCCTCCATCGCATGAAAAAGCTTCTTCAATTCCATCACAACCTTTCTCAAGTCATTTCCGGAAGATTCGGCAAGCAGTACTGCCGCATCCGGATCTATTGATTTTCGGGAAGCACGCACATAATCCGAAATCCATCCAGGCATCTCATAATCCTTCAGTTTCGATGATTCAAACACCACTCCTTTTTCCTTTGCCTTCCTGTAAAGCGATTTCCTCTTGTCAACCGAGGCTGATGTCAGTGACACTACAAGCACGGTTGTAGGCAGGGGATTTTCAAGATACAGTGCAAGATCATCCATCTTCTTCACCATCTGAGCTTCCTTTACAACGACCAGCTGCCTTTCTGCAAAAACCGGATAGCGCCGCGCCTCATTTACGATTCCGGCTGCGGATACATCTGAACCGTAAACTATTGTTCTGTTGAAATCCGCCTGTTCTTCCGGCACGGCAGATGCTATTATCTTTTCAAGGATACAGTCCGAATAATAGGGTTCGTCACCCATAAGGAGATAAAACGGAGCGAAAACACCCTTGTCTATATCCGAAATGATTCTGTTGTATTCACTGACAAAAGAAGAGGACTTTCTGGCCATTGACTTGACTGATTAAATTTTAAGGTTGTGAAGATAGTGAAAATTATTTCATATTTTTGCATCGGAATGACAAATGAGACAGTATTCGATCCGGTAAGAAAAAAACATGTGAAAGCCACACCGGAAGAAATCGTAAGACAGGCTTTGATCAAATGGCTCAATGAAAAGGCAGGTGTTCCCATATCGCACATGGCCTGCGAATACTTTCTTAAGGCAAACGGAAAGAGAATGCGTGCCGACATCGTAGTATTCGGAAAATCGCTTGAACCCCTTCTTATCGTCGAATGCAAGTCTCCGAAAGTGAATCCTGATAAAAGGACTGCCGAACAGGTTGCTTATTACAACTCCAGGCTCAAGGTAAAATATCTTGTAATGTCCAACGGACTGAAAACCGTTTTCTTCAGATTCGACGAAACGACCGACAGGTATCTGGAGACAGACACCATTCCTCATTACACAAACATGTAGGTAAAATGAAAATACTTGAAGATAAAATATTCAGGACAATATCGGAAGAAGCGGAAAAAGCCGGAACGAGAGCCTTCGTAATAGGAGGTTTCGTCAGAGACTATTTTCTTCAGAGACCATGCAACGACATAGACATTGTCGTGGAAGGAAGCGGAATAGGATTGGCAGAAAAAGTTGCGGAAGTCATGAAGACAAGGGTAAGCGTATTCCGCAACTTCGGTACCGCAATGATAAGAAAAAACGGCATTGAGATAGAATTCGTCGGTGCAAGAAAAGAATCCTACAGACGTGAGTCGAGAAAGCCGATCGTGGAAAACGGGACACTTGAAGACGACCAGAACAGACGGGACTTTACGATCAATGCCATGGCATTCAGTCTCCAGAAGGAGAATTACGGCTGCCTTATAGATCCTTTCGGCGGTATAAAGGATCTTCAAAAAGGAATCATACGGACTCCGCTTGACCCTGACACGACATACAGTGACGATCCACTCAGGATGATACGTGCTATAAGATTTGCCACGCAATTGGGCTTCAGCATACTGGAAGAATCCTTCGATGCCATAATACGAAACAGGGAACGCATATCCATACTCTCAAAAGAAAGGATAACGGACGAACTGCACAAAATCATAATGTCCGGACATCCGTCTACCGGATTCGAACTGCTTGACAAGGCTGGCCTTCTTGAAATGATCATGCCGCAACTCACAAATCTCAAGGGCGTTGAGACAATGGAGGGAAAAGGGCATAAGGATAATTTCTCGCACAGCCTGAAGGTTCTGGACAATCTTGCGGAAAAAAGCGATAATCTGTGGTTAAGGTGGGCAGCACTCCTGCATGACATAGGCAAACCGGCCACAAAAAAATTCGAGCCAGGAACAGGCTGGACGTTCCACAGCCATGATTACGTGGGGAGCAAGATGATTCCGGCATTGTTCAAACAACTCAGACTGCCTGCAAATGAAAAGATGAAATATGTACAGAAACTCGTCCAATTGCATCTCAGGCCGATTTCACTTGTTCAGGAAGAAGTGACAGACTCCGCCATAAGGAGACTTCTTTTTGACGCCGGAAACGATATTGACGATCTTATGTTGTTATGCGAGGCCGATATCACATCCAAGAACGAATCGATAGTAAGAAAACATAGAAAGAATTTCGCCCTTGTCCGCGAAAAACTTATAACCGTGGAGGAAAAGGACAGAATACGCAATTTCAATCCGCCTGTAACAGGGGAAATGATAATGCAGACTTTCGACATACAACCCGGTCCTGCAATAGGAAAAATAAAGGAGATAATCAAGAACTCTATTCTTGACGGCATAATCCCGAATGAATATGAAGCAGCCTACAGCATGATGCTTGAACTGGGAAAAGAAATGGGGCTTGAAAAGAAAGCGACATGTATCACACAACTGCCAAATGACTGACAGTACATACCGGCAATACATGCAATATATAGGAATACCCCCGACAATATAAGCAGCAAATCCTGGAATTCCTATCCTATTTCTTTATACACTGCAGGAATTCCTGTCTCGTTTCAAAATGATTCAGGAATGCACCTGTAAAAGCGGATGTAGTGGTCGTTGAATTTATTTTCTGTATCCCCCTTATCTGCATGCACATGTGCGACGCTTCAATGACAACGGCAACTCCAAGAGGATTGAGAGTTTCCTGAATACAATCCCTTATCTGAACTGTAAGTCTTTCCTGTACCTGCAACCTTCTTGCAAAAGCTTCCACTACCCTCGCAATTTTACTCAAACCGGTTATATAGCCGTTCGGGATATAGGCCACATGAGCACGTCCGTAAAACGGGAGCAAATGATGTTCGCATAACGAAAACAGTTCGATGTCCTTGACAATAACCATCTGCTTGTATTCCTCCTTGAATTTTGCAGAATTGAGAATCGCCACAGGGTCCATCTTGTATCCTTGCGTCAGAAACTGCATGGATTTCGCCACACGCTCGGGAGTTTTCACAAGACCTTCCCTCTCCACATCTTCTCCAAGAAGAGTTATCGTATCCTTGTACAGATCCGCCAGACGGTCTGTAACGCCTTCATCATATTCATCTATTTTCGTATACGCCATATCAATAATTTTGAAGCCGCAATATTACAAAAAAAATATCAAACAATGAATTATGGCAAGAGTTTTGCCTCGTGTCAGTCTGGAAGTAAAAACAGGGAAATAAAAGAAATCCTTAAACAATAACACCGAAATCATATGAAAATCTACACAAAAGGCGGAGACAAAGGAAGGACATCCCTTATCGGCGGAAGCAGAGTACCGAAAAACCATCCCAGAGTAGAAGCTTACGGCAATATCGATGAACTTATATCGTATATAGGAATACTCCGGTGCGACATCAAGGATGAACATATTTCGTCAGTACTGAGAAGGATACAACAGAACCTGATGCTTGGGTCCGCACATCTGGCCTCCGACGGCAGCATAAATACCCTCAAACAGTTCGACGAGTCTGAAATCACATATCTGGAAAACGAAATTGACAAAATGACAGACGGAAAAGAGGGCCTGACAGCTTTTGTTTTGCCAGCTGCACCGAGGGCATCGTCAGAATGTCATGTTGCCAGAACAATATGCCGGCGCGCCGAAAGATCATCGACAGAGTTCATGGAATGTGATGAAAACACTGCCAGAACGGTAAGATACCTCAACAGACTTTCAGATTATCTGTTCACGCTTGCCTTGTACATTTGTAACAGCGAGAATATTGAAAAAGATTTTTGGCTGCCTTGATATATTATTGTATATTTGCGCCCCTAAAATCATAAATTAGTAATTATTAACAATTTAATCTTATAAAAAAATGTACTGGACATTAGAGCTTGCATCAAAACTGGAAGATGCACCATGGCCTGCAACCAAAGAGGAACTTATAGACTATGCCACCCGCTCCGGAGCACCTCTCGAAGTTATAGAAAATCTCGAAGACCTCGAAGATGACGGAGAAGCATACGACAGCATCGAAGATATATGGCCCGACTACCCAAGCAAGGAAGACTTCTTCTTCAACGAGGAAGAATATTAGTGCAATTTTAAGCGCAAAAACTACTATTAAATCCCTGTCAATCAATAAGATTGGCGGGGATTTAATTTGTTTGGACAACAGCGTTTGACCGCCTCAGATGGCGTGGTTTGTTTGGATAAAATACAATTTTTGGAGGAGAAATCGGGATTTGTTTGGACAAAATTCATTACCTTTACAGAGGTTTGTGAGTATTACCCCAACCTCTGTTTTTTTAATTTCAAACATCTCCAGTATGGGACGACCGAAACGACTATATCCATTGGGACGCTATCGCCTGCATATCCGGGGTGAGATCGATCCAGCCAACAGCCAAACAGTATCTTGTCCAGCTTGAATATACATGGAACCGACAGGTGATACGCAAGGGCATGAACATCTTTGTTCGGCTGGGCGACTGGAACGAGAAAGCCAACAAGGGATGTGGCGGAGTCAGGGCGAGTTATGGTCCGGAGGCCAACCGGATCAACAGTCTGCTGCTTGCCCGTGCGGACAAGATCGACGGACTGCTGGCCGAATATCAGGAGAAGTATCCCAATCAGATTACGGCACAGGTGATCGCCGATTTTCTGGCCGACAAACCGCTCACACGGGAGGACAAAGGGAAGGATTTTATCGAGTTTGTTTTGGAAAGGCTCGAATCTGACTATTCCCGGAACAGGATCGGTCGCAGCCGCTATGAGAACGGCAAGAGCGGCATGAATATCTTCCGTATCTTTCTTCGTGCAACAAAGAACGGTACCTATAAGCCGGACAGTATCTATTTAGGTGAAATATCGGTTGAACTGATTGACGAATACATCAGGTGGCGCCGCGAGATACCTATGCTTCACAAATGAAGATGATAGACCATGCCGTCAATGCGAGGATTCAGGATATGCGTATCGCCTCAAAGATATCTCTTTCGGACGAAGACAACGAGTTTGACGGCAAGTACCTTTCAAAGGAACAGATGTCTGCGCTGTTGGAATATTACAATACCTGTACAGAACCGCGCCGTAAGGAATTTTTGGAAATGTTCTTCTTTGCCTTCCATGCCTGTGGACTCCGTGTTGTCGATGTTATGACATTGCAGTGGGGGCATGTAAATTTTGAGAAGAAGGAACTTAGAAAAATCATGATCAAGACGAATAAGCGCCATGTAATTCCTCTTACGGAACCTGCCCTGAATATTCTGCACCGTTGGCAGGAGAAACGTGCCGGATGCCGGTATGTATTCAACTTAGTAAAAGATGATCTGGATCTTGATGATGCAGAGGCTCTGTACAAGGCTCGTAACAATGCAACGAAATGCATCAATCAGTCGCTGGCGGTTGTCGGAGAACAGATAGGGCTTCCGTTTACCCTCTCAATGCACGCGGCCCGGCATTCGTTTGCGGTCTTTGCACTGAACAAAGGACTTTCCATGTCGGTTGTCAGTCGTTTGCTCGGTCATGGAAGTACTGATGTCACCGAAAAGGTCTATGCCAAATTCCTGCCCGAAACGCTGTCTGCGGAAGTGGCACGTCTGAAAGAGGATTTTGCTTCTCTCGAAATTGTCTGATGAATGCAGATGGCTATTGAAAACATTCATTAATTTTACACCTAAATTGATTTGAGATGACTATTACGCAGGTATTCCTATTGTTGGTGTGTGCATTTGTTCTGGTATTTGTTCTGGTATTGGTGCTTTCTACCTTATTCAAACGGTACCATAGAATAATCATGTGGTCTGCTGCAATAGTATTTTTTATAGGAACTCTGCTCCTTATAGGACTTGGGATAATTGATCCTGTAAAGGACAATCGTCCTGATCCTGTAGTAATAACAGGCATCTTTACCGCCCTTGTCTTATCGGGGTTATTTGCATACGGAGCAGAAAAACTGCGTATCAAACTTAGGGAAAAGAACCAGCAAACCGTTCAAGCCATAGATAATCAGTCAGAATGTCCGGATTCCCCAAAAGGGGTTGTATTGTCGGGAAGACTTGATACTTCACTTGCCTGTACAATCTTTGCGAAAGCAATAGAAGCCGGATATATTGAAGAGGTCGGGTCCCATTATAGCTGGAAAGGGACAAAGGCTCTTCTTGCCTATATGTGTGTTTGGGAGTTTGGTAACGGACTCTTTCCCGATGTCGAGCTTAACGCACTATTTGAACAGACCGGTATCGGACAGTCTCGGCAGAACAGGAGGGATATGCCCGTCCCTAACAATGCCGGAGAAATTGACAAGTTTTTTCAGAAGTGACAAAAAACGAAGAGTATTATCTTCGTTCTTGGCAAGTCTTAGCTTCTGGCTTGTTATGCATTTTGTTTTGCTTCATCTGGCAATCTTCGATTTTTTCCAATTTTATCTTCCTCTTTTTTATTACTGGTAATCAATTGGTTATGCGCAAAGTTGTGACAGAATCATAACTTTCCATAACACCTGTCCTAACATTGGATAATTTATTGTAACTTATTAGTCCTCAGCTATTTCATACATTCGTGCCGTGATTCTGGTGAAGGTCTGAGTGTGCATCAGGGCAATCGGCCATAATTGTTTTAAGTATGGCTAAAGAAACGAATATAGAGAAGCTATGCGACCGGGAATTGCTTGAAAAGATTCTCAGCATAGTGGAGAGACAAGAAAAACTGCCGCCTCCGGCTCATGAAAGTGGGCATCGTCTTTATGATAACAAGTCTTTGATGGAGATGTTGAACATCAAAGATAAGTATCTGAAAAAGTTGCGAGACAACGGTTATCTCGGCTACTCGCGTGAAGGTGATAAATACTGGTACACGCAGGAAGACGTGGACCGCTTTCTGCGTCGTTTCCATTATGAAGCTTTCGCTATTGGTGATGAACTTCCAAAGCAGGAAGGAGGTGGCTATGTTTGACACCATTCATTTGACCAACATGCTTCGTTCTGAAGTGGAAGGCATTCCGGAAACAGGTCTTCCGTTGGATGCCTTCCCGGACAGGATACAGGAGATTATCCTCAATCTTGCCAGATACGAAAATTTCAATGTGGAATATACTGCGTCTATTGTTCTTTCTGCTGTTGCTACTGCAATAGGCAA
>CASFPH010000044.1 GCA_949296645.1 uncultured Bacteroidales bacterium
CAATATTGTCAATGAACTTGATGGTTCTAGTGAACCAACTTTATTTTAATTGTTAAACTTTATATTATCGTCCACATTTTTTAGTGGACAGCAGTGAAGATATATATGCTCTATCAAAAAATATTTGTTTTTAATAGATTAGTTAAATAAACAGGAGAATGTAAAATGAGAGACCTTTGCTTTATTGAAACAAATCGGTCTCCCATCTGATATTATTTCAACCTGTTTTTTATCTTTTCGGCTTCATCTTCAAATCCCTTGGTCTTGTATCATACTCGATTTTGCCGTATTCAGGTGCAGGAAGAGCCTTTCCTTCCCTTGCAAGCTTGTCTTCAAGCTGCCTTGCATATTCATAATGCATCTGGGCATCGTCCCTGTTCGGATTGTTATATGTATTGAAACGGCATATCTCAAAACATTTGTCTTTCCATGAATCGGGATGCTCGCCATACTGGGCTGAACGACAGAAGAATGTGAAAAACTGAAAAATTTCTTCCTCGAATTTTCCATCAGCAGCCATTGCCATAAGCTGATCGGCATATTTTCCGGCTTCATCGTAATTTTTGTTTTTCTGTGCCAAATCTGCCTTTGTCTTGATAATAAGCATTTCCTTTGCTGCAAAATCAGGAGCGTCCAGAAGTATCTGCAGGTCCGGAACATAACTGAACAATGAAGCTATCTTTCTGTCAACCTCATCACCGTAGAGCTTTCTGTACTTGTCAGGATTTGCGAAAAGTTCCCTGGTAAGGGAATTTTCCCGGTCTGAAACGTATTTAACATACAGATCCCAAACCCTATCGTTTCCCAAACCATAACCAGGTATTTTCACAAGTTCCTCAGCAGCTGCAAGAGAAGCGTTTCTGTCGTATCTCGAACCTTTATAATTAGCATACGCAAGAAGGAATTCCGGATCCCTGTTTCCTTTTGCCTTTTCCGCCTCAAGATAAGGAGACCTCAATTTAGGATCGAGGGCGGATTTACCCGTATATATAAACGTTTCCGCAGGCTGATTGCTTCCGGAAGCATGAACTATTTCCTCGGTTACCGGGTCAATGAAAAAGAATGTCGGGTAAGAACGGACTCCGTACTTTTTTGCCAACTCGATACCTTCCCCGTTTTCCGCATCTATTTTCATGTTGATGAAATACTCGTTGTAGAAAGCTCCTACGCTATACAATGTAAATACCTTTTGCGCCATGTTATAGCATGGACCGCACCATTGCGTATAGAAATCCACGAAAATCAGTTTGTTCTCTGCTTTTGCCTTTTCCTTTGCCTCTGCCCATGTCCCGTGTTCGAACTTGATGCCTTCCTGTGCATAAAGGCTGACACTTACAAGCAGTGCCACCAACAAAATCGTTTTTTTCATATTATTGCTTTATTCTTTACAGTAACGGGCCACCTAACAAGCATAACCTATTAAATGACCCGTACTAATTAAACAGATACTCCTGATGATCTTCTAATTCTGAGACTCTCCTCTAGGATTCTGAGGCATGTCAGGATTGAACTGCAGAATTATGGAATTCACAGGGAATGTCCAAAGATCGCTGTCAGGTTCTATAGTCCATGTCTGTCCGTCTACTGTATGCGTTACTGATTTGGCAGTTTTCGGATCCTTGGCGAATCTCCTCAGGTCATGATACCTGAAAGGAGGTTTCATCATGAATTCGCGACGTCTTTCCTCAAGAACAAGCTGAAGAGCCTCATCATTAGAAGACGCTGAAAGTTCTTCATAGTATAGAGCATCTATTCTGTTTTTCCTCAATTCGTTTATCAGGTCCATGGCGACATCCTTATCCCCTATCCTTGCTTCACACTCAGCATAGATAAGGAGGTTTTCAGGAGTGGTGAAACCTGTCATATTGTTTGTATAGAAAACATAAGCACATTCTCCTTTGAAATAATCTGTTCTGCCCATATCAACAGAGTCTTCCGATGTATAGAATCTCTTTCTCAGGTCAAGGGTATCTACGGCGACATTCTTCTTAAAGAGTTCCCTGAGTTCTTCACTCAGCATCACAGAACCCTGAAGCCCGCTCGTATATTGCCAGAATATAAGTTCTGGATGATCTATATCAGGTACTCTCTGTGTTTTGTCAGTCTTAAGTACGACCCTGTCCCAAGTATAGCCTATCTGATATGTATAATCGTTAAGATTGAGAAGATCCTTATGAGCTTCGTATGCCTTTTTGGCATGTATCAATGCATTTTCATAATCGCCCATATAAAGATATAACCTTGCATAGAACGACTCGGCTGCAGTCTTCGTAGGATGCTGCGGATTTGCTGTTATATCAGGAAGCGCAGGATATGCTTTTTCAAGATCTTCCAGTATGAAATCATACACCTGCTGAACGGTATGGCGTTCATATGTACCGTTGATATTCGCTTCCTTTATATAAGGAACTCCATAGTCGGTAGACGCTGTAGCCTTATCATAGTGAGGACCGTACATATTTACAAGATCAAAATATTTGAATGCTCTTTCAAACAATGCCTCAGCCTGGATTCTTTCTTTCATTTCCTTTGTACCACCCTCAGAATCCATCACATCGTTTGCAACTACATTAAGTGTGAAAATCAGCTCGTATGTACCATTCCAGTCATCGTCATCATTACCGGGAGAATAGATTTGACCTGGTGCAAAAGAAAAGATATTCTTTATCTCATCCGCTTTGTTTACATACGCATAATCTGCAGCTTTTGCGTCATTATCAAGTAATTTTATATCATCTGTAAAATACAACGGGATTTCCGAAAGTCCGTTGCCAATATACTGATAATTCAGCATTTTCTCATAGTCCTCGGTTGCACTCGGTATAGTCATACCCTTCGGCTTGTTGTTCAGGAAATCGCATGAAGCCATTCCCGCCGCAACCAGAACAATCAAAGATATATTTTTAATATTTTTCATTTGTCAAATTCTCTTTTTGTTAGAAACTAAGGTTCAATCCGAACGTAAACTCAGCAGGATACAAAGTTCCTCTTGACGGCGACATGCTTGAACCGCTCCAGATTTCCGGATCCAGTTTTGATTTGTTGGCAGCCCACCACCAGAGGTTGCGTGCCTGGAAATTCAGCCTTACGCCCTGTATTTTAGTATTCTTGAGTATGCTTGCAGGCAAATTGTACGAAAGCGTAACATCACGGAGCTTGATAAAATCACCTCTCTGGATATGATAGTCAGCTGCCCTCCAAAGATATTCGCTGCCTGTTCTCGTAGGATTCTGGAACATGAAAGCCGGATTCACGTCTTCGGTAATTTCCATTCCCGGTCTCCAGAAGTTTGCCATATCCCTGTCAGTATTGGTCACAGCGTATATAGGATGGTTAATTATAAGCTGTCCTGCCCTTATGTCCCTCATTACATGACCACCCTGATATATGAACATGAATGAAAGCTCTATTCCCTTATAAGACAAGGTATTCGTAAAAGATGCATTATAAGGAGGAGTGTAGGTTCCTGAATAAACGAGGTCATCTTTTGTAAGAAGTCTGTAATCCTGAATGATTACATCTTCCTTCTCTCCGGTTTCTTCATCTACAATTACTGTCTGGTATGCCGTAGGATTACCGTTCTCGTCAAGACCTGCAAATCTTACGCTGAACATCGCGTTCATAGGATATCCTTTACGTGTGTTCAGGTTGTAGAAGTAGCTGTATGCGGACTGGTCCGATTCCTCAACCTTGGTAATCATATTCTTGTTGTATGAGAATATGAAATTGGATGTCCATTTGAAACCGTTCTTGTTGATGTTGACTGAATTGAGTGAAAGTTCAACACCTCTGTTGTACATGGAACCGAAATTAATAGTCGTTTCTGCCCATCCGAGTGTAGGGTCCAGAGAGAAATCTCCAAGAAGGTCAGTAGTATTCTTGTTATAGAATTCGAGAGAACCTCCGAGCCTTCCTTTAAAGAGGTCGAAATCAACTGCAACGTTGAATACATTGGTCTTTTCCCAACGCAACTGAGGGTTAGGCGGATATTTAATGTACATCGTATTTTCATTCGTATAGTAGTTATTTCTTCCTACCAATGCTATAAGGTAAGGACCGTTAAGTTTTGGAACATTACCGTTGATACCGTATGTAGCCCTCAATACGAGACGGTCTACGAAACTCTTGTCCTTGAGAAGCACATAATGTGCGCCGAGAGACCACAAAGGTCTGTACTGATATTTAGGGTCAGTACCGAAAAGGTTTGACTGGTCTATTCTTATGGAACCTGTTACTGTAAGTCTCTTCTTCCATGTATATGAAGCGTTTGCATACATTGAAATGTATCTGTCATCTGAAGAAGACACGCTCGGTGTCTGGTCCGAGAAAGAGAATGTACCGTAAAGGGATTCCGTACCTGAAAGCATCTTCGACATGGTAAGCGCATCATACTTGCTGTATCCGAGGTTGTCATCGTCATAACCGAGAAGCCAGTAACCGTCAGAAAGGGAGGTCACTTTCCTCATCTCGAAACCTGCAAGTGCCTGAAAATCATGATCGCTTCCGAAACTCTTCGTATAGTCTGCTTGTGCACGTGCAGTCCATGAATTGCCGTTGGTGTATGTTTTCCTTACCTGACCACCCTGCGGAACATTGTATGTAGCAATACCCTGATCATTTATCTGGGTAGCATCGTTTATCATTGTCCTTACGGTAATGTTGTTCTTGTCGGAATAAACCTTATTGAAGGAATTCGTCAACTCGGTCTGATATCTCAAAGAAAGATTCAATCCTTCGATAATCTTGAAAGTTGCACCGAGATTGATGTTCCAGTAAGTGGATTTTGAAGTCGTTCTCTGAGTTTCCTTCTGGTTGAGAGGGATAAAGGTTTCGTCCTGAAGACCGAGATCCTTGAGTCTGTCTATTTCGTACTGGGATTTGTTCTGGTACATCTGCATAGGATTGCCTTCATCGTCCCTGAGCATGTAGTATGAAGCTACACCGGCATTGAGATAACTCATAGCTGTAAATCCAGTATAATTGTCCGCTGAAGTCTGGCTGGCAAGGATACCCGCGTCAACTCTGAGCCATTTGAAGAAATCGAACGTATTCTTGAAATTGAAACCGATTCTCTGGTCATAATAACCTTTCTCGTAAGGTGCATTTCCAAGATAGTTGGCCGAAATGCTGTATTTGTATATTTCAGAACCGCCGCTGAAAGAGAGATTATGCTGATGTGTCAGCGTTACAGGTCTGAGTTCGTCAAGAACCTGTTCATATCTGTCATGTGTTCTGTAATACTCCAGTTCTTTCTCAAGAGTTGCGTCATCAATAATACCGTCCCTGTTCTGCATTAGAAGAAGCTGTACAGGATTCTGGAATTCCCTTTCTCCTTTATAGCTGACATTCGGATATACTTCCATAAGAAGTTGCTGGTAGTCTACGAGTTCAGCACTGTTCATTCTGTTGGAATACTCTCTGTCAGGAAGACCCTGGAATTTTACAGTACCGGAGTAGTTGACTCTTGTCGGTCCCTGCTGTCCGCTCCTTGTAGTAATTACGATGACACCGTTTGCTGAACGCGCACCGTAGATTGAAGCTGCCGTAGCATCCTTCAGGACTGTGATGTTCACGATATCAGACGGATTTATTGCATCAAGAGATCCTTCATAAGGAACACCGTCTACAACATACAGAGGGCTCGTTTCACCTTCAAGCGTAGATACACCACGGATTGAAACCGAGTTTCTGTTGAAGTTGAGACCGGCAACCTGACCTTCCAGCCTGTCGATTACGTTTGTCTGAAGTTTGGACTCGATATTCTTGGGAGTAATGACCGAAAATGAACCGGTAGCCCTTTCCTTTGAGATTGTCTGGTAACCTGTAACGACGATTTCGTCCATCAGGTTTGCCTGCATCTTCAGGACCACGTTGTAAACGTCCTGATTTGGAAGAAGCTGGAGTTCCACTTCTTCAAAACCTATGCATGACACTACCAGAGTATTGTAGTTGCCGGAAGCCTCGATAGAGTATTTTCCGTCGATATCGGTAGCAACACCGTTGGTAGTACCCTTGAAGAAAACGCTTGCTCCTATTACAGTCTCACCAGTTTCATCCGTTATGGTACCGCTGATCACCCTTCTGCCGGATGCCGCTCTTACTGAAGAAACGCCCTTTGAAAGAGGTGAAAGCAGAATCTGCTTGCCGGAAAACTTGTAGGAAAATCTTGAAGCCGATATGTTTTTCATTGCTTCATCCAAAGTGACATTATTCAAATTCAACGTCACTTTCTCATTCACATTCACTTCTGAAGATGAATAGACAAATGAAAAACCTGATTGACTCTGAAGTGAGTTCAGAACCTCCTTGAGAGGTGCGTCCTTAACCGAAACGGTAACCTTCTGGTTCTGCGCTCCCAGTGACAGCACCGAAAACAGGCAGAAAATCACCGCAGTTAGTTTTACGAGATAATTTTTCATTCTTTTAAATATTAATTTTAGTTAATGGTAATATCAGTTTTAATATCAAGTACCATTAAGTACTACACGACTTTTTACTGCCACCCTAAAAAATCACAACAAATATTTAACAAAAATGAAAAAAAACGGACCGGAAATACCGGTCCGTCATCAACTGTTATCTGAATGTTTTCAATATGACCCTGTTTTCATCGAGTTCAAAATCGAGCATCTTTATCTGTTTCATGATATCAAGTACCTGAGTGATGGATTCATCCTTGAACCTTGCCGTAAAACGTTTTGATAGAAGCTGCTTGTCCTGAACTTCCACAGAGACACCGTACCATCTCTCAAGTCTGGTAATGACATCGGACAACAAGGTTTCGTCGAATATCATCCACCCGTCCTTCCAGCCTATTGTCGGCAGGGAATCTTCCGGTCTGATGATCTTCACATCCGCATCCGAAGCCTTTTCCGCAGGAACGAATATCTTGTCGTTAGGTTCTATCCTGTATTCCACGAACCTGTCATCATACTCGTTTTTCTTCATGAGCGAGATATTTCCGGACATAAGGTAAGCCTGAATTTCAGAATCGCCCGAATACGATGAAAGATTGAATTTCGTACCCCTTACCAGAATGTACGTATCCTTGTTCAAAGTTATCTTCATCGGAAACTCGGGATTCTTTACCACATCGAAGAGAGCTTCACCTTTAAACGCTACTTCTCTGAATTCGCCCGTAAAGACATTTGGAACCCTGATGGAAGATCCTGAATTAAGTATGACTTTGGATCCGTCCGGTAAAGTCACAGTACTCTTTACGCCATTATTCGTCCTGTATTCTATATATGCCAGTTCAGACTGGGTCCTGACAAAATCAAGTTCCTTTTCTGCCCTCGAAATCCTGACAAACGAAAAAATGCCGAAAGACACAACCGCTGCTGCCACTGCCGAAATATATATGAAACGCCATCTCCGCGACCTTGCATTGGCCCTTGACAGAAGCCTCCGCAAATCAGGATCTTCTTCCACGAACTTTGCCTCAATCCTTTCTCCACCCCCCCCGGTAGCTAAATCACCTAATAATGAGGCATTTACATGTACATATATATTTTTCATTTCCAGAAATCTCTTTCTGTTGGCAGGATCCGATGCAATCCATTGCAGGACCGAGATCTTCTCCTCCTCGCTCGCCTCTCCGGATATATATTTTATTATCAGACTTTCTTTCATTTCTTTCTACCACTTTTAATGTAATACAATGTTACATCAGGCTACCCTAAAAAAATAATGACAAATATACCGACATATTCTTTGAGTTTTTCCCTGAAACATGCAAGCACCTTGCTCATATGGTACTCTACCGCTTTTTTGGAAAGCCCGAGGGAATCGGATATTTCATCATAGGTCATGTTTTCATTCCTGCTCATTTTGAATATTTCAAGACTTTTGGATGGAATACCGTTCTTTATCCTGTTTATTTTCAACGCGAGTTCAGAGGTATTCAATCTGTCATACGATTCATCGAGCAGCGCATCCCTGTTAAGAAGGGCCTCCTGAAGGGATACCTTGTCAATATACTTTCTCTCGTTTATTTTCTTTCTGATGAAATTCAGGCATCTGTTCTTCGCTATCGTGAATATGTACGACTGCAGATTCTGGCCAGAATCAAGGTCTTCCCTCTTGTTCCATAATGCAACAAAAACATCCTGTACAACCTCCTCGGCCTCCTGGTCATCCATCAGATATTGTCTGACAAGATAATAGGTACGCCTGTAATAGGTGTTGTACAAAATGTTGAAGAGTTTTTCCTTTGAAGGAAGACTATGTTTGTCCGGATTGTGCAAGGTTCAAAACTATTTCTGCGAACCTTCCATAAAGTTGTCTTTATGCTGGGCAAATTCTTCCTTGGATATCATCTTGCTCTCAGCGTTGAAAAGGGCTCCCATATCTATGGAAATCTTCTCGGAATAGCAGTTGCCTGAATATACTGCGGTACTTCTCAAAACGAGCATTTCCGAATAGGTCTTTCCGTCGAACTTTCCGGAAATCTCTATGGATGATGCATATATGTTTCCTTTGAAAGTTGCCTTTTCGCCAAGTATAACCTTGTTTTTTGAGAAAAGGTTGCCTTCTATGTTCCCGTCTATCCTTGCATCACCTTCACAAGTAAGGTTCCCGACGAGAGTACAACCCGCCGGAATTCTTGCTATATCATTCAGATACGATGTGTTTGTTTCTGTCTTACCCATATTATCAGATATGTATGACTTCATTATGTACAGCTGCAGCCGCTTCCATAATAGCCTCGCTCATTGTAGGATGAGGATGGACGGACTTCATTATGTCTTTGGCCGTAGCACCCATTCTTCTTGCAACAACTATGCCTGAAAGCATTTCAGTAACATTTGCTCCTACAAGATGGGCTCCGAGTATCCTGTCTGTATTCTTGTCGATTATGAGTTTCACGAAACCGTCCTTTTCTCCGGCAGCAACAGCCTTTCCTGAAGCAGTGAAAGGGAATTTGCCTACGGTATATTCCAGACCGAGTTCCTTGACCTTCTTCTCGGTATAACCTACTGAAGCTACTTCCGGAGTTACGTAGGTACAACCCGGAATATTGTCATAATCTACTGGTACGACATCCAGACCTGCAATACCTTCCACACATGCGATTGCCTCTGCCGATGCCACATGAGCCAATGCAGGTGTTGCAATCACGTCGCCTATCGCATAGACTCCTTCAACATTTGTCCTGTATAAAGAATCTACCTTGATTTTTCTTCTGTCGACTTCAACACCTATGTTTTCAAGTCCCAGATTATCCGTATTCGGGATTACGCCGACTGCGGAAAGAACCCTGTCAACCTCGATTTTCTCCTCACCCTTTTTGGTTTCAACCGTAAGCACACACTTTTCGCCAGAAGTATCCACGGATTTGACCTGAGCCGAAACCATGATCTTCATACCTGCCTTCCTGAATGAACGGCTTACCTGCGCCGCCGTATCCTCATCTTCAAGAGGCAGTATTTGAGGTAGATACTCTATAAGAGTGACTTCAACACCGAGAGATCTGTAGAAGAATGCAAGTTCGCTTCCTATGGCCCCCGAGCCTATCACTGCCATGCTGCCCGGCAATGTCTCAGGTACAAGTGCCTGTCTGTATGAGATTATCTTCTCTCCGTCAATAGGAGCAAACGGAAGCGAATTAGCCCTGGCTCCGGTCGCGATTATAATGTGCGAGGCCTCTACCTTTGTAACATTTCCTTCCTGGGATCTTACTTCAAGAACACCTTTGGAAATGAATTTTGCCTCACCGCTTATCAGTTCTATTTTGTTCTTCTTGAACAGGTATTCTATACCCTTGCTCATTGTAGCCGACACCCCCCTGCTTCTTGCCACTATGTCGGCTATGTCGAACGATACCTCGCCCTCAACCTTGAAGCCGTATTCTTTGGCATGTCTGGCATAGTTCATAGCCTGGGCACTCTTCAGAAGTGCCTTTGTCGGTATACATCCCCAGTTCAAACATATTCCGCCAAGCTCCGCACGCTCTACAACCGCTGTTTTGAAACCGAGCTGTGAAGCTCTGATTGCGGCTACGTATCCTCCCGGACCGGAACCGATAACAACTATATCATACATGATTCTTATCTTTATTTATTATTACATTAGTGTCCACTAAAAAATCATAAAAGTTCTTTGAAAATATTGAAGATTAGATAGTTATAAAGGTTTTTTGAGTCAACCGATTTGAATTTATCTTTG
>CASFPH010000045.1 GCA_949296645.1 uncultured Bacteroidales bacterium
CTACAATATTGTCAATGAACTTGATGGTTCTAGTGAACCAACTTTATTTTAATTGTTAAACTTTATATTATCGTCCACATTTTTTAGTGGACAGCAGTGCTCGTATTTATAAAAGTGTTACATTTGTGCTTTCAAAATGAGAAAATTGTATTAGTTTTTTTATAAAAAAGTTATAAAATGAAAAGAATATTGGTTGTAGGAGCCGGCGGTCAGATTGGAACCGAGCTGATTCCTCATCTTCAGAAACATTATGGAGAGGACAACGTCATTGCAGCGGATCTTAATCCTGTCAACCTTGAAAGGCTGAAGACGTTTTCAATTGCAGAATCTCTTGACGCACTCGATTTTGATGCTTACGGAGAAATGATCAGAAAATATAAGGTGGATTCCATCTTCAATCTGGTAGCACTCCTTTCGGCAACGGGTGAAAAGAATCCTCAGCTGGCATGGAAGATCAATATGGGGGCTCTCCTGAATTCGCTTAATCTTGCCAAGGAATTCAATTGTGCCATATTCACTCCAAGTTCAATCGGAGCTTTCGGCGCCAACACTCCGCATGTTAAAACGCCTCAGGATACCGTAATGCGTCCGAATACTATTTACGGTGTATGTAAGGTGACAGGAGAAATGCTTAGTGACTATTATCATACACGTTTCGGCGTAGACAGCAGAAGTGTACGTTTCCCTGGTATAATATCCAACGGCGCATTGCCTGGCGGCGGCACTACGGACTATGCCGTTGAAGTATTTTATGAAGTTCTTAAAAACGGACGTTATACATGCCAGGTGCCTGAAGAAACATATATGGATATGCTTTATATGCCTGATGCACTTAATGCCATTACACAGCTTATGGAAGCGGATCCTTCCAAACTTATCCACAGGAACAGCTTTAATGTGACATGCATGAGCTTTAATCCGAGGGAACTCTTTACTGCAATAAAGAAGAGAATTCCTTCATTTGAGTGGAACTTCGAAATAGATCCTGTAAAGGCTGAAATTTCTGCTTCATGGCCTGATTCCCTGGACGATACATGTGCAAGGGAAGAATGGGGATGGAATCCTGTATGGCATATGGATGAAATGATAGACGATATGCTCAAGGCAGTCAAGGTGAAGATCGACAAGGGCCTTTATTGATAAAAGATATACGGATACCGGAAATTTAAAGGGGTTGTATCGGATATGTGTCCGGCAACCCCTTGATTTATTTATGCGTTAACCGGCGTATTTCATATCTGCAGGCATTCGTCGCAAAAGTCTGTCACTTCTTTCCTGTGGGTTATGAATATCATTGTTTTCCCTTTGTATGCGGAAATCAGGTTTTTCATAAGTTTTTCCTGGGTAGAATTGTCGAGAGATGAGCTGAATTCGTCGAAAAGCATTATATTGCCTTTCCTTAAAAGACCTCTGGCTATTGCTATTCTTTGGGACTGGCCTTCGCTCAGTCTTCCTCCGCGTTCGGAACATTCGGTGTCCAGCCCCTCGGGCAGTTCGAATACGAATTCGGCAGCTGCGGTTTTCAATGCTTTTTCCATTTCACTATCGTCTGCATCCGGGTTCCCGAAGCGCAGATTGTCTCTTATTGTGCCGCTCATCATGGAGTTCCCCTGGGGTACGTAAATGAAATTGCATAATGTGCTCTGATCAGGAGAGACCTCCTTGTCGTCATCATATAATACGATGTTTCCGGATGCAGGTCTGACGATTCCAAGCATGAGTCTTGTCAGTGTACTTTTCCCGGCACCAGTTTCGCCTGTTATGGCGGTGACGCTTCCCGGAGTAAAATCATGAGAGAATCCGTTTATTACCTTTTCTCCATTTTTACCGTCGGGATATGAAAATACTATGTTTTCAAGACGGAGTCCTGTCCTTTCCCCGAAGAGTGTTTTCTTTTTCTGACTGAACACGGTCCGTCTGCAGTATTTGCCGTCTGCCAGTTCTGTCATGCGTTCCAGTGATGCGGAGGCATGTATGAAAACGGGTAGTGTTCTGCCTATTTCGACAAGAGGTCTCTGTATCTGCCCAACAAGTTGAAGCATGGCAGCCATCGTGCCGAAACTTATGGTACCTTTGCTTATACCCTCTGTCCCCCAGATGAATGCTACAGCATAACCGGCTGCGAATGCGGCACTTGTGATTGCACCTGCATAATTCGTGATCCTTATGCGTTTTGCCACATTTCTGAAAAGTCCTGATTGAAGCAGGGCGAGTCTTGCCATACAGGATCTTTCATGTTCCATGCTTTGTATCAGTATCCTGTTCTGCAGGGATTCCTGAATGCAGGACTGGACTTTCCCGTCGGCTTCCCTTATTTCCAGACTAATCTTACGTATTTTTCTTGTTACAAGTCTTCCTGAAACCAGAGCGACAGGCATGACTGCGATGACGAACCATACGATGCTTATTTCGAAATAAAGCAGGAACATGAATGCTGCGGCAAATTGTACGGCAGTGACAATCAGAGCCGGCAGTGAGAAGCTCATGGCAGAGGATAGAATCCTTACGTCTTCTTCAAGGATATTCGTGGTCTCACCGGTATGTCTTCCTGAGTCCGAAAATGCATTTCTGTTTATTATAGCCGAGAACAGCATGTCCCTGAAGTGGTTTTTCAGTATTATGTCACTTCTTGAGGAAGTTGCATTTCTGATAACTGAGAAAAATATCTGAAGCAGCATCGTCAATATCATAAGTGCAAAATATGGCGTAAGGTTTTTTTCTGATACCCCGGTAGCCATGTCTATGAGTCTTTTGCATATGTATATGAAAAACAGGGAGGCGGAGACATGCAGGATGCCGGCGGCAGTTACAAGTTTTATACTGCTTCCCGATCCTTTGATTGTCTTTCGGAGCCAGTTTATATTCTCGATAGTTTTCATATCATATATGTTTTATTTATGAAGCAGGGCAATTTTTATGCTTGTCAGCGTTGAGTAGAATGTATATTTTATTGTAAATACCGGGGCGGCTGAGAAACATCGCCTTCTCCATCTGGCCATTTTCAGAAATGAATGGAGTTTGCCGCCATAATAACCCGAAGGTCTCGGCCTTTTGGGAGTATCATATTGTCCGAAGTTTCCTGAATACATGATTGCCTCCACTGCCTTGCAAGCCTTTTTTTCGAATCCTTTCCTGTAGTCGGGAAAGCAGCCGCAGGGAATTCCGAGATACTCGACCGCTATGGTCGAGAAAATGTTATATATTCTACAAAGTCCCAGCAGACTTATGTCATCCGTGAATTCCTTTGCGTCTATCGTATTGTGGTGTCTGTATATGAAGAGTCCCCAGTCGCATACCTGTCTTAATCCTATACCGCCGTGGATGAAATGTTTGCCCAGATGATAGAGCAGGTAGACCGCATTGAATCCGGTAGAAGGCAGTCTTATTGGAATACCGTTGATATCTGCCGTTTCCGGATCTCCGGTATTGATTCTTTCCATGATCCACTTTCGAAGTCTCCGGTTCATTCCAGGGGCCGGATGTACTGCAGCGTGACTGTGGATTTCTATTGTAATCCCGTTACGGTTGAAATGAAAATGCTGGGCGGATTCGGTTTCCTCCCCGGTTATGTTTCCGTATTTTTTCATTATGCCGCAGGCTTCCGAATATTTCTCTTCTCCGACATATATGTCGATATCTCCGCAGTTCCTGCTTTCAGGCCTCATGTAATTTACTGCAATACCCTGCCCTTTGAGAAGAAACGGCCTTATTCCATGCCTTTCCAGCAACGGAAATATTTCCGCGACGCATGAATTAAGTTTGATGTTCGCTGACATTATCGCGACGTGTCTTGAGACGAATCTTTTTCTGATGTTTTCAGGTATGTGCCGGCTTGTCCCGGAACAGCTGATGCCGTCAGACATTATTCCGGTTACTGTCTGTTTGACTGAATCCGAATATATCCTTTCCCAGTCTGTATTCTCCGCTTCGTCTGAAGTGTATGGTTTCCCCCATAAGCCTGCCCTGAGAATCCGAAAGAAAAGACTGTTTTTGTCGTCTCCGGTGTTTATTCCGTCAATCCTGCTTCTTTCCATTTTCTGCAGAGTTCAGTAGAATCTTCCAGTGCCTTCCCGGGTGAGATGTCGTATTTGGCGGCGAGCAGTCCGGCCAGAGTCTCCGCATCGAACCGAATGTCCGAGACTTTTTCCCAGAGGTAGGCTGCAGATTCATTGAGTGTTATTATTCTGTTGAAATCAATATTTTCCAATGTGTCTGCCGTGATGATATGCTCTCCGCACATTTCACGCATTACAAATCCCTTTTTTATTTTCATGTCTTTCAGTTCTTAGGAAAATTTTCCGGTCAATATAAAGCAGATATTTTCTTAACGGCAGCAGTTTGAACCACAACCACGCAAACATACGCATTTTCACGGAACAACAGTCTATCCTTTTCCCCGACGCCTTAATGATCATTACGGCTTTTCCTATTACATTTCTCCGACTGCATTTTTCAGTTCCTGACAGATTGCCGTCTCCCATCAGGGTTATTGTACCGTTTTCGTTTTTTATCATCCTGTGAAGTACATATTTCTTTTCGGAAATTCTGCATAAAAGAATATCACCCTTCCTTATTTCGTTTACGGCTGCAACGGTAACCGAATCTGAACCACCGGTTATGAACGGTCTCATGCTGTTCCCGGTAGTCCTGAAACTGACAGTTTTGCCTTCCCTGACAAGCCTGCCTATTTCCTCTATCATTATGCAGTCTGGTATTTCCAGTTTATTTGTCATGTCGCATTGTCGTTTTGAAACATAACATTGCAGCTTCTTTGTCAGGACGGCATTCAAGTTCGAAGGATTCTGATCCGGAGATGACTGAACTCACTGTCGAATGTATTCCGTCAGTTATGGTTCTGTTCCACCTTATGTATGAGCAGGAGGAGAGGAGGGAGCAGTATGCTTCCATTTTGTCCATGCGTGTGATTTTGTTTCTGTCTGCCTGTTTTAGCCTGACAATGGCTTTTAGCGGATATTTTCTGTTTTTGTAGCATGTGGATTTACCGCTCCATGGAGAACCGGATACATATAATTTACCATCCATGTCGATAATTACGGGGTTGTCATCGTTGAGCATTTCACAGTCTTTTATGTTTTTGATCCACAATGAGGCATGTGTGCTTTTTCCGGTGCCGCTTTTCCCCAGAAAAACAACGGATTGTCCTTTGTACGTTATTGCTGAAGCGTGTATCAGCAGCGTAGCTTTGTCTGCGGTGTTGGTCGCGTAAAGCAGCATCAGAGAGTTGTTGATGCAGAACAGTATTTTATTTTCGTCGTATTCCCCGAAGACGGCGAGGCTGGCATTGCGGCTGCAAGGCTCTTCAGTGCTGAGAATGCATGAACTTTCATGAGGATTGTTGGAGAATCCGAAGAAGAGCATTCCTCCCGTGTTTTCATATAACCATAGGTAAGGTGCTTCGTCGTTGAATTTTCTTATCAGTTTAAGGTTTTTCGCTGTACCGGCCTCTTTATCCATTGCAACTTTCAGGGAAAATATGTTTTTCCCTTCACCGGAAATTCCGGTGTTTTCATCGGCAAGAAATTCCGAATACCTGGCTTTCAGAAAGTCATTTCCGGACGGGAAGTCGGTTTGCAGCGAAAACAGGTGGCCGGCTATCTCAATTTTCAGTTTTTCCATGTATAAAGGTAATAAAAAATGAGGATATATCCGTGGACATATCCTCAAATATGAAACTGTAAATTTCAAAGATTATTCAGCCGATTCCTTGTTGGCAGCAGGTTTGCGGTTAGGACGGCGTCTGTCGCCTTTTCCACCGCGGCGGTTGTTCTGTCTCTGGTTTCCCTGAGACTGGGCTGCCTGTGCAGCAACACCTGCGTTAGGAGAGAGGTCTCTCTTTCCGTATACTTCACCGTTGCATACCCAAACCTTGATACCGAGAACACCGACTTTGGTATTTGCTTCAGCAAGTGCGTAGTCAATGTCGGCACGGAATGTATGAAGTGGAGTACGGCCTTCCTTGTAAAGTTCGGCTCTTGCCATTTCCGCACCTCCGAGACGACCGCTTATCAGTACTTTTATACCTTCTGCTCCCATTCTCATTGTGGTTGCTATGGCCATCTTGATAGCCCTGCGGTATGATACCCTGCCTTCAACCTGACGAGCAATGTTGTTTGCAATTATGTTGGCGTCAACTTCAGGTCTCTTTATTTCGAAGATGTTGATCTGAACTTCCTTGTTGGAAATCTTCTTCAGTTCTTCTTTCAGTTTGTCGACTTCCTGTCCGCCTTTTCCGATGATTACGCCCGGTCTGGCAGTATGGAGAGTTACGGTTATAAGTTTAAGAGTCCTTTCGATTACTATTTTTGAAAGACTTGCCTTTGCAAGACGTGCATTGAGGTACTCACGGATCTTGGCGTCCTCATACAGTTTTGCTGCATAGTCCTTTCCGCCGTACCAGTTTGAATCCCAGCCACGGATGATACCTATACGGTTGCTTATTGGATTAGTTTTCTGTCCCATAATTATTTTTCCTCCTTAGCTGTTATGTTTTTCTTGCCCAAAATTACAGTTACGTGGTTGGAACGTTTGCGTATGCGGGCTGCACGTCCCTGAGGCGCTGTACGGATACGCTTCAGTGAGCGTCCCTGTCCTACCATTATTGTCTGGACATATACGTTTCCGTTTTCAAGTTCCTTGCGGTCCGCTTCATTTTTGGCTTCCCAGCTTGCGATGGCGGAGCGGAGCAGTTTTTCTAGACGGATAGATGCTTCTTTCTTGGTGTATTTAAGTACATCCAAGGCGCGGTTCACTTCCATTCCTCTCACAAGATCAGCTACAAGGCGCATTTTGCGAGGAGATGTAGGAACGTCATTCAGCTTTACGATAGCTGTCTGTTTCTTTATTTCTTTCAGCCTGTTGGCCATTTCTCTTTTTCGAGCTCCCATTACTTGTAATCTCTTTTACAAAATTAATTATTAACGATTACCCGCATGACCTCTAAAGGTTCTTGTCGGTGCAAATTCGCCGAGCTTGTGTCCTACCATATTCTCAGTTACATATACCGGAATGAACTTGTTTCCGTTATGAACTGCTATAGTGTGTCCAACGAAGTCGGGAGAAATCATGCTGGCACGTGACCAGGTCTTGATAACTTCTTTTTTCATGCTTCCTTCATTCATGGCAAGTACCCTTTTTTCAAGAGCGGCCTGAATGTAAGGACCTTTTCTTAATGAACGACTCATAATTCTTTCAGTTTATTCCGTTATTTTTTTCTTCTTTCTATGATGAACTTGCTGGTCTGCTTCTTAGGATTACGTGTCTTGTAGCCCTTAGCTGGAAGACCTTTGCGTGAACGAGGATGTCCTCCTGATGCACGTCCTTCACCACCACCCATAGGGTGATCAACCGGGTTCATTACTACACCACGAACGCGAGGTCTGCGCCCCTGCCAGCGGCTGCGTCCAGCCTTTCCGCTATATTCGAGGTTGTGGTCCGGATTTGAAACAGTTCCTATTGTAGCCCTGCATGAAACAAGAATCATTCTGGTTTCACCTGAAGGAAGCTTTACGATAGCGTGGTTTCCTTCGCGGGCGGTAAGCTGTGCGTATGATCCTGCGCTGCGGGCCATAGCTGCTCCCTGTCCCGGGTAAAGCTCAATGTTGTGGATAAGTGTTCCAAGTGGAATTTCTGAAAGAAGAAGAGTGTTTCCGAGCTCTGGAGCCACACCTGGACCTGAAGCTATTGTCTGTCCGACTTTGAGTCCGTTAGGAGCTATGATATATCTCTTCTCACCGTCAGCATATACTACCAGTGCGATGCGAGCGCTGCGGTTCGGATCGTATTCGATAGTCTTTACTTTTGCAGTATAGTTGTCTTTGTTTCGAAGAAAATCGATAACACGGTACATTCTTTTATGACCGCCACCGATGTAACGCATAGTCATTTTACCTTGATTATTGCGTCCGCCGGTTTTTTTCAGTGGGCAAAGCAATGACTTCTCAGGTTTTGTGCATGTGATGTCATCGAACGCACTGATCAGTTTATTTCTCTGACCGGGAGTTACCGGTTTAAATTTGCGTAGTGCCATGAATCTTAAATGTTGCTATAGAAATCAATCTTGTCTTCTCCGGCCAGTGTCACATAAGCTTTCTTGTAGTGATTTGCGCGGCCTGTCAATAATCCCGCTTTTGTATAGCGGCTTTTTCTTTTCCCGTGGTAGTTAACAGTGTTGACGTCAACAACTGAAACTCCGTAAAGTTTCTCTACCGCAGCTTTGATTTCCAGCTTGTTTGCTCTGCGGTCAACTATAAAACCGTAACGATTCAGTTTTTCGCCTTGAATCGTCATTTTTTCTGTTACTAAAGGCTTGATTAAAATTTCCATCGTTATTACGGTTTTTTAACGTCTGTTTTGTGCCTGGAGAAAATCCTGAACGCCGTCTACGAATATTACTCTGGTAGCGTTAAGAATGTCGTAAGTGTTCAACTCGTTTGCCGGTTTTACTTTTACGTTCTCAAGGTTACGGGACGATAGGTAAATATTATTTGAATTTTCAGGAAGTACGAAAAGAACCCTTCTTTCGTAAGCATTAAGGTTACGCAGGATTTTGATGAATTCTTTTGTCTTCGGTGCTTCCATAGCAAATGGCTCTACGAAAGTAAGCGCATTGTCCTGCACTTTGTATGTAAGGGCAGAATATCTGGCCAGCTGTTTTACTTTCTTGTTCAGCTTGAAGCCGTAGTAGCGTGGCTGAGGTCCGAAAGCTCTTCCGCCGCCTACGAAAGTATTTGATTTGATACTGCCGTGACGTGCACCGCCAGAGCCTTTCTGCCTGATGATTTTCTTGGTACTGTATGCTACTTCCCAACGTTCTTTGGTTTTGTGAGTTCCCTGGCGCTGGTTTGCGAGGTACTGCTTAACGTCGAGATAAATGGCGTGATCATTCGGTTCTATTCCGAAAATGCCTGCATCAAGGGTTACCTTCTTCCCTGACTCCGTACCATCTATTTTATAAACTGATAATTCCATAGACGTTTATTCCTCCACTATTACATATGAACCTTTTGCTCCCGGTATGGAACCTTTTACCAATATAAGATTGTTTTCCGGTATTACCTTGATGACTTTAAGGTTCAGAATTTTAACACGATCGCCACCTGTACGGCCTGCCATCCTCTTTCCTCTGAATACGCGTGATGGCCATGAAGATGCACCCATTGATCCTGGAGCACGAAGTCTGTTGTGCTGACCATGAGTCTGTCCGCCGACTCCTCCGAATCCGTGACGTTTAACAACACCCTGGAATCCTTTACCTTTAGAAATTCCAGTAACATCTACCCATCTTTCTTCTTCGTTGTCGAAGATATCTGCGACGGTCAGCTGGTCTCCCAAGTTGAGTTCTTTTTCGAAATCGGCAGCGAATTCTACCAATTTGCGCTTAGGAGTGGTATTTGCCTTTTTGAAGTGCCCCATAAGTGGCGCGCTGGTGTGCTTTTCTTTCTTTTCGTCATAGGCAAGCTGTACAGCGGCATACCCATCTTTTTCTACTGTACGAATCTGCGTAACAACACACGGACCAGCCTCAATAACGGTGCATGGTATGTTCTTACCATCAGCACCGAAAACGGAAGTCATTCCGATTTTTTTTCCTATTAATCCAGGCATTGGTTAATAATAATTTGTTGTTTTTTAATAAATTAACTTTAAAATCCGCTTTTGCGGGCTGCAAAGATAGTGAAATTATCTTATTTGCCAAAATATTTTCAGAATCAATTGATTGACTATGAAAACAGAAAGAGGCCGACCCAAAAGAGGATTTTTGAGGTCGGCTTCTTTTGTGTAATGCAGAATGATATTCGGTTGCAATATTTCAGGTTGCAGCCGATTTTTTT
>CASFPH010000046.1 GCA_949296645.1 uncultured Bacteroidales bacterium
AAAGATAAATTCAAATCGGTTGACTCAAAAAACCTTTATAACTGTCTAATCTTCAATATTTTCAAAGAACTTTTATGATTTTTTAGTGGACACTAATGATATATCTTATTTAACTTAAAATTATTATCTAGAATTAATTTCTATGAAAAAAATTTTTTTAGTAATTCTTGTACTATTCGCAGTTCTTTCATGCGAAAAAAGAATGAATTACATTCCAGATGAGAACGTTAATGTGTCAGCTGTAACAAAGTCTCTTGTCCCAATTGTAACATCAACAAGTAATCCAGATTTAATTGATAATTGGGAAAATATCACATCAATAAAGTTAAATGGCGGAGGTGTTTCAGATGCACCTTGGATTTATCTCCCAGGAAACAGTATGAACATACCAGATTATTTCCGTTTTGATATTAAGAAGGAAGATTCGTGGAAAATGGTTTATCATACTTTAACAGATGTAGAAAGCACTGAACCAAATTATATTATATTCTATAATGACAAAACAGGAATATTAAAGGTCTTCTATTACTCTAGAGCATATGAAAACAATCAAGGATTGTATTGGGTTTTAGAAGCAGACCGTCCTACATATTTAATACAATCTAATACCATTACACAAAATTACCAGAAGAACAAATTTATCACTACATCTAATGTTATAGACCATAATTCGATTAGCGAGTTGGGGCATCTTAATCCAGGATGGAATGCATTTTACTTTGAATTGCCATATTGTTATGAAGATAATACTGATTTAAAAATGTCAATTTATGCATATAATGTAGAAGTTAGTGATATTTACTTAATAGGTAATTTTACAGGTAATTTAAATATTCCAAAAGAACTTCTCGAAGAGGAACCAACAACATCATCTATTTCATTTTTTACAAAAGCAGCCTCTTCAATACTCATGGCATATTCAAGTATATCTTCTTTTATTGGTGTTACTGTTAAAAGATTGACAGAAATAAGCAGTGGTCTAAGCAATACATCTCAATTTTTTAAAGGAATATCCACTAGATTAGGTAAAACAGGAACTATCAATATTCAAGGAGCAATTAATGGAAAAGTTAATTTAATCGGACAAGATACAATTGTAAAAAGCGGATTGGTAATGTCAATAAACAATATTCCGTTTAATAATCCAGAATTCGGTTTATGGAATATGAGAAAACCTACTCTTTATTCGTCAAATTATTATATTGTTAAACTACCTATACAAAATAATGATCCTTATTGCGATGTATATCATAAATTGTCTTTTGATAGAAATGATGATAGCGGTTTTATGTTTCCGGAGCAGCCTGCCACTACTCTGGAGTCATATATAGACATAAATCCGAACATAGAAGATCAAATTCAGAGTTATAGAGTGGTTGATGCGTCCATATTTTTCCAAAATGGCACAATTTTGCCATATAATAGTACTTATGACGGAGGAGAGAATGCAATATTCAGTACAGATTATAAATACCTGGAGGATTGTTTTGTTAGCAAAAACTATGTTAATGGACATGTTAATATGTATAGTAGATCAAATTCGGAAAATCGTATTAATTATGAGGCCTTATACGAATTTTATGATAGAAAATATATAGAAGACTTCATATATTTTAAAACCAGTTTAAGAAATTCCTTAAATAATGGGAATTTTATGGTGGTAAATAGAGGATATAGTTTAATAGATGAGGCTATGATGAATATAGTTGTAGAATTTGTTTATAAAGACGGAACATCATTCATTTCGAGCAGAAACTATCCAGTAAACATTGAATACAGTAATAATTCTAATAAAGAAGTCCTTGAAAATGAGCTTGCTATGTATGGCCTGCTTTTGAATTATGATTTTTATCCAAATCTGACCATAGAGGATTTCATTGAAACCCCATATTATTATTGGCCGCAATAATTGCATTCCTAATATTAGGATAAACAACAAGATGAACTGAACCCCGGAAGTTGTACAGAAGAAACTTTCGGGGTTTTGTTATGGTAAAAAAGAAACGTAATTTCAAAGATATTCTTAAGTTATGTATATATTAGAAAATGTTTGTACACTCTTAATTTAATTCGTACCATTATTGGGTTGAAATTCAAATCTTCTCCCTTATCAGGTATTTGTTTCTGTCGGTACTGTTGCGGGATATGAGTTCTCCGAGAAATCCTACAAGGAAAAGTTGTACTCCTATTATTGATGCTGCAAGCGATATGTAAAACAGCGGCTGATCGGTTACGCTTCTGTAATCCAGTCCTGCAGATTGCTTGATGAGTTTGTCTGCCACAATCCATGCGGCGCACAGAAATCCGGCAAGGAAAGTAAGGCTGCCTATGAAGCCGAACAGATGCATTGGCTTTTTACCGAACTTGGAGAGAAACCAGAGTGAAAGCAGGTCGAGATATCCGTTTACGAATCTTTCTATTCCGAATTTGCTTTTTCCATATTTTCTGGCCTGGTGGTGTACTACTTTTTCACCTATCTTTGTGAATCCTGCATTTTTTGCAAGATACGGTATGTATCTGTGCATTTCACCGTACACTTCTATGTTTTTCACGACTTCGTTCCTGTATGCCTTGAGCCCGCAATTCATGTCGTGCAGGTGTATGCCTGTTACCCTGCGTGCAGTCGCATTGTATATCTTTGATGGGATGTTTTTTGTAAGTACCCCGTCATGCCTTTTCTTTTTCCATCCCGATACGAGGTCGTAACCTTCTTCCACTATCATTCTGTACAGTTCCGGTATTTCTTCGGGGTTGTCCTGCAGGTCAGCATCCATTGTAATTACAACATTTCCTGCCGCTTCGGCGAAACCGCAGTAAAGGGCTGCTGATTTACCGTAGTTGCGTCTGAACCTTATAGCCTTTATTTCACTGTATTTTCTTTTTAGTTTGAGCACGGTATCCCATGTACCGTCCGTGCTTCCGTCATCGACAATTATTATTTCCCTTGAATAGTCGCCTATGCTGCGTTCTATCCACTCCATGAGTTCGGGGAGTGATTCTTTTTCGTTGTATGCGGAGATTACTACAGATATGTCCATTTCCGGTTTTCTGATTACTTGTTAAAAGATTTCCTTTTGTCTGTCTTCGTTCTGTCCTTCCCTGTTGCCGAACGGATTGTCATTTTTTGCGAATGCTGCCAGAATCAGTGAAAACAGGACACCGATCATGGTAAGATATATCAGCATGAATGAGGATACCATTTCCGGAAGAGAACTCATGGATGATATGGTCTCCTGGATCATTTCTTCTGAAAGCGGTCCCATGATTGACTGCATGTTGTTGAGCAGTTCATTTTCATCTATCGGAAACAGAACCGAAAAATGCAGGAGGCAGTAGAGCGAATATGCTATTGCGGACATTATGCTGGTGCTCAATCCGAAAGAAAAGACTTTCGAGTATATTGTGAGATTACAGTCGCAGGCATATTTCTTCATTGCATAGTAAAGAACCCATATGGTAGATGCAAGTTTTGCGAATGACAGGACCAGTGCCAGTCCGGCATTTAGGGTAAATGCCGAGTTGATTATTGAAAATGCAGCAGATATGGCTGCCAGCATGAGTCCGTATTTCGATATTCTGTTCAGATATTCTCTTCTGTTCATTTTTCGCAGTCAGTGATTACATGTAATAATAATTATTCGCAAAGGTACTAAATAGATGACTAATTATGATAAAAAATGTTTAACTTTGCAATTCGCGTAATTGTGAGCGAAAAATGATAAGAAATATTTAGGAACTATGATAAATATAACATTTCCTGACGGTTCTGTCAGAAGTTACGAAAACGGGGTTAACGGCTATGAGATAGCCAAAAGCATTAGCCCGAGACTTGCCGCAGACGTGCTTGCGGTATCGGTCAATTCCCAGGTATGGGATCTTCTGCGTCCGATAAACGAGGATGCAAGTGTAAAACTGCATAAATGGGAGGACAGGGAAGCCAGACAGGTTTTTTGGCATTCCTCATCACACATAATGGCAGAGGCTCTGGAAGCCATTTATCCGGGTGTCAAGTTCGGTATCGGTCCGGCAATCGAGACAGGTTTTTATTATGATGTCGATTTGGGGGACAAGACCATAACCGAGGCGGACCTGAAAGCCATCGAAGACAAAATGCTTGAATTTGCCAGGCAGAAGCAGGTTTTCGAGAGAATAGATGTCACGAAAGCCGAGGCTTTGAGAACATATACCGAAAAAGGCGACCAGTACAAGTGCGAGCTCATCAGGGATCTTGAGGACGGTACCATTACCTTCTACAAGAGCGGTCAGTTTACCGACCTTTGCCGCGGGCCTCATCTTATGGATACATCAGTAATCAAAGCTGTAAAACTGACTTCCATTGCCGGTGCATACTGGAGGGGTAACGAAAAGAACAAGATGCTTACACGTATATATGGTGTGACTTTCCCTCAGAAGAAGCTGCTTGACGAATATCTAAGGCTTATGGAAGAGGCAAAGAAGCGCGACCACAGGAAGATAGGAAAGGAACTGGAGCTGTTTACATTCTCCCAGAGGGTGGGACAGGGACTTCCTCTCTGGCTTCCTAAAGGTGCACAGCTCAGGGAAAGACTTGAAATGTTTCTGAAGAAAGTGCAGAAGGCATACGGGTATCTTCCTGTAATTACTCCTCATATCGGGCAGAAGGAATTGTATGTCACTTCGGGACACTATGCAAAGTACGGCGCCGATTCATTCAGACCTATTACTACTCCTCAGGAAGGCGAGGAATTCCTGCTCAAGCCTATGAACTGCCCTCATCATTGCGAGATATACAGAAGCAAGCCGAGGTCATATAAGGATCTGCCTTTGAGACTTGCTGAATTCGGAACTGTATACCGCTATGAGCAGAGCGGAGAGCTTCACGGACTTACAAGAGTAAGGGGCTTTACCCAGGATGACGCGCATATTTTCTGTCGTCCGGATCAGTTGAAAGAGGAATTCTGCAAGGTAATAGACATAGTGCTTTACATATTCAAGACTCTTGATTTCAAGGAATATACTGCCCAGGTATCGTTGAGGGACAAAGTCAACCGCGAAAAATATATCGGCAGTGACGAGAATTGGGAAAAGGCTGAGAATGCAATCATCGAAGCCGCAGCTGAAAAGGGCCTGAATACCGTTGTAGAATACGGAGAAGCCGCGTTCTACGGTCCTAAACTCGATTTCATGGTTAAGGATGCGATAGGCAGAAAATGGCAGCTGGGTACAATCCAGGTCGACTACAATCTTCCTGAACGTTTTGAACTTGAATATGTAGGTGCGGATGACAAGAAGCACAGGCCGGTGATGATTCACAGGGCTCCGTTCGGATCCATGGAGAGGTTCGTCGCTGTTCTTATCGAGCATACCGGCGGAAAATTCCCTCTGTGGCTTACACCGGATCAGGTGGCAGTGTTGCCTATCAGCGAAAAATACAACGATTTTGCAAAAAAAGTTTGTGATTTGCTGAATAATTCCGATATTCGCGCGTCAATTGACGACAGGAACGAAACTATCGGCAAGAAAATCAGGGAGAACGAGATGAAAAGGATACCGTTCCTTTTGATAGTAGGGGAGAAGGAAGCTGCTTCAGGAGCGGTTTCGGTCAGAAAACAGGGTGCCGGAGATCAGGGCCAGATGTCGGTTGAAGAGTTTGTCAATCTTATTAACAAGGAAATAAGTGAACAGACTTCCGGTATGTAGAAAGTGAAAAAAGACACTTTCCCATCCTGAAAGCGGGTGAGAAAGTGCCTTTATATATGAATATTAATTAAATAAGGGAGGATTTTAGTATCGCAACACCATTTAAACCGCGTCCTGCGGGACAGTTCGGAGGTAACAGACCGTCAAACGGAAATTCTGCAAACAACGGAGGCAACGCTTCCGGCAATAATGGCAGACCGGGAAACAGGGTTCCGGGAGGTTCCCATAAGAAAGAAGACGGTCTCAGGATAAACGAGGAGATTACGGCTCAGAGAGTACGTCTTGTCGGGGACAATATTCCAGAACAGGGAATATATCCGATATCCAAAGCTATGGCTCTTGCCGAAGAGCTGGAGTTGGATCTGGTTGAAATATCGCCCAATGCCGATCCTCCTGTATGCAAGATAATTGACTATCAGAAGTACCTTTACCAGCAGAAGAAGAAGGTGAAGGAGATGAAGAGCAATGCCAGCAAGATCGTGATAAAGGAAATAAGGTTCGGACCTAATACGGATGAACATGATTTCCAGTTCAAGTTGAAGCATGCCCAGAGTTTCCTGCAGGAAGGGGCCAAGGTAAAGGCGTATGTTTTTTTCAAGGGGCGTTCGATCCTTTTTTCAGAGCAGGGTGAGAAACTGCTTCTCAGGTTTGCAGTGGAACTTGAGCCTTACGGCAAGGCTGAACAGATGCCAAAGCTCGAAGGGAAGAGAATGATTATGATGATCGCTCCCAACAGTAAAAAGAAGTAAACATTTATCAACCAATTAAAATATTTTAGAAATGCCTAAGATGAAAACGAATTCCGGTGCTAAAAAGCGTTTTGAGCTTACCGGATCCGGACGTGTGAAGAGAAAGCATGCTTTCAAGAGTCACATTTTAACAAAGAAAACGATTAAGCAGAAAAGGAATCTTACTCATACGAGCCTCGTAGCTTCTGCTGATGAGAAGAGGGTAAAAGCTTTGTTAGTTGCTTAATCAATTATTCATTAACCGAATGTTCAGCATAAAAGATTCGCAAGTCGGACGCTGACGTTCATAAAACAAATTAAAATATGCCAAGATCGGTAAATTCGGTAGCTTCAAGAGCTCGCCGTAAAAAGATTTTAAAACAGACCAAAGGAAATTTCCTTGCCAGAGCAAATGTCTGGACAGTTGCAAAGAACACTTACGAGAAAGGTTTGACTTATGCTTACCGTGACCGTAAGACAAAGAAGAGATCTTTCCGCTCACTCTGGATACAGAGAATCAATGCTGCAGCAAGACAGCACGGAATGAATTACTCTCAGTTTATGGGCAAACTTGCAAAAACCAATGTCGGATTGAACCGCAAGGTACTTGCAGATCTTGCTATGAACAATCCTCAGGCATTTGAGGCTGTCATCAATTCGGTAAAGTAGCATAATTTCTTTCTGTTTTGGGAATAAAGGAATTCATAGGCAACCGCTGGGTTAAGTTCGGCTTCTGGTCGGTACTTTATCTCGCATGGGTTATATGGCTCGGGAATTATTGGTGGCTCATAGGGCTTGCGGTAATATTCGATCTGTATATAACCAAGAAGGTGAGATGGGCGTTCTGGAGACCGAAAGACAAGAGCAAAAGAAATGTTTTTCTTGACTGGCTCGATGCGATAATCTTCGCACTGGTGGTAGCTACATTTCTCAGGATGTTCTTTATAGAGGCCTATGTGATACCTACATCTTCTATGGAGAAAACGCTTCTGACAGGCGACTATCTTTTTGTCAGCAAGCTTGCATACGGTCCTAAGGTTCCTGAAACCCCGATTTCCATGCCGCTGGTCCATAATGTCATGCCTATAACGGGAGGAAAATCGTTTTCGGAAATAATCAAGAATCCGTACAGGAGACTGAAAGGATTTTCCGAAGTACAGAGAAATGACATAGTGGTATTCCACTTCCCTAACGGGGATACGGTTTTGGCCCAGGTTCCTTCAGTGGATTATCATGAGATGGTCAGGGTCAACGGTAGAGAATACAGCGAGAGAATGTATGGACCTGTGATAACCAGACCGAGAGACAAGAAAGACAATTATGTGAAAAGATGCGTAGCTGTTGCGGGGGATACCCTTGTAGTCATAAACGGGCAGGTATATGTAAACGGTACTGAGCAGCCTTCATTTGAAGGAATACAGAATACATATACTGTGGTAACTAACGGATATGCAATAAATCCGAAGATATTCGACGAGATGTCGATGAATATGGGAGAAGTCTGGTACGACGGCGCGCTTCCGGGATATCAGGCACTGCCGCTCAACAGGAAGGAAGCAGAAAGAATTGCACAGCTTCCGAATGTAGTGTCCGTTACTGAAAATATCGAAACATATTCCGAAAATATGCCCGAGTCGCTGTTGCGGATTTTCCCTTACAGTGAAAACTACAAGTGGACAAGAGACAATTACGGTCCTCTGTGGATTCCTGCGAAAGGTGCCACTGTGGAACTTACATTGGAAAATCTTCCGTTGTATTCAAGAATCATTACAGCCTATGAAGAGAATACGCTTGAAATTAAAGGTCGTGAGATCTATATTAACGGTCAGAAGGCTGACAGTTATACTTTCAGGCAAGATTATTACTTCATGATGGGGGACAACAGACATAATTCGGCAGACTCCAGATATTGGGGATTCGTACCGGAGGATCATGTTGTCGGAAAACCGTCAATGGTATGGTTCTCGACAGATAAACACAAACCTTTTCCGAAGAACATAAGGTGGAAGAGAATATTCAAGTTTGTGTAAAATTTGTATTTACGAAAAAAAAAGAGGATATTTGCATCCCCATAGATTGAATAATTATAATATCGCATACGAAAATGGCAAGAGTTTGTCAAATAACCGGTAAGAAAAGAATGATAGGAAACAATGTTTCCCATTCAAAAAGACGCACAAAGCGTGAATTTGCACCAAACCTGAGAACCAAACGTTTTTGGTTAGAAGAAGAAAACAGATTCGTGACTCTAAAGGTTTCTGCTGCGGGAATCCGCACAATCAACAAGAAAGGTCTTGCAAGTGCATTGAAAGATGCTGAAGCTAAAGGTTTAATAACAATAATCTAATTCTACGGACATGGCAAAGAAAGGTAACAGAGTACAGGTAATTCTAGAGTGTACAGAACAAAGGGAAAGTGGTGTTCCGGGAATTTCAAGATACATCACGACCAAGAACAAGAAGAATACAACCCAGAGACTGGAACGTAAGAAATATAATCCGTTTCTGAAGAAAGTGACACTTCATCGTGAGATCAAGTAATATAAAAAGGATTTAAATTATGGCAAAGAAAGCGGTAGCAACATTCAGCGGTGATAAGGCATCACTCAGAAATATGGTAAAATGTATCCGTATGGGAAAATCTCCGCGTACAGGTGCATATGTATTCCAGGAAGAAATGGTAGCAACAGACAAGGTTAAGGATTTCTTCGCAAAGAAATAACCGTTGTCCGGTAAATATATCCAAAATGAAGAGGCTGTGTCGTATGAACGACGCGGCCTTTCTTTTTTTGTAGTGGTGCTGCTGCTTTACAGAATGTCTGTAATGTAATATAAAATACGAATAACAGACTTGCACAGTTGCACACTTGCGAAAACAGTCTGAAAAACACGCAAGAAAGTGTGATAAATACGCAAAAACGTGCGAAATCGAGGCGAGTCCGTAAGGGTTCTCCGCGCCAATCGGCTCATTTTCAAATAGTTCAGTACGACACCGATTGCACACTCGATTTGGCCTTAGAAACGCAACATGCCTCAGAGTGCCTTCTGGCGGGGGTTGGTTCAAATTTTCTTTTGCGGAGGCTGGCGAGTCCGTTCGCGGCTGCGCGGTACTCCGCTGATTATCAGTGATATATAAAAACCAAGCTTGCACACTCGCCCGAAAAACGCCCGAAATCCGGGCGAGTCCGCAAGAGTTCTCCACGTCAATTAGTTCATTTTCAGATAGTTCAGTACGACGCCGATTGCACACTTGATTTGGCTCCCGAAACGTGACATGCCTCAGAGTGCCCTCTGCCAGCTGTAAACGGTAACGAGAAGTGCACAGATTTCGGTAATCGGGAGTGCTCAGATTTTGGTAACAATAATGCACCGATTTCGGTAACAACGATACA
>CASFPH010000047.1 GCA_949296645.1 uncultured Bacteroidales bacterium
CAGGCATGTGGAGACACTGGTCGGAAACAGTCTGAAGATAGGCAATGAACTGTTGGCCATAGGCCGTGAATACAAGGATGCACTCTTCGAGAGGGTCATTTTCCTTGGTGTTCGCAGATAAGTCGGGCCGTGTAGCCTGACTGTTGCGGAATCTATATAAAAATAATACGGTGCCCTGTGCCGTGATGAAAACGGGAGATAAACATTTGGGAAAGTGTTTGTCTCCCGCTTGTCTTTATAATCCCCTGATTGACAAAATGCTGTTCGTTCAGAATAATTGCAGCCGGAGAAACGGATTTCATTCCGAATGGCCGGCATATTTTATTAACAACCAATTTGTATATCACAATGAAACAGTATTTTGCCATTATTCTGACCGAAAACATCTCGGACACGCCGGAACAGTATCTCATCAGGGATAATGCCGGCGGCTTATTCATCAGCCTTTGTCCAAGGAACGGAAACACTCCGGAACAGAGGTATGCGTTAATCAGAAGACAGGATGATTACCTGATGGTCTCGCTGGACCGGATCCTATGGATAGAAGCATCCGGAAGTTACAGCATCGTCCGTCTGGCTGATGGCCGCAGCCTGACAGTCTCATTCAACCTGTCCGTCATCAAGAAGGCTCTGCCGACGGATGATTTCATCCGGATACACCGCTCATATATCATCAATCTGAAGCATGTGGAGTCTATGATCGGAAACAGCCTGAGGATAGGCGGGAAACTGCTGCCGATAGGATGGGAGTACAAGGAGGCGTTCTATGACCGTGTCGTATTTCTGGGAACACGGAAAAACAAGGGCCGGTGATGCCCGGAATGTCGTACATGGGCAATTCCTTACGTTTGTCAAACGCATTTCCCTGTCAGGGCGGGTATGTCTATTTTTACACCGTAGGTTCACAAGCGAGTCCGGGTGACTGCCGGATGAGCGGTTACACATTGTTATAGTTAAATATAAGTTTCACTTTAAAATCAGAAGTATGGATCTAAAAGATTTGTCCGGAGCCGCAACCGGATTTGGCGACAAGATGCCAGGAATGGGCGGACAGGATGCCGGTGCCATGCTCGGCAACCTCTTCCCTGACGGAGGACAGAAGGCCAGCCAGGAAGAGTTCGACAAGATGCAGGAGTGTGCTGCGATGTTGGAGAAATACGTGCCCCGTGTTCCCAAGAACTCAGGATGCGCAAGATTCGACCCGCAGGACATGGAACGCTGGCTGAATGATTATTTCAAAACACTTGTACACGGTGGCCCGCAGTTGCCGGACGACCAGTTCTACACAGGAGACTCCAATGCAGTATCCAATATCGGCATCGGAAGTGACGGCGAGTTCACCTGCGAGGAATTGTTCCAGTTCCTTTACAGGCTGTTCAAAGCCATTTCCGGCTACAAGGTGCAGTCTGCCGGGGCTAAAGCCGTCATGCAGAATGCCGACCTTTTCGGATGCGCAGATATGCTGGAGAAATATGTAGGCAGGTTCCCGAAAACCAAAGGCTGCGTGAAACTGGAAGGAGACGATGCAAAGGACTGGAAAGAAAGGTATTTCCCCAACCTTGTGGAAGGCGGGCCTAAACTGCCGGACTACTCGTTCTTCAAGCCTTCTGACAAGAGCTACGGCATAGGAACGGACTGCAATTTCAGTGCGAGAGAGCTTTTCCATTTCCTCTACCGGCTCTACAAGGAGATTTCAAAGCAATTGGGATAATCTGATTTGCCTGATGATGGATTCCACCGGAACAGCCTCGGCCCGGTGGAATCCTGTTTATCGAATGATGACCTTTTAATGGATAACTGCTATGGCTACGGCTATTTTAGGCGTGACAGTCCCTGATTTCCCTCTGACAGAAGTGGACGAACCATGCCATCTGTTTTGCTGCAACTTTCTATTCCACAGGAGATACCGCGATCTGGCACTCTACTGTGGCCTGTCGGAACGGCAAAGCCCTCTCGAAAAGCTGGTCGAAGCGATAAGGGCATTGCGGATGGAGTCATTGCCGCCCGGAACTCCCGTAAGGCCGGGAGATCTGATTGTGATTTACAAAGGTGCCCGGAACCGTATGGAGATAAGGCACTCAATGATAGTGTTTGATGCTGACAATTGGTATGGTGCTTCCAATTACGGCTTTTTCTCCCACCTCCGCAAAGATTTGCCACAGGACGTATTCTTACCGAGGGACTGTGTCTCCATGTTGCAGTTCGGAGTTGATTTCAGTAATTACACATTCGGAAGATACAGTTTCGATGTCTGGCGGGATTCCGAACCCGAAAAACAGGTTGTCCGTGAATGAATTCTGCCGCCTGTCAAACAGATTTCGGGGCATCTGTGGGATACTTTAACTTCGCTGCGTAGGTTCACGAAACGGCGGATTCCGAAAAGCCGACCAGTAAACAGAGTAGGAAAACAAAAAGTAAGTAATTATGGCTTTTGGTAATGGTCTTATGCAAAATCGTGCAACTCCTTCTGCGAACAATTATTGCGGAGGGTATGCAAAGGCTGCCATCCTGAATGACAAGGAAAGAACTGAGAGGCTGAACCGATAACAGTCCACAATGAAATTCAGAAAATGTAAGAAAAATTGTCCGGTATTAAAGGATTCCCTCAAAATGTCGTGGTATAATTGTGTGATAATAGTTTCGCTGATGTGCGGGCTGCTCTCCTGTTCGGAAGTGAGACCGTACAGACTGGAACCGGGAGAACTGTTTCCTGATGGAAAACCTGTGGGGCAGCCTTATTCATCCAGACATCGGGACATCCGCATGGTCAGGGTATCCTCAATGCAGGAAGCGGACAGTTTCTACACGGCGATGCGAAGCAGACACCCGGAATGCTGCGCGGACTATACGCACGAGGTGCCTGGCGGCACTTACGAGGTCGGCATCATCTATATCAGGGATTCGGCGGTCATCGCCGGAGGCATCAGGGAAATACATTTTGTGGAGACCGTCAAACCAAAGGAACATTGACAAAAATTGTTTAATCATTTTCATAAACCATCATGGATACAATCAGAATCAACAGTAAGGGAAACAGCGTGGGCATGTTGCAGAAATTGCTTGCAGGCTACGGGTTTCAGGTGAGCGAGACAAGTCTGTTTGACGAACCGACACGGCAGGCGGTGATGGCTTTCCAGCGCGATCATGGTCTGGATGCCGACGGCATTGTGGGCTATCGTAGTTGGGAGTCACTTTTCTTTGCCAACCGCAAGGAGGGAAAGGCATTGACGGAAGATGACTTCCGGCTCGCTGCCCGGCTGCTGGATGTGGAACCTGCCGCTCTCAAAGCGGTAAAAGAAGTGGAGTCCGGACGATACGGTGGCTTCCTTGCTTCAGGCCGCCCGGTCATCCTTTTCGAGGGACACATCTTCTGGAGCCAGTTGAAGAAAAGGAATATAAATCCTGAGCAGTATGTGAAAGGCAATGAGGATATCCTCTATCCCAAATGGGATAAATCCCACTACAAGAGCGGTGAAGCGGAATATACGCGACTGGAACGGGCCAGGAAGATACATCATGATGCGGCTGATGCCTCTGCAAGTTGGGGCATGTTTCAGATCATGGGATTCAATTACGCCGCCTGCGGTGAGAAAAGCGTTGCCGGATTTGTCGATATGATGTCCCGCAGCGAACTGCACCAGCTGCTTCTTTCGGCCCGGTTTATCAAGTCCGGAGGTATGCTGCCGGCCTTGCAGCAGAAGAACTGGGCGGAGTTTGCAAAGCGCTACAACGGTCCTGCCTACGCGCAGAACAAGTATGACGAGAAATTAGCGGCAGCATACAAGAAGTTCATATAATCAGATGTTGGAGCGGCTGCCGGCTCAAAGTAGCAGCCGCTCCTTAATCAAAAAGAAAATCGACGGCGGGTTCCGAAAAGCCGGACAGTAAACAGAGTAGGAAACATAATAATTATAATTAAATGAACGATACGGAAAAAATTATATTTGAGAAGGATTTAAAATTGGATATTAAAGATTTTAATAACAAGTTATCCAAAGCCGCTATGTCTAATGGTCTTACTATATATAGAGGTGATAACCGAGAACCTCATATTATTTTATCAGAGGGATTTTCTCCCTGGTATCCATTGGATATTAATCGTATGAGGCACTTAGCGGTCTATTTTGTAAACAATAAAGATTTTCGTTCATTGTTGTGGCAATGGTGGAAATATCCGAGTGCAAGAACTATCAATATGCGCAACAATCCATTTGTTGCAACAGGAATATCTGATTCCCATCTTGGTAATTATAAGTATAAAATCCAGTTGGAACAATTTCATATGTATGAGATTCAAAAAGGAGCCCTGCTACACAAAATTGGATTTGAGGGAGACTCCTTAGAAACTTCTTCAATCATAGCGATTCAGATAGATAAAGAAGAGATTATTTTTGGAACTAATATCCCTCCTAAATATATATCTGATTGTAAAATATGATTTCTTATCATGTGGATCCGTATGTGATACTTTCTGCTCCGTTATATATAATGCTATGAGAAAGTTATTAAGATATATATAGCATACGAATTCAAAGTGAGAGAAGTTGGATTTACAGAATTCATATATTCGATAACTAAAATGGGATAATTTAGACAACCACAAAAGGTAAGTTTAGAACATCGAAATGCCTGTAATAAGAATGGAATTATTGCAGGCATTTTGTATGTCCTATTGCCAAATAACTATCATTGATTGTTATTTTTTCGTCCGTATCATAAAACATTACCAGATATACCGAATTGGGATATTTATTTTATATGCGGCATCATTTCGGTATTTTAAAGGTATCCATATATGGATTATGCTGTTATTTTGGCAATTATAGAATCCACATTCATTATCTTTGCATTATGTAACAATGATGATATCATATTGTAATAGAGATTGTTTATGAATATACAGCATAAGATACTTTTCGGCTATGTCATTCTTATGGCAGTCATCGGTAGCATGACTGCCATATTGCTCTTTGACCGTGCCAGGATAAGGGAAATCGAGGAAGAGAGTGCGGAGATACGGTCTGTCCGCCGGGACATCAACACCGTACACCGCCGCATCACAGAGCTTGCAACCCTCGGAGAGTCGGTCATGGCGTGGGACACCACGGAGTACCATCTGTATCACGAGAAACGCATATCGGTCGATACCCTGTTAGCAGACCTGAAACAGAACTGTACCGGATTTGTCCTGCCAGAGCAGGTGGACACCCTGCGGATGCTGCTCTCCGACAAAGAACATCACCTGTACCGCATCATGAAAGCGTTCCACCGTCAGGAAATAGCCGACAGCCTCATAGCGGAGCAGTTGCCGAAAGTGACATCACAGGCCACCCGTACCAGAACGGTTATCCGGAAGAAGAAAGGCATCGCCGGATGGTTCGGCAAGAAGGACACGGTAACAATTCCAGTTCCCGCCGCACCCCTTCATTCCCTGAACGAGCGGCTCATATCCCTGCAGGAGAAGCGTATCCGCGACCTTGACACCTATACCGACAGCCTCCGCTTCTACAACCGCGAACTGAACATCAGGCTGTACTCGTTCATAGCCATGCTGGACGGACAGGCACAGACCGCTTTCCAGTACCGGGAGCAGAAGATTGCCGAGGCGCAAAGGCATTCCTTTCGCCTCATAGCCGGACTTGTAGGTGCTGCCATCGTCCTGCTCATCGTCTCGCACATCAAAATCATGCGTGATATCCAATGCAGGGAACGGGACAGGAAAAGTCTGGAGGATGCCTTGTCCCAGAACCGGAATCTGTCCGACATACGCAAGAAAATCATAATGACCCTCTCGCATGACATACGCGGTCCGCTGAACGCCATCAGCGGCAGCGCGGAACTGGCACTGGACACCAAAGACAGGAAACGGCGCAACGCTTACCTCGGAAACATCATCGATTCCTCCCGTCACATAGCAAGGCTCGCCAACAGCCTGCTTGACCTGTCCCGTCTGAACGAGGCAAAGGAGACACTTAACAATGTACCATTTCATCTCGGGCCGTTCCTGGAATGTATCGCGGAGGAGTATACCAGAACTGCAAATGACAAGGGATTGCTTTTCATCAAGGACATAAAGAATGCCAATGTCACGGTGTCGGGCGATGCCGACCGTGTGGAGCAGGTCATCGATAATCTACTTGACAACGCCGTCAAGTTCACGAATGCCGGAACAGTACGTTTTCTCGCTTCATACACCGACGGTAAACTGGAGGTCAGTATCAAGGACACCGGCATCGGCATGGACGAGGAGACAGTAGGACGGATATTCTGTCCGTTCGAGCGTGCTGCCCCGGAGATGGATACAGACGGATTCGGACTTGGACTTTCAATAACCAAGGGCCTTGTCTCCCTGCTCGGAGGAGAGATATTCGTGTCGAGCCGTATCAGTGAAGGCAGCGTATTCAAAGTGAGCCTCCCGTTGCCGTTGACTACGGAGCAGGCAGGACAAGAAACCTGTCCGGTATCGGGCAGCCTACGCCTGCCGAGACGGGTACTTGTCGTAGATGACAGCCCCGTCCAGCTGCGCATTGTCGGCGAGATGCTGGAGCGCAGCGGTGTCTCATGCCGCACATGCATCAATGCCAAGGAGGTGGTCAGTGCCATGCGTATGGAAAAATATGACCTGATTCTTGCAGATATACAGATGAGAGGCACAAGCGGTTTTGACCTGCTGCGGCTCCTGCGGCACTCCAACATAGGAGACTCCCGTACCATACCCGTTGCAGCCATGACTGCCCGTAGCGACGGTGATGGAAACAGATATGCCGAGGCCGGTTTCTCAGGCTGCATCCGCAAGCCTTTCTCAATGCATGAGCTGCTGCATTTCATATCTTCAATCCTCAGCTCTGTTCCAGAACAGGAAGAGCGCAATGCCGACTTCGATGCCATGATCTCAGAAACCACTGACAGAGACCGGCTGTTGGAAGCATTCATCGAAGAGTCAAACCATAACAAAGCAGATCTCCAAGAAGCACTGCAACATATAGATATGGATATTGAACGGATGAAGGAGACCCTGCACCGCATGTATCCGGTCTGGGAGCAGCTCTCCATAGCTAATGAACTTGAGGAATACAGTGCAGTGCTGCACGATGACGAAGCCAATGAGGCGGATATACGAAGACATACGGAAGCCGTCATCGACAGACTTCACGGTCTGGCAGCAGAGGCAGGGAGAATGCTCGGAAGACGATAGACCGCCTGCCTATTTCCATAACCATAATTAAAACGAAATAAAAATGAGCCATAAGACACGGATACTGATAGTAGAGGACAACATCATGCTGGCGGAACAGCAGCGAAAGAGATTTGAGAAATACGGATATGAAATATCAATCACGACAGACGAGCCGGGAGCAAGAAAGCTGCTCAGAAAAGAGCACTTTGACCTTGTTCTCGCCGATGTCCGTCTCCCGGCAGGCGATGGCATATCCCTGCTTGAATGGATGAACGGTGAAAGGCTCGACATACCTTTCATCGTCATGACCAGCTATGCCTCCGTGCCTGACGCGGTGAAGGCTATCAAGCTCGGGGCAAAGGATTATCTGGCGAAACCCGTGCAGATGGAAGAGCTTCTTGAGCTTATTAAGGACATACTGCGTCCCAATGCCCTGGTCTATGGCAAGGACAAGGACCTTTTTCACAGGAACAGCCCGAAGATGATTGAGGTGGAGAGCCTTGCACGGACTGTCGCCCCGTTCGACATAACCGTGCTTATCCTCGGACCGAACGGAGCCGGGAAGGAATCCGTAGCCCAACGCATCCATTACTCCAGCGACCGGCGTGAAAAACCGTTGGTGGCCGTCAACTGCGCCGTCATTCCCAAGGAACTGGCGCCGACCCTCTTTTTCGGGCATATGAAAGGAACTTTCACAGGTGCGGACGGCAACAAGGAGGGCTATTTCGACTTGGCCAAGGGCGGCACACTGTTCCTTGACGAAATAGGCACGCTGCCCCCGGAAGTGCAGGCCATGCTGCTGCGTGTTCTTCAGGAAGGAAACTATCTCCCCATCGGCAGCAGCAGGGAAAGGAAGGCCGACGTGCGTATAGTAGCCGCCACGAACGAGGATTTGCAGTTGGCCATCAGGGAAAAGCGTTTCCGTGAAGACCTGTACCACAGGCTGTGCGAGTTTGAGATAGTCATGCCGTCGCTGCATGAATGTCCGGAAGACATCCTTCCACTTGCGGAGCATTTCAGGGAGAAATTTTCCAAAGAACTCAAGAAACAGACGGAAGGGTTCACTCCTGAAGCCGCACAGCTGATGCTGTCCTACCGGTGGCCGGGAAACGTGCGCGAATTGCTGAACAAGGTCAAGAGAGCGGTGCTGATGGCACGGCAACCGGTAATTGAAGCAGCGGAACTGAATATCCGGACGGACGGCACGGACGGGGAAATCAACCTGTTCCCGGAAACGGAAGCGGGAGAGAAACTGTCCATACTGAAGGCGTTGAAGGCAAGCGGGGGACACCGCAGGAAGGCGGCGGAGATGCTGCATATCGACCCGTCCACTCTGTACCGGAAAATGAAGAAATATGGCCTGCTTGACAAATGAACGGCATATTTTCATTGTAAGACCAAGATATAGGAGCAAAAGGCATTACAGAATGAAAGAAAATGCCTACTTTTGCACAGAGGTCGGAAAACTGTGCGCCGCATAAGTTTCCGGCCGTAACATACTGAACTGATGACGGCAAGGATCAGAATCCTGCCGGTTATCATACATAAGTCGCAAGACGTCTCGGACGGGAATCTGACAAATTCGTAAATACAGAGACTATTGCGTGAGGCTTATGCTATGCCTTATAGCGTGAGCCCATGCATGTTTCTGTATTGGGCTTTGTCAGAGCCTCCGTCCGAAGCTGGGTTAACAAAGGGTATGGCAAAGTTACAGGCAGTGATAGCAATGACATTGGACGGGAACATTCCATCGGAAAGCGAACCGTTGATGGAATGGGTAAAATCAGACAGAAACGGCTTCCCGTACTGGCGGGAACATTCCACAAGACACTTGTTTCCCGGTTATCCGCTGGTTGACCTTATTTGCGAGAAAGACACTTCCGGGTCTTCCACCGTCTTCCATGCAGAAATATGCGATGAGGAAAGCGTGGAACTCTTGAGAGGGCTGTCGATATACCGTCTCATTGACGAGCTGGTCATCTTCCTTTTCCCTTCCGCTGGCACTTCCCGTATGTCCGTTTCCGCCCATCTCCCGTCAGGCAACTGGCGGCTTGTCAAGTCCAGGACCTTCCGAAACGGCGTATGTCGCCTGAATTATTGCAGGATGTTGCAATAGACCGTTGCAGAAGATTGCATTTGCAATATGCCCGTCAGCCTTCCGAAATGGAGGCTATTTTTTTATTTCTATGGTTTTCAGCATTTTATCTGTTTGTGGAAGGATAATCTGCCGTGTTGGTCTATGATTTGGCCTTTATTATACTGAAGCCTGTTGCGCAACAGTGCGGTAAATGAAGTATTCACGCACTAAAAACAGAATTCAGTATGATACAGATAGACCGGGAGACATTCCAGATGATGCTCCACAAGATTATGGAACGCTTCGACAGGATCGAGGACAGGCTGAGCCGTATGAACCGGCAGACGGCCGCCCTTGAAGGCGACAAACTGCTCGACAACCAGGACATGTGCGAGCTGCTCGGTGTGACCAAGCGCACCCTTGCGCGTTACCGCCAGAAGAAGCTCGTGACCTATTACATGATTGACGGGCGTACCTATTACAAGGCTTCCGAGGTGCAGGAGTTCCTGAACCGGAAAGGAAAGGTGCTGCCCGCAAGAATCAAAAAGGAATTAGGTATTCAATCTTAATCAAGCAAAATGTATGGAAATAATATGTATAGACAAAAAGACCTTTGACGAGTTCCGGACACGTTTCTGCGAACTTGAAGGACGGATGGCGCGGCTGTGCCGCTCACAGGAGGACACAGGCTTGAAGAACTGGATGGACAACCAGGATGTCTGCGACGTGCTCCACATATCGAAGAAGACATTGCAGGTTTACCGTGACAAGGGACTGCTGCCTTTCACGCGCATCAAACACAAGATGTTCTACAAGCCGGAGGA
>CASFPH010000048.1 GCA_949296645.1 uncultured Bacteroidales bacterium
ATACAGAAGTTACGAGACGCCCCTCTATTGGATGGACTTCGGAAACACGCAGACCTCCGGCCAGGTCGTGCTGGGAACGGTACCGAAGAAAATCAAGCAACCGGTTTCCCGGCTCTACGAAACTGTAAGCTCACTGAAAGTCATCACCCGGATGGTGAAATATGCGAGCGTGAAGGAGGAAGATTCCGGCCCGAGCTGCTCGCTGGCGGAAGCTCTGGAAAAGCAGGACCTGTTCATCAATTCCATATTGGCGCAGCTCGGCTGCAACATCCTGTGGAAGATGTTCCGCCACGGGTTGATTGAGCATCACGGATTATATCTCAATCTGGAAACGATGAGGGTTAATCCGATGCCTATATAATGGAAATGCAAAATGCACCAAATGAAATTGACCAATAAAGCAATCCGGACTGGTTTGAGTAAGAACCAACAAGCCGTGTCAAGATTACTCCTGATACGGCTTGTTTATTTCCAAACGGTGTTGATTTAATTAGGATTATCTAAATCATAATTAAAAGACTCCGGATTCTGTTTATTTATGAGAATATCTATGGCAGCCCCTTCTGTCCAACTGATGTTATTTTCGGATTTTGTCAAATTCCGAGGTATATGATTATCAAAAAGTGTTTTCATATACACTGCATTTGATTTCGGATGATAATTTTTGTCAGTGTCAGCAGCTGTGATACTTTCGATATAGTTGTCGAAAGTACCGAGAGAATCGACACCTTTCAATACGATGTCGATAGGTTTGCCCAATCCTAAAAAGCGGACTTTTATTGACTCTATTTTAGGAAAGTCTTTTTTAATTTGATAGATATTTTTCGGATTTTTAAAAATCGCTTTAGCACCTCCGCCAAGATAACTTTTACAATATATATTACTGAACCCTTTTCTTGAAATTAAATTTCCGTCTTTTAAATCTGATGACGCTGGATATGCTATTTGCATGGAAGCACCTCCGATTTCAATAATTCCATATGGTTGTCCTGTATATGTAAGAGGTTTTTCCGTAGTTGAAGTGTTAAATCCAAGACTTTTGTATTGATAATTCGCCGCTATCCATGCATACAGTCCTTCATACCTGCCGGAAATAGTCATGGCAGACTCTATTTCGTAATTATTATATGTTTCCCCCTCCTTCATGTAACTGTATATTGATTCGGCATCCTCTTTAGCTACCTTCCGCATTCCTGCAGTGGCAAGTATATACAGCGGGACCTTATTCGATACTTTGTACTTGCTTGTCATGTCATTGACATAAGCTTTCACACTGCCTTCGTCAACGGCCACATCGGATAAGGCTCTGCCTTCCGAACTGCTTTTCTCTGTCTCTTGTGGATAAATCTTCTTTAAGGTATTTTTGTTCTCGATACAATATACATACAGCCTTGACCCGGAACTGCCGGCATCAATGATGGCTATCGTATCCCTTTGCTGGGCAAACAGCCCGGACACACCCGACAGCAAGACGGCTATCAGGAGAAATACCTTTATGTTAAATCTCGATAATCTTTCCATTGCTTTTAATTTTACTTTGAATTTTCCTACTCTGTTTACCATCCGGCTTTTCGGAATCCGCCGTTTTGTGAACCTACGGCTGCAAATGTAAAATTAAGGCAATGGTATGGAAAAGTGTGTTTTATGAAGGCACGATATTTTTGACAAGGGGGATTCTGACCATGTGATGTCCGAAACGTCATTACTGGCAGGTGCCCGGAACAGGCGTGAACCTATATATAATGTATAGGAACCGCTGGTCTGTCAGAACCTTTTGTTCGGCAATCTGCAGCTGCGGTTTCGCCTTTATGAATGCAGGCCATTGGATTCCTTCTTCAAGGCAGGTAGGAATCTGTATGCAGTGCAATTCAGTAACGGCATGGCCAGTGATCAGGCTGTCCACAAAACTCAGGTTATGCGGATTCACCTCGATGGCGATATAGCCGTCGCTATTGTTCATGTGCCGGATGAATTCGCCCAATGTCTTGCCGGAAAAAGTCTCATTTCCCGGATATTCCGCCAGACATTCGCCGTCCTTGTAGTCAAGGATGGCGGCTGCCTTGTCAAAGAAAGTGTTTATTCCGAATTTGTCAGGATTGATATACCAATCCCTTTTACCGTCCGGGCGTGCTATGTATCCGTCCTGCGTAATCTGCGCCAGTACTTTAATCTCCATTTCTTATCGCAATAACAAGTAGTGTTACATAAAAGCGTGAAACCTGCCTCATGTTCCACTACGAGGTACTGGCATACCCAATGACGAAACGATATAGGCAAAGTTCCACGCTATAGGCATAGCATGTACTTTGCGCTGATATCCCGTCATTCTTGGAATTGCCAGTTTCCGTAGTGAGATGTCGGCGTATGTACCTGGTGCTCGACAAAAAATGTTCCGCACCTGCTTTTTCAATCTGATTCCAAAAATACAGCATTCCTGCCACACTACAAAATACTATCGGACATTTCCAATATTTCCGTCCACAAAAAATTATTGCCGGCGGTAAAACGGATTTGTCCGCTGTCGCCGGCTTCCCTTTCATTTGCACTTATTATAAAGAAAACAATGTGAATATGGAAGCAAGACAGCAACTGGTGATTACTCTGCCGGAAACAATGGCGGAGTTGCCTATTCTTATCGTGAAAAATTCAGGGCCGAAGAAAATTGTGCTCAGTGTGCATCCGGAAAAAGCCGGCGTGTCATTTATCGACGAACCGGAACGGGAATACGCATTCATCTGGAGACAGAGCGATTATGTGAAAGTTGCCTTCAAGGATATACTGTGGGTAAAGGCAGACGGCAGTTATAGCACATTCCACCTTACACGCAAGAGGGACATGACCGTATCCTTCAACCTTGCGGTCGTTGAAAAGGAACTGCCTGCCTCCGAATTTATAAGGATTCACCGCTCGTGCATCGTCAATCTGAGACATGTGGAATCCCTTATAGGAAACAGCGTGAAAGTGGAAGACACGCTTCTGACCATAGGCAGGGAGTTCCGCGAAAGATTGCTCTCCCGGTTCGTGTTCATCGGCGTACGCCGGAGCAGGAAATGAACTTTCATGCCGTTTATAGGCAATTCCTGCCGTTCGCCAAACGGATTCTCTTTGGCAACCATCGTCAAATTAAATTCGCAGCGTAGGTTCACGAATATAATTATGGGCGGAATCCGAAAAGCCCCTCAAAGAGTAGGAAACAATAAAATAAAAATTATGTCATTAGAATTAACAGTAATAGACCATCAAAATGTGCATCATTTTGGTCAAAAAGGTAAATCTCAATGGAAAGTGTCACGGGATAAAATAGATCCATTGCTAAAAAAAGTAGTCGAAAATAATGAACAGGCATTGAGATTGGCTATACAAGACGAAAGGATTAGCAGGGAGCCAAATTCACCTCGAAGAAATGTTTTTTATGTCGCTGCATCATTTAATGATGACGAGGGAAAATCTCTTTTCCCTAAAGAATACTATCCAGAATCTTCTAATGGTGTTTGTATTGAAGTGTCAGTTTGTCAATATGGAGAAGACCTTAAAGCAGACATACATGGTTTCCCTGTAACCGTAACAAAAAAAGGAGTTTCATTATCAATGAAAGATTTATGTGAGGCAACGAGATGTAAGTGAACAATTCCTGCCGTTCGTCAAACGGATTTCGGTGGGTTGAACAGACAGCATACTTTTACAGCGTGAACCTACAAGCACATATTTATTAACAATTTAAACAACAAGAATTATGGCTATTAGCACAGCTCCATCGCAGGTTGCAACCAATGCGTTGCAGGCGATTCCGTTCTCGTCGATGATCGGCGGCCCTCTGAAGGCATGTATCGACGCGCAGGCCATGGCTGCGAAAACAACATGGGACTTCATCCAGGAAGTAGGTCTTACGGTAGACCCCGAAACCGGGGAAAAGAAGGCGGTCAACGTATCGTTCTCGTTCATCCAGAACGGGCGTACCGTACAGTTGAACGTTCCTCTTCTGACCATCGTGCCTATCCCGTACATCGCCATCAACTCAATCGACATCAACTTCAAGGCGAGCATCTCGGCATCTTCGTCCAGTGTGACGGAGAACACCAGCAGCTCATCTCTCGATGTGGGTGCGGAAGTGACGGCCGGTCTGAAAGTGGGACCATTCCACATGGATGCGAAACTCAATGCCAACTACTCGTCCAAGAAGGACTCGAAGGCGACGGAGGAATCCAAGTACAGCGTGGAATACACGATGGACATCGCAGTCAAGGCCGGTCAGGACAGTATGCCGGCAGGTCTGGCCAAGGTGCTCGAACTTCTGGGCAACTCGCTCGACGTGTCCGACCCGAACGGAACGCTTGAAATCAACGCGAGCAAGCTGAAACAGAACGAGCGTCTGATCGCAACCTACAAGAACAAAGACGGTCTGTACGAGTCTTCAGCCATCTCCGTAGTAGAGCAGCAGATGGACCTCCAGAAGGACGGTGACAGCGTAGTCCTCGACCTTGCCAACGTAACTCCGGGTACTTACACCCTGAAGGCCGGCAAGCAGGAAGTGAAGTTCGAGGTTGTTGCTTCCGACAACGGCGGACAGAACTCATAAACGTCGAAAACGGATACCGGACTGGTATCCGAACCAGTGAGGATGCGGCAGAAATGCCGCTCCTCTTTATTCAAAAAAAACAAGTCGAATCATTTATTAGGCAAATCAGAAATATGGCACAATTAAGTTCAGTAATAGGTTCCATACTAAGGGACATCATCTCCGCCCAGCACGAGGCGAACCTGTACTCGCTCGCATTGAGTGAGAATTACGGGAAGGACGGAAAGGTGAAGGACTTCCAGCTTCCGGGAGTGGTCATAAGCGACATGGAACTCGAATTGAAATACGGAGTCCTCCGCTCCGATGAGAATCAGGAACAGTTCAACATCAAATACAACAAATTCAGACGGTTTGTCAACTCTCTCTGCACAGAGGCCGCCAAGACGGTCATTGCAAGTGCTGTCGGGACTGTGATGAATGCCGAAACCGACAAAGAGGAGGAAGACAAGCGGTTTTTCCTGCGCCTGAAAAAAGAAGAGGGCCTGAACCGGGAATTCCGGCTTTTCCTGTCCCGCAACATGCGCTCCGCCATGAGTTCGGGGCTTTATGAGGGAGTAGACCATCAGACCGGTGCGGTCATCGTAGATGTAATGGTCAGAAAGCTGGCGGATGTGGCCGCGAAAAAATTCCTTGACGACCCCGACCTGGACAGCCTGTTCTCCGGCAAGGAGGGCAAGGAACTGAAAGATGCGGCACTGGCGGACATAAATGCCGCGCTGACGGCACTTGTGACAAAACTCTCTGACGGGGCGAACTTTAAGAGAATAAAGGTGTTCCCCCGCCTGGACGTGGCCGTGACCGCAGACGAACTCTCCAAGATGCCCGAGGATGCCATTCATGTGTTCAAACTGAAATTCAGTCCGACCACATGCTCTCTCACGGAATTGGACGAAGACGATGAAACGGAAGATTTTGACATGAAGTAAAAAATAGGGATATGAAAGAAAAGAAAGTTAAAAAGACAAGCAGTCAGGTAATGGAACTGCAGCAGCTCATAGCCGGGCCGCTGATAGCCACCATTGAGGCTGACGCTCTCTCCGCACAGCAATATCTGGACTATCTTATGCGTATCGCTTTTGAAAGCTACGATCCTGCGACGGGAAAGACAGGAAAAATAAGAATGCTCACATTCTCGTTCATCGAACAGGACATCAACGGCGCCCAGAAGAAGAGCGTGAGCATACCGTTGCTGACATTGGTCCCCCTGCCGCTGCTCCAGGTGCAGGAGGCGGATTTCGATTTCGACATCAAGATACTGGATGCGCTCAGCGAAAGCGTGGAGGAGAAATTCTCGGCGGAACAAGGCAAGAGCATTAAGGAGCAACAAGGGCCTGCCGGATTCAAGATGAGGGCTTCGCTGGCTCCGCAGCAGGGTTCAAAATCCCACAGCGGGGAATTGCAGCAGAGCCTGACTGCCAACATGAAAGTGAAGGTCAAGATGCGCCAGGCCGATATGCCGGCAGGACTGTCCAATCTGCTGCACCTCACGGCAAACAACCTTCAGATAGAGGATGCGGAAAACGAAGATACGGAAGGAGGAACCGACAATGAACAACAATAATCCGGAACAGGCCGGCGGACAGCGCGAGGCGGGAATGAAATGTCCTAAATGCGGTGCGTTCATCAGAACCAGCATCTTTCAGCTGCTGACGACAAACGCGCTCGTATGCCCGTCCTGCCATCTGAGGCTGAATATCGACAGGATGAAGTCAAAGCCTGCGTTCGATGCCCTGCGCAAAGTGCAGGCTGCGAAAGACAATCTGGAAAAGAAAAGTCATTTCAACAGGTAACGTATGATAAAGAGAATCATCGAATTTCTCAAGAGGCTATTCAGGAAACCCCGGAAAGCAGCGGACGCGGAGCCTGTTCCCGTCCGCATTCCGGAGACCTGCACAAAGCCTGCGCATCCATTTACGGAGGAAACCTTCAGGAAGATCCTGCTTATGCAGGGCATCAGGCCTGTCCGAGGGCGTGCAGGCGTATGGCGTGCGGAAGCGGACGGCTTCGGTGATGCCTATCGGGTCATGCTCCGTATATGCGTTCCCGGTCAGATAACGGCCCGGAATATGTCCGGTCATGTATGCTGCAGGGCAATCCTCCCCGATGGAGGCGGTATCCTGCTTTCTGACCATACGGGACTGAGGAGAGGTGCCGTCGCGGTAATGGTGCTTTCTTCGGACAACCTGCCCGGTATGAAGGAAATCCGGTTCTTCATGCGCTCCTGAACCGGCATATCCGCTTGCTTATATTAGTTCTTTGACTTGTTTTTCTCAAAATGTCCTGCACACATAGCGGTCGCATTGCAATAATACGGGAGTTTTCGGCAAAAAGTGCGGTTGAAATTTGTCCCGGTCGAAAATATTGGATAAATTTGCAGCTGCAATTTCCCGAAAAATGAATGAGATACAAATAAATACAGGCAAATTATTTGGAGAAGAGAGAAATTTGTGTACTCTCTCTCTCGGGGCTCGCGCGTCAATATACTGCAAATCATTTAATCCACAAAGGTTTAGCGGCAGTTTTCCTGCAGCTTTCAGCCCTCCTTTTCAGGGAGAATCATATAATGCATACCGTATCTCCGCCATGCGGCAACGCGCTGGCGGAGACTTTCATATATCCCCGGAACCGTGCCACGCACGTCAATGCTGTGCCCGCAGGTTTCCGG
>CASFPH010000049.1 GCA_949296645.1 uncultured Bacteroidales bacterium
TTCCGGAGACCTCCTGCTCCGGCAATAAGTAAGGTGGACATCTTTATCTATAATAAAACAAAGAGACCGACCAAAAAATCTCTTTTGGGTCGGCCCCATATATTCAAAACATTAAAAATTGACTAGACTGCACGGCTCTGCCACTCACGATCAAGATATCGCAAGCGCCACCACCAAATGTTATTCTGCAGTCTGTAACTCATGATTGCCTTTTTAATTTTTACAAATTTAGAAAAAATTCTTATCCGTTGTACATTTTATCCGGCGATTGCATACTATTTCACCCTAATCTGCAGATTGGACAGTTCAGTACACTTGTGAGGAGAGGGAAGCCCGTTTTCCCTTACGCTTACAGAATGTACATCCGTACCTTTCACGAAATCAGGTCTTACCGACGTCCTGTAAAGTACCTGCTGCTGCGAAGGTCTGAGCTTCAAAGAAACATGCTTTTCAAATCTGTTATATACCCTGACCTTAATCTGATTATTACCTTTCTTTAACGGAAGCAACATTTTCTCCGCCCTGTAGATACATCTGTATGGATTCAGATGTTTCATTACAAACGTGCCGTTAAGGAATACCTCTATACCGTTGCCGGCACCGACTTCCATTATCACCAGTTCTTCTTTCGAGGCTTCGATATTCTGCACAAGGAAGTGATTCATGAACGGTCTGGACTGAAACGACGTCCTTTCCGTTACATCCACCTTTTCCCATTTTTCCAATTCTTCATCCGATACCATGGACGGATCTGACACGTCAAAGGAACTTATCCTCCTGCTGCTCATATAGACAGGCCCGTAAACCAGTCTTGCATTTCCCGAAAGCTGCACGACATTCTCGGAACCGAGAGATATTTCGTATTCCGAACCGTCCACCTTCAGATCTATTTTCTTACCCAATTCCTGGGCCGTATACAACAACTGCAGTTCATCAACCTTGTTATCCGTAAATATCCAGTTATATGAAACCATGCTCTTGTAATTACTGTAATAATCAAAACATGAATAACTGTAATCCGGATAAGCATTGTCACGTGTAAGAAGATGCGTTTTTCTCATATCCAGGGGATCGGTCATCACATTGCCCGGCGCTGAGGAAAGATCCACTCTTATTACGGAAATGGAATCGAATGCACCTGCTGTCGGATACAGCACAAGTTTTCCGTTCCTTGATTCGCTGCGGCACGGTCCGGTCACCTTTTCAGGTCTGTTGCCATCAAGCTCCAGCACGATCATACCGTTATCAGGCATTTTCCCGGAAAGTATGAGATTCAGTCTTCTGTCCTTTACCGTAACCGCTCCCCATCCGAAATTTTCCCTGTATGGAGAAGAGGAAGTGCCATATATGGCATCTCCATTGACATCAAGCCATCTGCCTATCCCGTACAGTACCTCACGCTCAAAAGGTATTACTGCACCGGTACCGTCAGGACCTATATTGAGAAGATAATTTCCTCCATGGGAAACTACATTCACAAGACTTCTTAATTTTTCCTTTATCTTGTCCTTTACATCCCCCCTTTCCTGCCAGGACCTGTAGCTCCAGGTCTCGTTGAACATGGATGCGGCAGTCTGCCACGGAGCCTGTAATGCAGCATCAGGATATTTGTTGTCTCCCATTACGGCAAAATCATAATAATCGTTTCCGACCCTTCCGCTTACCATACAGTCCGGCTGAAGCGAATGTACAAGTTCGTAAAGCTCCCTGCTCTGTTCAGGAGTCTGCGAACCCATGTCAAACCACAACTCCGATATGTCACCGTACCTGGTCAGCAACTCGGTAACCTGCGACTTGTTGTATTCGTGATGTTCATCCGTTATGAAATCGCAATTGTGACTTGAAATCGGGTAAGCATGCGGATAATGCCAGTCTATTATTGAAAAATAAAGGCCGAGATTAATTCCCCCCTTTGCACAGGCTTCTGAGAGTTCCTTTACATAATCCCTTCCGGAAGGAGTAGCATCCACTGAATTGAAATCCGTGGTTTCGGTTCCGAACATGCAGAATCCGTCATGATGCTTTGAAGTGAATATTATGGACCGCATTCCGGCCTTTTTTGCAAGTGACACTATACTGTCGGCATCGAAATTTACAGGATCGAACCTGTCCGCAGTCATGGCATACCAGTCACTGAATATACCTGCAAAAGACTGTATCTGCTCACTGTAACCGTTTTCGACCGGTTTCCCGTCCCATACCCCGCCAAGTTCGGAATAAAGACCGAAATGTATGAACATGGAAAATTTGTCGGAATGCCATCTGTCGGTTTTACCGGACCCTGCAGCACTGAGGCTTGTATGTCCGCATAAGAAAGACACTATGAATGTCAATAAAACTATTTTTCTTGTCATATACGAAATTTTATCGGCGCAAAGATAATCAATCTTTTTTCATATATGATATAAATGCATCCGCATAAGCCCTTCCGATCCTGTCTTTCATCAGTTCCCTGAATTCGGGAGAACGTCTGTCCAAATCAAACGCCGGACCTATTACTTCATGATCCGCCGGATGCTGCATCGGATATTCCGTCAACAGATATACCGCTGCAGCCGTAAGTACAAGAATCATCAGACCCGCATACGGACGGTTCTTATGGAAAATAAACGGAACCGCCACGTATCTGTTCACAAAATATATTGCATAAAAAAGCATTACGGACAAAGCCACAAAACCTGTATTGTCTACTATCCATTTGTCTATGGGAACCAGCATACCCATAAGCGGCAGGAGGAAAATGCAGAAAAAAAAGTCGAATATAATTGCTGCGTGTTTCATAACGCAAAATTACGAGTAAATTTTCAATACCGTAAATACACATCATGTCGTTTACCCTGCAAAACATGTCTTTCACAACCGGATATCCACATTTCAGTAAAAAGGGTCCGGATTTGGTTTTTCTTTGTATTAGAAAACTTTCAAACAACACTTAAATATTACCATCATGAAAATCAAATTTATTATTCTCGCCGCATTCATGTCATTGGGTATAATGACACAGACGGAAGTACAGGCACAGGAAAGACCGGGACGCCCAGGCTTTGAACAAAGAAGACCGGAATCACCTGAAGAAATGGCCAAAAGAAGAGTTGAAGACCTCAAGGAAAAGCTCAATCTGTCGGAAGAACAGGAAAAATCAATATTGGAAATCATGTTGAAGAGCATTCCTGAAAAGATGAATCCGGGCGAACGCCCTGACATGAAAAAAATGGAAGAAGAACGCAACAGGACAAATGAAGAAATACGCGGACTTCTCACAGATGAACAAAAGGCCGAGTTCGACAAAATACTCGCCCAGGAAAAAGAACGGATGGCAGACAGACCGGGAAGAAGGGGCAGAGACAGAAGATAGTCTGAAAATCAGAAAACGAGAAAAGTCTATTTCGCAATATGCGTGATTCCTACAACCTCACCCAATCCGGTCACGCTTTTTACACTCATAGGATCTATATTTCCGCTCAATGCATTTATCTTGTACTGATGAACCGAACATGTGCCGTCCTGCGCCCGGGTAACCACAAATATCACAGAGCCGTTATTTGCAGAATTGTTTCCCGAATTACTCCCTTGTAAATTTATAGCAAAATTTTTTATATCTTTGCATACATATTCACTTTCAACAGCCATCTTTTACATTCAGCGGATTGCCACTCCGGTGAATCGTCATTATAACTATTATCAACAACCAGATTTTATTTAAAATTCAAATTTTAAAATGAGAAAATTGTTTTTTGCTTGCATGGCAGCCGTAGCTGCGGTTGCATGTACCAGCCCTGCAGAAAAAAACGAAATTACCATCAAGGGGAAGGTACAGTTCGATGATCCCAAATTCAAGATGCAGATTGTCAAAAGAGAAGGTTTTGACAAGAAAATCGTAGATTCGTTCGACATAAATCCGGATGGAACATACGAATACAGGATGAAAGTTGAAGAACCGGGAGTATATACACTCGACTGCAAGAAATGGCAGAGCGTAAACTTCTGGGCGGAAGACGAAGACCTTACGATAAACTTCAGGGGGATGGATACCGCTAAAGTCAAAATCAAGAACCCTCCTTTCGTCTACATACAGGGTGGTCCTCTCAACGAAGTCATGAACCTCATGAATTTCGACAACTACAGAAATTACCAGCTTATGATTGCCGTAAGCCAGTCCGCATACTCTCTGAAAACAATTTCAGATGAAGAAAGGGGTAGTCTTACGATGAAAGGATACAACATGATATCCGACGAATCGTCTGCGAGGACAAAATTTATCGTAGAGCACTATGCAGACAGGAAAAGCATACTGGCAGTACTTCCTTCGCTCAACAAGATCAAGGATGCCGAACTGATCGACAGAACTCTTGCTGCGGTTGAAGCTGCAAACCCGGGATATGCACCAATAGCGGAATACAAGGCAACTGTGGAAGAAGAAAGGTACCAGAGAGAACGTCTTGCCATAGGAAAACCTGCACCTGAATTCAGGTTCAAGGATCCTGAAGGAAATGAAGCAGGTATCGCTGACTACAAGGGCAAGATACTTCTGATTGACTTCTGGGCATCATGGTGCGGTCCTTGCCGTCAGGAGATACCTCATGTTAAGGAAGTTTATGCAAAATACAAAGACAAGGGAGTGGAAGTTCTGAGTGTGTCCATAGATGCAAAAAAGGAAGACTGGCTGAAGGCACTTGACGAAGAAAAAATGGCATGGAAACAGATTCTTGCCCCGAATGCAGGAAAAGAGATAATGAAAGAATATCAATTCAGCGGCATACCTTACCTCATACTGCTTGACAGGGACGGGAAAATAGCTGCGAAACAACTCAGAGGCAAAAAAATTGATGAAGCCATAGACAAATTGCTGGAAAAATAATCGGTCCGATAAGATGACAGACAAATAACAAAACAGGAGGAAACTTCTCACCGGAAGTCCTCCTGTTTTATTTTACTGAATATGATGTCATAATCCTAACAGATAATATTCCAGTCCGAAGACTGCGATGCCGGCAAGATAGCCGGCAAGGGCAAGAAGCGTAATATTTTTAAGATACCAGGCAAAATTCATCTTTTCAAGTCCCATTGCTACCACACCTGCAGCCGATCCTATGATAAGCAGACTGCCGCCGACACCTGCACAGTATGCCTGCATGTGCCAGAAAGCACCGTCCTTCACAAAGAATTCAAGATAAGAAGGATCTGCAGACGCAGCGATGGCTGCTGCGTCAGGAACAGGATACATACCTATGGAGGCAGCCACCAGAGGAACATTGTCGACCACTGATGACAAGATTCCTATAAGAGTATTTATGGCAAAAATATTATGTATTTTCTCATTCAGGAAATTTGCAGCATCAGTCAGAATACCGGCACTCTGTAAAGAAGACACAGCCATGAGAATACCGAGAAAAAAAAGGATTGTGGGCATATCGATATGTTTTATCACCTTGGAAACCCTGTTTTTTATGGATTCTTCGATATCCCTCTTCTTTTTATACATCAACTCCGTATAGACCCACATGATACCCAATGCCACCATGACTCCCATATACGGAGGCAGACCTGTCACACTCTTGAAAACCGGAACAGAAGCAAGTAAAACGGTTCCCATAACGAGAATAATCCGACTTTCCTTCTTCGTTATATATTCCGGTCTGCTGGAAGTCTCTTCGGAAGTTTTTTCCTCCTCTATCACCCCTTTGAGGAAATGTGTAGCTATCGCCATAGGAACACATACCGATACTATACAAGGCAGGATAAGCGTTCCCATAAGATTCAAAGTCGAAACATTTCCTTTCATCCACAGCATGATAGTTGTAATGTCGCCGATCGGTGACCAGGCACCGCCGCTGTTTGCGGCTATAACGATCATTGAAGCAAAAATCCACCTCTCGCGATAATTGTAGATCATTTTCCTCAATAACATTACCATGATGATTGTGGTAGTCATATTGTCCAACAATGCCGACATGAAAAACGTTATAGTCCCGACTAACCAGAGAAGACGCGTCTTCTTCCTTGTAGAAATGTGCCTTGTTATGACTTCGAAGCCTCCATGCGAATCTATAAGATCCACTATGGTCATCGCACCTATAAGAAAGACTATTATTTCACATGCTTCTCCGAGGAACTCCACAATCTGCGCCGAAAGCACCTCATGAGTAAGTGCAGGATCCACCTGAGGAGAAAATATGCTCCATATACTCCAGAGAATTCCGCACATGAGGAGTGCAGTCGCAGACTTGTTGATATTTATGCTATGCTCCATGGCGATTCCCACGTAACCGACCACAAAGACGGCAATCATAATTGAAACAACCATATATCTTAATTTTTAAATTACCAAAACCGGATACAGGCAGACTGCAAAAATTATGCTGGACATGGTGAACAAGAGATGATTAAACAAAAAAAAGGGAGGGCCGCAATACTCTGCGATCCTCCCTGTAAATTGGCAGCTACCTACTCTCCCACCTGGTGGGGCAGTACCATCGGCGCAAGCGGGC
>CASFPH010000050.1 GCA_949296645.1 uncultured Bacteroidales bacterium
GACTTCGGACGGGAAAAGGGAGTATTCCCGTTGGTTCTGATTCAAGTGAAAAATGCGGCAAAACGGACGGTTTTTGGCCTGAAAAACAAGCGAGAAAAGACTTTTCTACCGTTTAAAACGCAACTCTTTCACATTCAGATTGTTCGGTATGCTGCATCGAAAGGTCAAGTTCCGCTGTAAGAGACGAAAGCGGAGTACGCATCTCGTGCGACACATTGCTTACAAACATCTTCTGGGAATTGAAAGATGCCTCCAGACGCTCAAGAAGAGCATTGAATGCCAGGCTCAGCTCGCCTAATTCGTCTTTCTCATTTTTGACGGGCAATCTTCTGTCGATATGCAATGCCGTAATCTTTTCCGCTTCCCTGACAATTCCGCGTATCGGTTTAAGCGATGCATAGGCCAGATAATAACAAGTGGCAAACAACAGTGTAAGGCCTACTACGAACAGGAATATCAGGATTTTCCCCAGTTCGTGCAGGTTGTCGTAACCGTAACCGTCATAAGCAGCTGCCGTAACTATATAATCCCTGCCTGCGTATGTATATACCATACCTATGGACTGACAATCTCCAATGTAAAATTCGATATCCCTTTTCCTCAGAATCCGTTCCATCATCTCTCTGTCTTCCTTCACCATATCATTCTGGATGGCATCATGATAAAGCATATTGAAGTCCGGATCATATACGGCAACCTCCACTTCATTTATGAATTTTCTGTTGTTCAGGTATATGGACTGCATTGTAGATGCATCGACCTGATTATTCAGGAACAGATGCGCCTTCGTCACAGCCTCGCTTTTGAGAGTATGATAAAAAGAACTGCTGCGTGCACGTTCGCTCATGAAGTAGATGAGCGCCATACACAGCAGAAAAACGGCGGCAACCACGGAAGTATTCTGCAATGTCAGTCTTGTCCTTATCTTCATGGTTTTTCAATCAGGATAAATCCCACGCCTGGCTTGGTATGAATGAGTTTCGTATCAAAATCCCGGTCTATCTTCTTCCTGAGATAATTTATATAAACATCTATGAAATTCGTTCCGGTATCGAAATGCGTATTCCACACTTTTTCCGAAATCTCCATCCTGCTTATGACACGTTCAGCATTTTCGACCATGTATACCAGCAGATTATACTCTTTCGGAGAAAGTTTTATCACCCTGCCCTGCCGTCTTACTTCCTGCAGATTGAGATTTATGGACAGATCCGCATATCCTGTCTGTTCCGGTGGAGCGGCTGTCTTGCCGATATCCCTCTTCAACAGGACCTTTACCCTCGCAATCAGTTCCCTGAAATCGAAAGGTTTTGTCATATAGTCATCCGCACCTGCATCAAAACCATCCAGTTTATCGTCCGTAAAACCCAGTGCTGTCAACATAAGCACCGGCACCTTGTCATTGATCCTGCGGATTTCCTTGCACAGTTCGAATCCGTCCATCTTTGGCAAAATAATGTCGGAAATAACCAGTTGGAAAGAATCTGTCTGGAAAAGGCGCAATCCCATGGCCCCGTCGTATGCAACCAATGTTTTGTATCCGTTCTCTTCAAGTCCTTTTTTCAACAGGTCCGCAACCCTTTTTTCATCTTCCACAATCAGTATATTCTGCATTATCCTATGATTTTCCGCATTAAAAAATTCGTAAGCACCAGTCTGTTTGCCCTCTGTTTCTGTGCTCTGACGACCCGAAATCCCCTCTTCTCAAAAAACGGACGCGCCGTTATGCTTACTTCCGAGGTCATCTCGGATACGCCGTACCCGGAAGCGATTCTTTCAGCCTCCGACAGCAATGCCGTTGCAATTCCCGTGCCCTGCCGGTCCTTGTGAACGAACATGGAGTGCATGTAACCGTCCCTGTTCATTGAAGAAAAACCGGTCAGGTTACCGTCAACATCGAATACACCGAAATAAACATGATGTGACAGAAGGTATTTCCAACGCTCGATACTCTCCCCACACGATGCCCAATCTTCCGCCTCTTCTCTTGTGTAATCCCTTATATTGACATTCAGCACAGTAGAAACAAACAGTTCACGCATTTGCGGAATATCTCTTTCATTCAAAGGGCGTATTATATAGAATGATTTTATCGTAGTTCTTATCATGGGACATTATTATATTTCTCTTACCGTTTTTTTCCAGTCCTCTCTGGTAAGCAAAGTAAAATGTTCTGTACGGATATCTCCTAATGGAGAAGTCTTTCCTTCTTCTGTGTGATGGAACTTGAATCCACATTTATCCATTACCCTGCGGGATTTGATGTTTCCGTCATAATGTCCGCACCAGACCCGTTTCACATCAAGTTCGACGAAGCAACGCTTCAACAAACGTTTTACGGCTTCCGGTATAAGCCCCTGTCCCCAATAAGGAACACCTATCCAATATCCTATTTCTGCGTCTCCATCCTGCATCTCCGCACTGTGTACACCATCAGCGAACATAATTCCGACACTGCCTACAGGTTCATTCGTATCCTTCAATACAACAGCATATGTCTCCGGTGCAGAAAGTATATTTCTTATCACCTCCCTGCTGTTTTCAACTGAAGTATGAGGCGGCCAACCGGCAACAGGTCCTATAGCCGGGTCCTTTGCATATCTGTAAAGAGATTCAGCATCATGTTCCGTCCACGGACGTAATAAAAGTCTTTCTGTCTCCATAAATCAAATATTCACCGAATGGGAAGATCGGCAGCCGCATCACCCATCTGTTCAAGGTATGCATCGTACATATCAAGAATCCAGGAATCGTTCTCATCCGCCTGTTTGTTGTGCAATTTTCCGTCCGGGCCTTTGAACCAGTTCTTGCAAAATTTCTGCAATCCGGGATATTTGTCCTTCATCAATATCGAATTTACCAGCATATATGGGTACACTATTCCTTCAGGATCGTTGTGGAAACGGATGCCGTAATTGGTTTGGAGAGATCTGCTCATGCCGTTCACTCCTGAAGCAACCCATATTTTCCACCAGTAGGTTGTGGCATTCTTTCCAACTTTATTGACACATAGCAACCTTTGCATTGTGTTGTAACGGCTTTTAAAATTAGGATGAGCAAGAGGACGAGATTCCCAACGCAATCCATCCGGATTGTTTTCGGTCATCTCTGTATATTCTACACTTATCACATCTTCCGCAGTGTATTTGACCAGATTCTTATCATCGGGGGTTTTTGAAATCTTGAATGAGAAATTCTCATTTTTGAACAGCGAATTCTCGGCGTGCCATCCGCTGCTCAGGTAGCCTTCGACTTTTTCACCTGATTTTAGGGTTACAATAACATGCCGGCTCTCATTGTCCTCATGTTCTTTGGCACTTGCTGTCTGGAACATGCAAGATACAACCAGGGTAAGTAGAAATGATAATAAATAGTGTTTCATGGCAATATGTGATTAATGTTGTGTTATTCACCTGATTTATACTCCGAGAGCATCAGCACCGTCTTGTCACGTTGTGTTCTTGAATTAAGGATGACATCCGCCATGGCAGGATCATCACTGACGTATGCGGCCACTTTTTTCCTGAATTTATTGTTTGCCTTGCCACTGGCTTTCCCCACTGCAGCGAAATCTGCTTCTCCTTTCTTTTTCAGGCAATAGGCGGTTTTTGAGGAAATCAGTCCTATCCGTTGTATGACCTGGATACCGCCGTTTGTGTCTATACCGTAACCTTTGGCGGAATAAATCCCGACGCTGATACGGGATGTTTCGAAATATACCCACAGCCAGCCGAGACTTTCTGACAAAACGAACTTGCGGACGTGTTCAGGTGTGGCAGGATGCCATGCCACGATAGAATCAATCTGGTCAGCATTGAAGCGCTCACGGACTTCTTCTTTCCGGTATGCGTTCCGGAGGAATACTGTTTTGCCAGAGCGTTTCGGGAGCTTGATCCTGTCATTTTCCGAACATTCGATAACAGTGCCGTCTTTCAAGTAGATGCGGCCTATTACGAAAGATGCTGCATTAGAAACCGTCACTGTCGTCAAAACCGTAAACACCAACAATACAATTCTGGTGATATATTTATACATGGAATAATGATTTTATACTCAAAGATATATGATATTTTGGCAAGCCTATTGGTTTTATCTCTGAGAATCACTTACTTAAATAAATGACACTCAGAGATTTTACACGAATAGCGCTGATAATATTATTCTGCTTTATGGTCTTTTAAATCATCTCAAGATTGCTCCATAAGCTATTTTGAAATATAATATACTATGACAGGAAAAACGTAATTTATTTCAAGCACTTTATGCGGTTTATAACCATTATAATATCAACAACAATATGAATGCCGCAAATAATCCATAAGACAATGTTTTCTACTATACCTATGAATAGCAACAAGTGCGTAAATATTATTGACATTAAAAAATCTCTTGAAAGAGTATTAATAAAAGCTAATCCATCATCAATATGCAACGAGAATATTTTTCGTTTTTCCTTTTCCCCCGAATTATAAGGAAATTTTTTATTAAGCAAAAATAGCAGTAAGGTATTCAATGAAGCTATTATTATTAACCATAAGTCTATCATAATGAAATCCTTTAAAATTAATGTTCCGCATGGGTATTCTAAACCTTGACTGTGCGGGAAACTGACTTGTCCGGTGGAATTATTATTACCTCTTTTTGTGGCAGACGGCAAAGATTACGTATGTGCGACATCTCAGGACATACTTGCCAAGTTTAAAGAAATAGCATATGCACCGCATTACAAAATGCGGTGCTGGAATTACACACCCCTTATGGGATTGGATAAAATATATGCTTTAACGGACATTGTTTGTTGTATTCTTAATTTTTTCAAATATAAGGATTATCTTACATCACAGCTGTCCGGTAAAAGTTCCGGGCGATTATTATAAAGTTTAACAATTAAAACAAAGTAGGTTCGGTAGAACCATCAAGTTCATTGACAATATTGTA
>CASFPH010000051.1 GCA_949296645.1 uncultured Bacteroidales bacterium
AAGTTGTGTATCGTTGTTACCGAAATCGGTGCATTATTGTTACCAAAATCTGAGCACTCCCGATTACCGAAATCTGTGCACTTCTCGTTACCGTTTACACAAGAACGGCAATCTTACATACGATTATTCTTATGACAATGAAGTGATAATCGGAAATGAAAGACCGAGGTACGAAGGTATTGTAGGTACCAACTTCTCATACAAGGGCTTCTCCATCAATGCCGACTTCAGATACAGACTGGGTGGATATGCATTCAACAATGCTCTTTTCAACAAGGTGGAAAACATATCAAAATCATCTATGATCTACAACCAGGACAAGAGAGCGCTTTACGACAGATGGCAGAAACCGGGTGATATCGCAAGTTTCAAGGATATCGCAAACCTCGGTTCTACACCTATGTCATCAAGATTCGTGCAGAAGGAAAACACTTTCTCACTTGAATCATTGAGGATAGGATATGAATTCGACTATGATATTGCAAGCAAACTGGGATTAAGTTCACTGAGACTGAATCTGTATATGAATGAAGTTTTCAGAATCTCAACGGTGAAGATGGAAAGAGGTACGTATTATCCGTTTGCAAGAAGCATATCATTCGCGTTGTCATTAACACTTTAACGGAAATATATCATGAAATTAAAATATTTTATAATATCGGCTCTTTTTATGGCCGGAATATTCAGCAGCTGTTCGAAATGGCTGGATTATCAGCCTAAGGACAAGGAGACTGAAGATCAGGTGTTCTCTTCTGTCAGCGGCTACTACTCTGCGGTAAACGGTGTTTACAACAGAATGTCGTCATCCACTCTTTATGGAGGCAACATGTCTTTCAGTTTCATGGACCTGCTTGCACAATACTATGTGGTGGGAAGCGACAATGATTATTACAAGGCTGTTGCAAACTGGGATTATACCCATGACCAGGTCATATCTACCGTTTCAAGCATATGGTCATATGCATATTCGACCATAATGAATGCCAACATTATCCTGAAGAATATCGAGGAAAGCGGGAGCAAGGTGCTTCATGAAACGGACTACAACATAATCAAGGGAGAAATGCTTGCTGTGAGGGCAATGATTCATCTTGACATGTTGAGGTTGTTCGGCCCTATATATAAGCAGAGTCCTGACAAGGAGGCCATACCTTACAATGACAGATTCAAACCTGAAGTGCTGCCTCTCCTTTCAAGCAATGATATAGTGAAAAACTATATTATAAGGGATTTGGCGGAGGCACAGTCATTGCTTCTGAAATCAGATCCGGTGATAGAAGGAGGCGCGCTTGCCACAAACAACGAGACCGGTGACAACTACAGGAACTACAGGCAGTTCCGTCTCAATTATTATGCATCAGTCGTTCTTGCAGCAAGGGCATATCTCTGGATCGGGGATATGAAGAATGCCCTTCAGGAAGCCAGGAAAATAACGGATGATCCTAATGTTGAAAAACATTTCCCGTTTGTGGATCCAGGAAAACTCTTGGGTAATACGGTTGATCCGGACAGAATGTTTTCTACGGAAATACTTTTCGGATACTATGATGCAAACAGGGACCTGAAGTTCAAGAATTATTTTGACAAGGAGAATTCCGGTAATAATCTGCTTGTTCCGAGGTCAACATATGTCGAAACCAAACTTTTCGGCGGTGAGACTGGCGACTACAGAAATCAGGCCCAGTGGGCAGCTACATCGACTTCATCCGGTTCGTCTACAAGAGGTCTTATAAAGTATAAGGGAATAACAACCTCTACTGGAGATCTCAGTGACGGAGGTATAGCTTATAACGATAAGTATTATTACGGTACCATCGCAGGAGTCATCAGGCTTACTGAAGCGTACTATATAGCTGCTGAAGCATGCTTCGCGGATGGAGAAACCCATAACGAAACCGAAGCCTACAGGTATATCAACAAGGTAAGGACGAACAGGGGGCTTACTGAAAAAAGTACGGATTTCAATACCATGCTGACAAGGGAATATCAGAGGGAATTTGCCGGAGAAGGACAGACTTTCTTCTATTTCAAACGTCTGAGCATGGATTATCTGGAAGAAAACAACGGAGCACAGGGAGGTTTCATTTTCCCTTCAGGAGAAACCACCAGAGCAAAAAGATATGTTATTCCTTTACCTGAGGACGAATTAAAAAACAGATAATATGAGCACTATATACAACAGATTATTCATAGCGGCACTGGCCGGAATTTCCATGGTGTCATGTAAAGAGGCCAAAATTCAGACATATGACATAGATGCTGCAGCCGTTTATTTTCAGGCATCGGCAGGAACTACCCTTGGCACGAGCAATGAATTCTACTCAAACAGCTCCGAGATTTCCTTTGCCGGAAACAAACTGGAGATAGTGGAGAGGGAAGTTACTGTTTCGCTTAAGATTCTCGGTAACCTTGAAAACAGGGACAGAAAGGTCAGCATCGTAGTCGATGAGGAAAGGACTACTTTCCCTGAAAACGGATACAGGCTGAATCTCGATACTATAAGCATAAAGGCAGGTAAAAACAGTTCTAAATTCAAGGTAATCATCAACAGGACGGAGAGGCTCGGTACAAGGAAAGATACTCTGGCCCTTAAAATAGTGCCGAACGAGGATTTCCCTACTCCTCTGAATCATTATAAGGCGGATAACGTTTGGAACAGTTCCGCTGATACGCTTGAGGCAAACTATTTCTTTGTGATAGCTTCTGAGCTGTACAGCATGCCATGGCAGTGGAGTTATACATATATTGATTATTTCGGAGAATGGAATCCTGTGAAATTCAAGTATATCAACAGCGTTCTTGAATTTACGATCGACGATTGGACCAGAGCCAATTCGGGTGGAAAAATCCAGCAGGGCAGATGTCCTTATTATGCATTCGTTATCCAGAATGATTTGCAGAAGAGAGCTGATGCCGGTGATCCTGTGTTTGATGAGGACGGCAGCTATATGCAGCTTGCACATCCTGACTATCAGGTAGATTATTCGAAGTATCAAAACTGATTTAATTTAGAGACGAAATGAAAAACATTAGATATATTCTGGTTTCGCTGATGGTTGTGTTTCTTTCATCATGTCTTAACGACAAGGGAAACTATACCTACAGGGATGCCAACATGATAACGATTGAGATGCCGGGATCTTTTACCGGTCTGGCGAATATTGACGAAGTGACAATAGCCCCAAAGATTACATCCAGCCTTGAGGGGGAGATCACCGCGGACAACAGCAACTACACTTTCGATTGTATGATCGGCAGCGGAAGTTATTTTCAGGGAGGCCGATGGGTTTCCATGAACGAAGCCAAGACAAAGGATTTTACTTTACCTCTTACATATGATGTGGGTACTTACGACTGTTTCTATTCAGTGGTGGACAACCGTACGGGAGTTGAAACGATAAAGAGCTTCAAGCTGACCGTTTCTTCTTCAACTTATGAAGGATGGATGGTTCTCTGTAATGAGGGTGATGACAACAGGGTGAGACTTGACTTCCTGTCAAGGTTCTCTTTCGATGACATAAGGCTCGCAAAGGATATCTTGGGTACTTCGGAGATACCTCAGATGCACAATGCAAAGCGTATAAACATTACTCCTCATGCTAAGGGACTTACTCCTAAACCGATAGTTCTTTTGGCGGAAGATGGTGCCTACTCGCTTGATACAGAATCATTGACTGCAAATGCGGGAAATGACCTTATAATGTCTTTATTCCTCAATACGGCATGCAAGGATCATATCGTATCCTATGACAATCTTCTGGGAACAAAAGGATTTTATGCCCAGTCAGCAGTATTCTGCGTTTCATCTGAAGGAAATGTATATGTATGGAACGTTTTCGGAGGACTTGCATTCCAGATGCCTATAAATACGTCGGAAAGGGCCAAGGATCCTGAATACAGGGTTTCTCCGTTCATCGGAGTTCCGAAGGGAAGGTCTCATCCTGGAACAATGTCGGTATTCTTTGACATAGACAATCACAGGTTTGTCGGCTGGAGAGGTGACCTCGGTGAATTTACGTATCAGACATTAACTCCGCTTACCAACTATTCCGGAAACAACCAGTATTTCAACTACGATACAGGCAATATGGATCTTGTTTTCATGGAAGGTTCACAGATATCCGGAGGTGTGGTATACGCAATCATGCAGGACGGAAGCAACAGACACATATATCAGATGAGCATGTCCGATCCTAAAACCTTCACGCAGTCTGGTGCATGGAACAATGTTTCTGCGGAGAATTTCGACAAGGCAAGCCTGTTCGCATTCAGTCAGCAGTATCTTATGCTTTACTATGCCTACGGAAATACGGTCTATGCATATGATCTTGGTACAAGTACGGCCAAGCCTGTTGTGGAATTGCCGGACAATGAAGAAATCACATGTCTGAAATTTGCATTGTACGAACATCCTATGGAAATGTTCGTAGGCTCGAATATACCTGCATCGGACAAAGACCGTTTCATGGCTCTTCAGTATGAACTGATTGTCGGTTCATACGACAAAACAGCGGCTGCAGACGGCGGAAAGATGAGACTTTACAATGTGGCTGCCGGAGGAAGGGAACTTTCTCTGGATCCTGGTATGGAATTCAGCGGATTTGCAAGAATCGTTGATGTGAAATACAGGGAAAGATAAATTATTGGTGTATATTAAAAATGAGAGGCCGACCCAAAAGAGGATTTTTGAGGTCGGCTTCTTTTGTGTAATGCAGAATGATATTCGGTTGCAATATTTCAGGTTGCAGCCGATTTTTTTT
>CASFPH010000052.1 GCA_949296645.1 uncultured Bacteroidales bacterium
CCATTTCATAGAGAAGAAAGACCCTCACGTTGAAGTCCTTTTTCAAGGGCTGGAAAATCTGGAAAGAATGCTGTCCGACATGGAAAAGGCCCCCAAGCCATTATTTCTGGGAGAACGCTTCCTGACGGATGAGGAACTGTCCGGCATACTCAGGACAAGCCGGCGCACCTTGCAGGAATACCGCACATTCGGTGTCATTCCATATTACCTCCTTCAAGGAAAAGTGCTCTACAAGGAATCCGACATACAGAAACTTCTGGAGGATGCCTATAAGAGGTGCCGGGAAGAACAGAGGTGGGTGTGAAAAGAGAAAATGGAGAAACAGCATATAATGCCATTTCTCCATTTTTGCCGTTCATCCTATACGGTGCTGTTGCCGTCGTTTTTTCCCATCAAGTTCCTCCTCATAAAGGAAAGTCCCACGGTTGACGGGAGAGTCCTTCAGCTTTTTCATGTCCTCCTCAACTTTCTTGTCAGTAACTTTCGCATAAAGCTGTGTGGTCTCGATGCGCATATGCCCCATCATCCGGGCAACCGTCTCGATAGGGACGCCCAATGAGAGCGTGATATGGGTACCGAAATTATGTCTTGCCTGATGGAAAGTCAGCGGGAAACCGTATTCTTTTCCCAGTTCCCGGACCAACATGATAAAATATCCACGGCAGTAGAGATTGAATACCCTGTCTCCCTGTCTTTGGTCCCTGTATTTCTCAATAATTCTCAACGGGATATCCAGCAGCCGGACGGAGGACAGGGTATCCGTCTTCTGTCTGCGGATGTGTATCCACCATGTGCCGTCCTCTGCCTGCGTGATGTCGTCCGTCCTCAATCTCTTCAAGTCGGCATAGGCCAACCCCGTAAAAGTGGAAAAGAGGAACATGTCCCGAACAAATTGCAGTTGTGGTTTCTCCACCGGGGTTTCCATCAGCCTCTTCAGATTCTCCAGCCTCATATGGCGGCTTTTGCGACGCGGCAGTTCCGGGTGCAGACGGCAATAGGGATCCCGGCGGAGCGTTCCCTGGCTTACGGCACGCATGGTCATTTTTTTCAAACGGTAAAGATGCTCATGTACCGTCTTGGGACTCATGTTGCAGTCCGTGCGCAAAAACACCTCGAAGTCATCATAGAACACACGGTCGAGGCTGCGCAGCGTAACATCCTCCACGCCTTTTTTCTCGTGCACGAAAGCGGACAGGTGCTTGTACGACCGCATATAGGAATCATAGGTCTCCTTGATACGGTCAACACCTATCCGTTTCTTGTATTCCTCGTTGTGTTCCCGAAAAAGGGCAAGCAGGGTAAGCGGTTTCTGTCCTATGCCTTTCACGGCATTCTTTATCAATTCCGCCGTGATAAAACCAAGACTGTCCTTTATCCGTCTGTAATGTCCCTCTATTTCAGCAGTAAGGTCGTCTATGGCCCGGTTCACGGTTACGGCGTTCGCGCTACGGCCGTCGGCACGTCCTTTTTCAGGATTCCAGACAGCCGGATTGACCGATACTTTCGTGCCGATCTGTTCCCATTCGGCATCAATACTTACCTTGCACAACAACTGGCACATCCCGTCTTTACGCACCTTTGTACGGTTGATATAAAACAGTACCGCGAAAGTGCTGCGGTGTTTTTTATTATTATTGTCTGTATTCTTTTTCATTTTCATTTTCATGGATTCATTATGAGATTATCATATTACTACGGAGAAACGTTCCGCTATTCTTTCATTCAATGAATTCGTGTCCGAATCTATCTTGTCATCCGTCACTTTGGCATAAATCTGCGTGGTCTCTATCCGGCTGTGGCCGAGCATCCTGCTTACCGTCTCAAGCGGAATCCCGTGAGACAGGGTGATTTCCGTGGCGTAGGTGTGGCGTCCTGAATGGAAGACGAGCTTGCGGTTTATCCCGCAGATATGTGCTATGCGTTTAAGATACAGGTTCATCGTACTGTTGGCGTACATCGGCAACAGTCTGCCTTCAGGTGCAGTATCGCGGTATTTCCGGATAATCCGCAACGGCAGCTCCAGCAACGGTATCTCGAACTCCATCCCTGTCTTTTCTCTGACACCCTTTATCCGCCATGCCCCGTCCGAGGTCTTTGAGAGGTTGGCTGCCGTAAGCAGCCTCATGTCTCCGTATGGAATACCGGTGTAGCAGGAGAACAGGAACATATCTCTCACAAGATACAGGGATGGACTGTGAAGCGGTGTGGACATAATCCTGTGAAGTTCCTCGTCCGTGAGATATTTCTGCTCCTGTTTCGGATGTACCGGTTCATAGCCGAAGAACGGATAGGAGGTGATGATGCCGTCGGCAATGGCCTCGCCGACTACGGTTTTCAATCGTATGGTAAGGTTGATGACAGTTCCTGGCGCAAGACGGCATTCGGTACGGAGGTGCAGGTCGTACTTTTCAATGAATGAAAGATCCAGCATCGTAAACGGGACATCTGATACCTTGTACTGAGAGCGGATGAATCTCTCCACATGGTCATATGCGTTTCTGTACCCTCCGAGACTTTTTGCTGCTCGGTTTATGCCCACCCGTTTCTCGAAATTGCCGATGAATTTTCTGAAATACCCCAGCAGCGTCTCTTGTTCGGAAGCCATGCCGAGAAGCCTGTGCTTCACCTCCTCCGCACTTACCCCGTCTCTTACAGCTGACAACTCAGTATAAATACCAAGCGCTCTTGCCCGTATCTCATCCAGTCGGTTGTTGATTTCCTTTGCCGCAACACTTTTGCCCGTGGCCCGGCCTGACGCCCACATCTTCTGCGGCACCCTGAGTTTCATGCTGAAAGCCGACTCCGAGTATTTCCCTATGTTCAACTTTGCCATCACAGGGCAGTTCCCGTCGGCATCCTCCTCGCTCTTTTTCAGGTAGAACGAAACCTTTACATTCGTCTGATTCATAACCTTTTCCTTTCGTTGCAAAATTACCGGATAAAGGCCAAATGAAAGGCATGACGAATATGGCAGAATATGGAAACAAGTCCCATGCGCAGAAGAACTGACCCGTATTTTTTCTGCTTTGCGAAAAAATGGCTATCTTCGCTAACGCAAAATATGCAGGAACAGCGTTCTTTACGGTGATATGGCAGAGGAATCGGTAGTCCGTCTTGCGCAGTTTTTCCAACCCGAAAAAGGCAACGGATAGGTAGCGATTTGTTTTCTTAACTCCTCAAAAAATGGCAGATATGCCCCAATGACAGATATGGAATACAACCGCACATCACCTTTCATTTCCAACAGCTTGCATTATTCCTCCGAAATCTATCCGTATGTGGGCGAGTTTTCGTATATTTGCATTAAATATAATCATTATGTTCAAATTTATTTGCTTGGGAAGCGGCAGCAGCGGTAACTGCTATCTGCTCTTCTCAGAAAACTATGGTATATTAATAGATGCAGGAATAGGAATAAGATTGCTGAAAAAGCATTTGCGAACCTTCGGTATCAGTATTGACCGTATCAAGGCTGTACTGATTACGCATGATCATGCCGATCATATTAAGGCTTCAGGATATTTGGCCAAAGATTACAATTTGCCGGTTTATGCCACACATGAAGTACATCAGGGAATAGACCGGAATTACTGTGTCACCACCAAAATTCAGGGAACCAATCGGGTAGAGATACAGAAGAATGTGCCTTTTCGGATTGAAGATCTGGAAATCGTTGCATTTGACGTGCCACACGACAGTTCTGACAATGTCGGCTATAGTGTGTCTTTTGAAGGCAAGACCTTTTGTCTGATTACAGATGCCGGAAAGCCTACACTGGAGATGGAAGAACAGATCAAGAATGCCGATTATCTGGTTCTGGAGTCAAATCATGATACGGACATGCTGATGATGGGGCCTTATCCGGCACATCTGAAAGGAAGGATTTCCGGTGGCTGCGGGCATTTGTCAAATCTTCAGGCGGCAGAGCTGCTGGCACGTTCCGTATCGGAGCGGATGAAACAAGTCTGGCTGTGCCATTTGAGCGAAGAAAACAATCACCCGGAACTGGCCAAAAAGACGATGGACAGTGTGCTCCGTTCTTATGGTATGATTATGAATAAGGATTTCCGTGTAGATGTTTTGAGAAGAAAGATCCCTTCAGAGATTCAGGAACTGTAAAAACCGAAAAAAAGGATACGATAAATTTGGTCGTCTCGAAAAAACTTCCTACCTTTGCACTCGCAAACGAAAAAGAATGCGTCCTTAGCTCAGTTGGTAGAGCAATTGACTCTTAATCAATGGGTCCAGGGTTCGAATCCCTGAGGGCGTACATTTAGTCTTGCTTTTGCGTCCTT
>CASFPH010000053.1 GCA_949296645.1 uncultured Bacteroidales bacterium
ATAATGGGGCGTATGTATAGTAAGTGATGATTAATTATATGCTAAAATTTTTCCGTAATATATTTTGAATTAGTTTTTATCTTCTATTCCCTTTTTTCTGTTCACCCCACGGAAGATTAGACGATGAGCCGCCAGAGCCAGTGCCAACATGAACCTCTGCCGGACCACCAGCGGCAAGAGTGAACGCTGCTCCCAGCAGTTCCGCCTGCTTTCCGTTTACTTGTTCCTGTGGCTCGAACACGGCATTGACAAACTCCTCGTCCGTAATCTGGCCGTTGAAATGCTTATGGGCCACATCATAGTCTATCTGGAACTTGGTGTTCTCATAGAGTTCCACTCCGACCCGTGTCCAGATATGAAGCGACGGATTCCGGTAGTTGGGGACATTGAGGCGCACAAGTTCGGCACCGGATGAGAGGCTGTAACGCTGAGGATTTGCCTTGCGGTCAAGTTGGTCTATCCGCTTCCTCTGCTTGTCTATGACGGCATCCTTCTCTTTGGAGTGCTGCTCGGCGGTTTCCGCCCTACGGATAGCTGCCTCTATCTCCTTCTGGTAACCGTCCCGCAGCTTCCCGATATCCGACTTGTACCGTTCCTGCAACCGTGCCTTTTCTGCCTGAAGATCCTTAATCTGTTTATTGAGTTCGGCAATCAGCCTGTCCTTGTCCGCGAGTTCCTTCTTTGCCTTGGCCTGAGCCTTCTCCACATCGGCCTGCAATTTGGCAATGTCTTCTTCATACTGGATTACCTGCTGCCTATAATAATCCGAATTGGCCTGATGTTTGGCGGTGGAGCCAACAATGCCCCGCTGCAGCCCGAATGGTTTCATGGCCGCTGCGTAACTGTTCTGGTATTCGTGCAGTTTGGTGCGCCGCATCACATCGTCCGCTGACAGACGTGGACCGGATTTCGCTTCATACTTCTTCTCGCCTTCACGCTTCCTTCGAATACGCTCCCCGGTCACAATGGGAACGACGGTGGCGTGCAGGTGCGGTGTCTTTTCGTCCATGTGCAGCACGCACGATACAAGGTTCTCTTCACCGAAGGTGTCCTTTAGCCATTTGAGATTGGCATCGATCCAACTGTTCAGCCTACCGTCATTGGCAATCTTCATCATCTGTTCATGTGTCCCTGTCAGGATGATACGGATGGCCTTTGTCTGGTTTTTGCCGACCTTGCGGCGCAGCCCGGCCGTGTCGATGCGGTGCTGTATCGCCTCGGTACGATTGGACACTCCTTCATGGAACCTGACCAGTTCGCAGTTGAGATGTGTCCGGTCCGCATTGGCATTGCCCGGCACATAAATCTTTCCCTTGGCATCCTTTCTTTCTATATGGCATGACATTCCGCTGTCATTACCCCTGCCACGCTGCAGGTGGCAGACCGCGTATTGTGTATTGCTCATATCTGTTCGTTTTAATGGTTGTCATTTCTGTTGTAAAATCCCGTCATACAGCCGGAGGCATACCGGGGAGCCTGAGGGGTGTCCCTCAGCTTATGGGCTTTTTGACTGCCGGACGCGGAGCGGAGGCGGTGGAAATGCCCTAATAAGCTACGGGATTTTACAACCCCTTTCCTTTGGGACAGCAAGCTGTCCGATGCCTTTCCGTCATTCCGCTCTCCCTGCATCCACCAGTTCGAGTCCGAAGGTGTCAATGAAGGTCTGCAGTACGGGGTTGCGTTCTATCATCTGTTGAAGAATCATCTGCGGCGTGTCCTCCATCAGCAGGAAGTCGGCGATGTCCAGTCCGGCTTCACGTTGCGCACCGGTCGCAATCTTCTCCAGCATGTCGGAGCAGGTGGCACGCCTGCAAAAGGATTCTAGCATCGGCAGCCGTTGCTTCCATTCTTCCGTCGCCTTGAGGTCGGGGAAGAGGACAACCTCCCGGCCGTGCAATACCTGCATGGCTCCGCTGTTGAAGCATCCGTGCATCCCTCCGGTGGCAAGCCAGATGAAGTCCGGGATGAAATGGGCGGCGACCAGTGCCGTCTTCTCGCTCTCGACAATGGCTACAGGCTTGGCAGACATGGTGGCGGAACTGTCCGACAGCAGATGCTCTCCGAACAGGCACTGTTTCATGCGGAAATCCTGCACCTTCCTCACGGAATGTACCCAGCTGACTTGGTTGAAAGGCTCCTTAACCCGGTGTCCCGTTTCAGCGTCATAGCCCATGATCTTGCCTGCACGCACATTGCCGTCCCGGTCTGTCTGCCAGAATACGGCTGCTCCGCCCCACATCCTTGACGTGCCTACCCTGTAGAGACGGAACAACCTGTCCGTATTCTCCTTGCCGGCCACCTTAGTGAAGTAGCAGTATAAGGGGTTGATGTCGTACCTGCGCATGGATTGCTCCACCCAATCGGAGGGTAGAAAGGATATCCGTGGCTCCTGTTCGGGCACCGGTTTCGCTGCCGGTCTTGCAGCCACCGGTGTGCGGCAGTTTCTCTCCTGCTCACTCAACCTCTCCTTGACGGCCGGATTATCCCGGAAGTATTCTTTCGGAGTATAGTGGTAGCCGCAACTGTTGATATGGTCACAGATACCCACGTTGTCAGGGAAGGAAATCTCTCCCGCCTCGTCGATATAACGGGTGAAGCAGGATTTCCTGCCGCACTCCGGGCAGACGGTCTTGCTGCCTGGCCTGTATTTCTGAAGATGGAATCTGTATCCGTTCATGATGCTCTCTTTTGTGGATTCCTGCAAGTGAAAACCGCCATTTGCAGTTTGCAGTTCCTGCAGTCTTGCAGGAATTTCCCGTTTTGGGCACTCTGAAACTGCAAAACTGCAAAGACTATAGGCTGCTACAAAGGGTTATCCGTTGCAGTTTTGGGCTGGCGGTTCATTATCGTTTTCATTAGATTTACCCGAACTGCACAGTTCTTCTTACGGTTATTCAACCAAAGAAGATATCCTCAACTCTCAGATACTGGCCATAGATTCAATTAAGGAATATTATTTTGACACGCTGTTTGTCTACAGAAGATACAGACACTCATTGAAACTGACTGACAAGACACCATCCGATTCACCAAGATACGATACATCATTCTGACTTTGTGCAATCTACCTATAATAGAAGAGATGTATTCATTTTAAATTATGTTGAAGTGAATACGTCTTTTTGTAGACAGCAATAAGGTGAATTGAAGATAAAAACGTATATTTGCTGTGCCATCAAGTCATTGAGAAGACACTCAAGGCATATTGGAGCAAAGTACTGGAAGAGCCTCATTTGAAGATTCATCACCTGTCAAGGCTGGCTTTAAAGTCAGGTCTGATGGCAAGGTATCCGTCCTATAAGGAGCTGCTGATGAAAGTTCTGACGCCAGAATACTGCAAGGAATTGTTAAACAAGACAAAAACACTTCAATTATGGATAAAGGGCAGGCTTTAGATATAGCAAGGAAATACAAGGCAATGGTAGCTGAACACCTGCCATTGAAGGCGTTGTATCTCTATGGCTCATACAGCAAAGGGAACTACACTGAGGAAAGTGATATAGATATTGCCGTAGTGGTTTCAAAAAGAAGTGAAAACTACTTTGAAGACACTCCTTTACTCTGGAAATTAGGCAGGAAAGTAAGCTGTCTGATAGAACCGGTCCTACTGACAGAGGATGATGACTGTCCTCTTTATGAAGATATTCTCAGGACTGGGGTACTGGTGTGAAACAATTTATTGCGTCAACTTAAGTCCTGCTATTCCAATCAAAATATGACGTGAATAATTTGCCTATTCGCGTCATTAATTTTATATTTGCGAATAAACCGAATGGACATGAGACCAATATACATCTGGCAATATCCTGAATGGCCGTCCTTTACATGGAATGATTCCAGGCTCATATCCCTGCTCCCAGAGGTACGCAACCTCGAAGGAAAGATACAGGGCATGATGGACGGACTGGGATTTAAGCTGTAACTTCCGCTAAACCACGGAATATTTTTCAAAAATCTAAGCCACACTATTGCAGGTGTGTTTTTTTTGTTCTATCTTTGTATTCCGTGGTACGGT
>CASFPH010000054.1 GCA_949296645.1 uncultured Bacteroidales bacterium
AAAAAAAACTCTCCCACATACGGCAGTGCAGCCTGTGAGATCTATACAACAAAAAGAGGATGACCTCAAAGTCTCTTGGCTTTTGGGTCACCCTCTTTTCTTATTTATGTTATTTTATTTTATTTTATTACGCCGAGTTCCTTACCGACCTTGGTGAATGCTGCGATACATTTGTCAAGATGTGCCCTTTCGTGACCTGCTGAGATCTGGACACGTATTCTTGCCTGGTCCTTAGGTACGACAGGATAGTAGAAGCCTACTACATAAATGCCTTCTTCAAGCATTCTTGTTGCCATTTCCTGAGAAAGTTTTGCATCGTAGAGCATTACTGCACAAATTGCGGATTCGGTAGGTTTGATGTCGAATCCGGCTTCCTTCATTTTTCCAACGAAGTAGTCTGTGTTTTCATGAAGTTTGTCCTGAAGTTCGTTTGTTCTTGACATCATGTCGAACATCTGGATACCTGCAGCGGCTACCATTGGAGGAATGGAGTTTGAGAACAGGTAAGGACGTGAACGCTGTCTCAGCATATCTATAATCTCTTTCTTACCGGTTGTGAATCCTCCTATTGCGCCACCGAATGCTTTTCCGAGTGTACCTGTGATGATTTCGATTTTTCCTCGGAGGTTGAATCTTTCGGTTGTTCCGCGGCCTGTCTTGCCTACGACGCCTGCAGAGTGGGATTCGTCTACCATTACCATGGCATTGTATTTTTCTGCAAGAGCGTATATCTTGTCAAGCGGAGCTACGTTTCCGTCCATTGAGAACACGCCGTCCGTTACGATGATTCTGAATCTCTGTGCCTGTGCAAGCTTGAGTTGTTCTTCGAGGTCTGCCATGTCGGCATTGGCATAGCGGTATCTCTTTGCTTTACAGAGTCTTACTCCGTCGATGATAGATGCGTGGTTGAGGGCGTCCGATATTATGGCGTCCTGTTCGCTGAGCAGGGGCTCGAAAACTCCGCCGTTGGCATCGAAACATGCAGCATAAAGAATGGTATCTTCCGTGCCGAAGAATTCTGATATTTTAGCTTCCAGCTGTTTGTGAAGGTCCTGTGTTCCGCAGATGAAACGTACGCTCGACATACCGTATCCTCTTTCGTCAAGAGCTTTCTTGGCAGCATCTATAAGTTCCTGATTGTTTGAAAGGCCGAGGTAGTTGTTGGCGCAGAAATTGAGTACTTCCTTGCCTGTGCTTACTGTAATATCAGCTTTCTGAGGAGATGTTATTATCCTCTCGTCTTTATAAAGACCGGCCTGTTCTATGGAATCAAGCTCTTGTCTGAGGAATGATTGAAAATCTTTGTACATAATTATATTTTTTAGATATTTGTTGTGTCTTTTATAAACTACAAATTTACGAGATAAATCCCTAACTTGTCAGAATAAGTTTAAAAATTTGATAATAGAACCGGAGAGATGGAAAGTATCAAGGAAATATTCAAGATAGGCAACGGCCCTTCGAGCAGCCATACCATGGGGCCAAAGAAGGCTGCTGCCATGTTCAGGGAAAAATACAATGACGGGGTAAGATATGCAGTGACTCTGTACGGTTCGCTCGCCTCCACAGGTGTCGGCCATATGACGGATGTGGCCATATACGATGTGTTGGGACGCGACAGGTGTACACTCGTCTGGTCTCCCGATATATTCCTGCCGCAGCATCCGAACGGAATGAGATTCGAGGCATTCAATAATGACGGAGTAAGGGTAGGTGAATGGACTACTTTCAGTATTGGAGGCGGTGATATAAGTGATGACGGATTGAGGAAGCCGAAAAAAAAGATATATCCGCATAATAAGATGAAGGATATTCTGGAGTGGTGTCAGAACAACGGAAGAACATTCTGGGAGTATGTGGAAATGTACGAGGAGAGCGATACGATGGATTATCTGGAGGAGGTATGGAAGGTAATGAAGCAGGCCGTTGACAACGGACTGGATAATGAAGGCGTTATCCCGGGTGGATTGAACCTGGCCAGAAAGGCCGCTTCCTTCTATATCAAGGCTAAAGGATTCCAGGGTTCAATGCAGAGGAGGGCGATGATTTTTTCATTTGCCCTTGCCGTGGCGGAAGAGAATGCCTGCGGGGGGCAGATAGTTACTGCTCCTACATGCGGTTCATGCGGGGTATTGCCGGCAATACTTTACAATAACCAGCGTTTTTATGAATTCAGGGATATACGTATAATAAGAGCTCTGGCGACTGCGGGGCTGATAGGAAATCTTATAAAGACCAATGCGTCCATTTCCGGAGCGGAAGTAGGGTGTCAGGGTGAGATTGGTTCGGCGTGTGCCATGGCTGCTGCAGCGGGGGTGCAATTGTTCGGAGGTACGCAGGCTCAGATTGAATACGGGGCGTCGATGGGAATCGAGCATTTTCTGGGTCTTACATGCGATCCGGTCAACGGACTTGTCCAGGTACCGTGCATCGAGAGAAACGCCTTTGCCGCGACACGTGCAGTAGATGCCAATGTCTACGCATTGATGTCGGACGGCAAACATCTTGTCAGTTTCGATACGGTGGTTGAGGTTATGAAGAGGACCGGACATGATATTCCGAGCCTTTATAAGGAGACTGCCATAGGCGGACTGGCATCCTTGATGAACAGAAAATAGATAATTGGGAAATTTTTATTAATTTAGCAACTTGAAACAGTAAAAAGATATTGATTAATCAAATAAAAACTTTTGTTATGGCACTAGAAATTAATGATGCAAACTTCGAGGAGCTTGTAGTTAAATCAGACAAACCTGTATTGTTGGACTTCTGGGCTACATGGTGTGGTCCTTGCAGGGCTATTTCTCCAATCGTTGACGAACTTGCCGGAGAATATGAAGGCAAAGCAGTCGTTGCTAAATGCAATGTTGACAATTCTACCGATCTTCCTGTAAAATTCGGTGTAAGGAATATACCTACAATCCTTTTCTTCAAAGGCGGAGAACTTAAGGACAAGGTTGTCGGAGCTACTACCAAGGCGGTTCTTACTGAAAAACTGAATTCCCTTCTGTAGTATTCGCTGAATCAGATTACCGAACCGCTCTAAGACAAAAAAATTGTCCGGAGCGGTTTTGTTTTTATCTTTGCGTAGGATAATAAAAAAGATGTATCTGATTGATACACAGAATGGAATTGAAGAGTGTGAGATTTTAGGTAACGATTTGGCGACATTCAGAACGCTCTGACTTGCTGCGGTTTACCTCATAGATTCAAACAACTCTTTCGTATTTGCAAAGATACATTTTTTATCCCATAGCACCAAA
>CASFPH010000055.1 GCA_949296645.1 uncultured Bacteroidales bacterium
GTGTATCTCCCTGGGAGTTGCCATTCCTAATATCTTCGGACGTAAATTCATCGCTAAGGAAAAGAACAAACGCCTGAAAGAAATTCTTGCAGACCGCAGAGCACGCGGCAAGTTCGTTGAATGGTAATCAGTGCAGATTTATATAATACAATAAAAAAACAGCTCTGGCATAAGGAAACAAATTCCAATATGCCGGAGCTGTTTTTTTATGTTTGCGTATTTATTGGTCAGGATTGTCAACTTTTCCTTTATATTCGTCTGGCAACGCACTTTCTATCACCTTGTACGATTCTTCCATAAGTTCCTTGATGTTTTCAGGACCTTTGCATTTCGGGAATATAGGCTTATGAATGGTAAGCTTCATAGGATGCCATGACAGCAGTTTGCCTGTACGCGGAAGTATATTGAACGAGCCGTCTATAGTCAGCGGAACAACAGGAAGCTGAAGTTCGTCTGCCAGCTGGAATGCTCCTTTTTTGAAAATTCCCATGTGTCCGGTGAATGTTCTTGCTCCTTCAGGGAAAACCACCAGCGAAGTTCCGTCTTTCAGTACATGGAATGCCTGTTCGATGGTTTCGTGTATCTTTCTGGGACCCGACTTGTCAACAAAGATAAATCCTGCCGATTCGCATGCCTTTCCTACGAACGGGATTTTTCTCAAGCTTTTCTTCATCATCCACTTGAAGTTTCTTCCCAGGAAACCGTAAATCAGGAAGATGTCGAACGAACCCTGATGGTTGGCTATGAATACGTATGACTGTTTCTGGTCTATGTTTTCACGTCCTGTTACCTTTATCGGAAGAAGCAAAGTGTAGCATGTTATCTGCGACCATATCTTTCCGGGATAGTATCCCCAGAAATGTCCGTTGCCAAGATGGCATCCAATCATGGTTGTCAGTGCCGTAAGAATTGTTGTGACAAGGAAAATCGGCAACCAAATACAAATTTGATAGATAATGAATAGAAATTTCATAAGTTTTTAATTATTAACCAGTTGCTGTATAATTTTTTATTTATTTTTTCTTTAGTGTGATAACCGTTATCTCAGGCCATGCTCCAAGGCGCATCGGGAACAATACATGTCCTAGTCCTATGTTTACGTAAAGTCCTCTGTCTCCTTCCATATACATGCCGTTATGTTCAGGATAAATGAACGATGAAACGGACAGTCCGAAGAATGTAATCTGCATGTCGTGTGTATGTCCCGACAGTGTGAGTTCTATATCCGATTTAGGCAGAACCTCCCTGCGCCAGTGGGTAGGGTCATGGCTCATCAGTATCTGGAACATGCCTTCGGTGTCTGCTGAGGCTTCTTTCAGGCGGGCATAGTCAGGAAAAGGCGGGCGTCCGCTGTTTTCTACTCCTATCACTGCTATAGAGTCATTACCTCTTCTGATTATAGTATGACTGTTGTTCAGCATTTTCCATCCCATCCTGTTTTCGCGGGATATTAGAGAGTCTATATTTGTAATCCTGTCTGCTTCTGAATTCCATTTGACGTATGTCCCGTAGTCGTGGTTTCCCAATACGGAATAAACACCATCCTTCGCTTTCAATTCAGAGAAGATATTCATAAATTCTATAAGCTCGTCGGAACGGCTGTTAACCAGATCGCCGGTGAACAATGCCAGATCCGCATTCTGACTGTTGCATATATCTATAGCTCTTTTCAACGCTTCAGGATTGCCTTTCCAGCTTCCGGAATGTATGTCCGAGAGTTGCAGAACCCTGTAGCCGTCGAATTCTTCAGGCAGGTTTGCCGATGTGAATGTCACCTCCCTTACCTTGAAATTCTCTTTTCCCTTTATCGCTCCGAAAAGAATATATCCCAGCATAGCCAGAGCGGGCAGGGCAGATATTGCCGCATGAGGTATTTTCAGTCCTGTAACTTTATTAATGCCCCTCAACACAAGGCTGAATACTACAAATGTCAGTTTGGGAATGCAGAAACATAAAGTTACGATAAGGTATATGCCGAAATAGTCGTGCAGACTGTCGTGTAAGGCTATGAAGATAGCCAGCAGCATGAGCAGACCTATAGTGGGCCACCATAGAAGTCTGCTGTAAAGCTTGCTTTTCTTACACCTTATATATATACGGTGTATGTACCAGTCCGGCAGCAACAACATCAGCAGAAAAAATATTGCAACTCTAAGTAAGATCATTAAGAATTAATAATTAAAAATTAATAACTAACAGCTAACAACTGAAAACCAACAACTAAAAACTAATATCTGATTACCCAACATTCGCCCTCAGATACTTTCTCATCTCGTCGGCAGTCTTACCACGCCTTTCTGCATAGTCGGCAAGCTGCGCTTCATCTATTTTTCCAACACTGAAGTATCTTGACTGCGGATGCGCGAACATCAGTCCGCTCACCGAAGCATGAGGGTGCATCATACCGTTTTCAGTCAGAGTTATTCCGATACGCTTCATATCCAACAAATCATCAAGCAGAAAGTTCACCGAAATGTCGGGAAGTGACGGATAGCCAACGGCAGGACGTATTCCGCAATACTTTTCGTCAAGCAATTCCTTTATGCTCAGATTTTCGTCAGGAGCATACCCCCAGACCGATTTTCTGATTGTTTCATGAATCTTTTCTGCTGCCGCTTCGGCCAGTCTTTCAGCCAAAGTCTTGCATAGCATGAGTTTATAGTCATCGCCTTCAAATTCCTTTTCCATTTCCGGGTCAATGGTGGTGGCAAAGCAGCCCACTGTGTCTGTCACTCCTGATGAGGCAGGTCTTACAAAATCGCTCAGACACAGAAACGGGTCAGAGTCCTTGATCCTCGATTGTTGTCTTAACAGCGGGAATCTTGTTCCTTCCATTATCAGATTGTCGCCGTCCGAATTGGCATCCATCAGGCGGTACATGGCATAAACTTTGAAGCGTCCGTCCAGGCTGTTGAGCATTCTCTGCGCTTCCTTGTGCAGTTGCATCGCCTCGGAAGCCTTTGGCCTTTCATCTTCCTTGAAAGATACAAGCCACATTGCACGGCAGCCGTCACAGCCATGAATATCGGCTATCGACGAATATTTGGGTTGAAATCCCCATGCGTGGAAAAAGTAAATCCAGTTTATGTATTCAGCCAGTTCGTGTATGTCGTATTCCTTTACGGTGATGTCTGTATGCATTATGGGAATTAATAATTAAAAATTAATAGTTAAAAACTAACAAATCATC
>CASFPH010000056.1 GCA_949296645.1 uncultured Bacteroidales bacterium
TGAGTGCCCGAATTTATTTCGGGTGCCTCAAAACACAACTTGCTATGTTCGCTTGAACATGAATTTGCCTTCGTCAAATTGAGTTTTGACCGTCGGCCTTATCCTTCGGCCCCGGGATTGCCCCACAGCGGTATCCATTTCCGTTTCCGGCGCAAAGTTATGACGACTTATCTTGCTGTAAAACAGTGCATTATATGTAACATGATGTCATATGGCGACAAGGGTCGTCACCGCCCCCGGATGATGGCGGTTATTCGGAAAAATCCCTTTTTATTTGCAGCGTGAACGGTATAACAAACCAATAGGCAAATGCATGACCGTTGTATTGACGGTTTGCGAAAATACTTGTTGCAACAGGCGGGCAATGACTGTTTGCTTGCTTTGTTAAAGCGGATAATTATCGGTTTGCCGATTGGTGGGTTTGTCGGTTGGTGAGCACAAGGCAACCGTATCATCAACCAACCATATCACTAAACAAACAACATGCGCAATAATAATAATATAACAAACCATTAAAGATTTCAGTCATGAAGAAGAATCCGTTATTCGTTGCTGTCAGCAACCAAAAAGGTGGTGTCGGCAAAAGTACCATGCTGGTAACGCTTGCCAGCCTCCTGAATTATTCGATGGACAAGAATGTGGCCATCGTTGATTGTGACTCAACCCAGCGCAGTCTGTTCAATTTACGGGAACGGGATATGGCGATGGTAGAGAAAAACAAGAAATACATGGTATTGCTTGAAGAACAAAGGCTCAAGGGACGGAAGATTTATCCCATAAGGCAGGCGAAGCCGGACAATGCCCGGCAGGCAGCCGGAGATTTGGCAGACAGAGGAGATTTTGATGTAATCTTCATTGATTTGCCGGGATCTATGGATATATCAGGTGTCCTGCAGACCATTTTCAATGTGGATTATGTACTGACGCCCATTGCTGCCGACAATTTTGTCATGGACAGCAGTTTTGTCTTTGCCAGAAGCGTCATGAAGTTTGTGGAGCAACGGAAAAATATTCCATTGAAAGATGTGTTCCTGTTCTGGACCAAAGTCAAAAAAAGGAGCAATACCGAGGTGCTTGAAAACTATATGGCACTGATGAGGAAGCAGGGGCTGAAAATCCTTGATTCAACCATCCCTGATCTCTGTCGTTATGACAAGGAACTCTCATCCAATCCTCGCGTCTATTTCCGTTGTTCGCTCCTGCCGCCGCCTGCGGGGCTGCTCAAAGGCAGCGGATTACAGGAATTGGCAAATGAACTGATTGTAAAACTTAACCTGTAATGAATATGGCAAAGAAAATTGTAAAAGTAAACGAAGATGAAATCAGGGGGTATATGGTGGGCGACATACCTGATGCCATCGAAAAAGAAAATGTCATTGTTGAAGAAACTCCGGCGGAGGAAGCCGGTGAACGGCAAAATACCGAAAAGGAAGTCACCCCGGAAAAGCATAAAGTTCGCAGGTTGCGCGAGAGCGGCTGCGGTTTTCGTCAGAAGTATTTGGTAAATACTCCCATGCCCGGACGTGTCCAAGTGTATCTGAACCGAAAACTGTACGACGAGGTAAAGAACTATCTCAATGTGATAGCCCCCGAAGTAAGTATTGCAAGCTATATCAGCAATATCATAGCCGAGCATATAGAACTCAATATTGAAGAGATTACCAGAATGTATAAAGAACGTTTTTCACCCCCTAAAATTTAAGAATCATGGAAATGTCTGCAATTTATTTTTCAGTAAAGTTAGTGTCTGCAATCTACATATTGCATAAGCTGTGGGCAATCATTTTCAGCCGCATGTCGCATGAGTTTTGGGACAGACCTCTTCGCCGCGCCCGCCTGATGCGTGTGGAACTGTGGAGGAAGCGAAAAAAGCGCATGGAAAAGAAAGCGAGGGAAAAATCCCAGAAAATCCATGTCGGAGGCAATCTGGATTTTACTGCCCAAAATGACAAAAACAGGCCTGCACGGATGGATAATGATACGGATGATGTGATTGGCAAGACAAATACCGTATATCTGGAGGATCCGGATATGGCCCGCAGGATACCTGCCCGTACAATGGAACTGGAGAAAGTCGGAATTGACCGGGATGAGGAAATCAATCCGGATGATGTGGAGAGCTGTATCAGTTCCGGAAACGGATTGACAGAATCGGACATGCAGGACCTTATGTCTCCCGGGGATGCCATGCCTGATCCGGAGTTTTCAAAACCGCTTACGTTTGAGGAATTGGACAATGTAGCCGAAGTGCTTATGTCTGCTACGGATGACCGGAAAAACATTCAGGCTGCCGCAGAAACTTTGTATCGGCTTCAAGATACGGATTTGTTCGGTTTCTTCGCCACTGAAATAAGCACGACGGCTCAGGTCGAGAAACTTCTGAAAGAGCATCTGGATTCTTCGGGACGGCTGTTGTCTGAAACAGAAGTTTCAAAGCAGCCTTCAAAACGCAATGTCATTGATTGGAATAAATATATGTAATATGGAATAGTCTATTGAATGTAAAGTTGCCGGTTCTGAAAATTCCCTGTCAGAAACATCAGTCGGGCAGAAAGTTGTGTCCGCGACCAAAGTTTCACTTTTGGTGCTGTCGGATGAGGATATCTTGGACTTTGCCAAGAAGGAAAAGGACAGACGGCGGAAGGAACGGGATGCCGTTTCTTCCGTGACGGCGGAATAAATGCCGGGCTTCATATCCCCCTGTATCTTCCTAACGTGGGAGATGCAGGGGGATTTTCTATGTCATTCCATACCCGGTTGCAGGTGTCCCATATCGATGAAGCGGACATAATCCTCCGTATAGGCGAAACAGTCATCGTTGATGCGCTCCGCCAGTTCGTCCAGTGTCATGCATTCCACCTCATAAAGCGTTTCATCCTCCGGATCCTCCGTACTTCGAAGCGGTGATTCCTTCCACATTCTGACCAGCCTGTCATCGGACACGTTCCGTCCCGTCAGACCGCAGTACCATACGAAGGCACGGATGTCCGTCCCTTTT
>CASFPH010000057.1 GCA_949296645.1 uncultured Bacteroidales bacterium
GAACAGTTCGTTGAACATCCACTCCCCTTTCTCCGCTGACGCATACTCCGTCCGGGCAAGATTCTTCGCAACCTCTATATCGCGTTTTATGTAGGACTTAACCATCTCACCGCTCTCCGCATTCTTGGCACTCAGGCTTTCCTTCAGATTCTCAAGCTCGGTAATCTTTTTCTGGAACTCTATCAGACGCGACATGGACCTTCTCCTGCTCCGGAAATAGACCACGGTCAGTACAAGCGAGACAAGCAGAAAAAGGACGGCCGAAGTCAGGTAACCTACCAGCCTGTCCGAATGCATCCTTGAGGACTTGCAGGCAAGCATTTCCGTAAACCGTCGGTATTCCTCTTCACATCTCTGTTCACGGGAATAATCCGAACAGTTTCTGTAAAACTGTATCTCCTTATAGTACAATGTATTCTCATCAACACATTCAAGAGCCGCATCCCTGTGCTCAAACGACTTTTCAATATCGCCAGAATCGTAATAAAGTGCCATCAGCATGGCATGGCATTCGAATATGCGCAACGAATCGGTTTCATATGCCAGAGACTCTTCGATATCCAGTATTGCACCGGCCCTGCATGAGGTCCTGTAAAGATATTTTCCTCTCAACCTTCTGTACTCGGAATAGAACGGGTTCTCAGGAGTTATATTGTCGGAGTCAAGCGATTCGACAAATCGGGATGCAAGCCCTGTACTGTCGGCAAGTATATAATTCATTAAAGCCGTAACCTTGGTCTCCACGCCTAGTTCACCGGGAGCAATCCCGCATATTATTTCATTGGCAAGTTTCTGATATCTGACAAAAGACATCATGTTGAAGTTTCTCATGTACATGTAGGAAACATGGCTGTACAGATAAAATTGCCATTCAATGTCATCCATATCCTTCGAAAGATCGACAAGATGGCCGATAATCATGACTGCGTCCTCAAGTTCACCATGGTGCTCATGCATTTCAGCAAGCAGGAACAGACTTTCAAGGAGTGCCTTCGTGTGCTTTCCGCTTCCGAACGTCTCTATGGCCGCCTGCAGGGAATCCCGTGACGGAAAGCACTCCCTGTCGATATAGTTGCGAGAAAGCGAACGCAGCAGAAACCTCTCCGCCTCTCCGGCATCGGACAGGTTGAAAGGTCCGGACTCCCCGTGCTTTTCAAGATAAAGACGCGGATCGCTCTCCACCTCCGACAATAAAGAAACGAAGCCGGAATCCGGGTCCGTCTTCGCAATATCGCATGAAACAACCGACACAAGCAGTGTCAGATAAAGGATTATACTTCTTGACATATATGCAAATATAGCGATTAAGCGAGAGAAACTATAAATGCGAGCGGAGTGAGCAAATATAGCGAATAAGTGAGAGCAGAGGAAGAAATCCCAATAAAACTACACACCTGCCGTACGCAACAAAGTTGCGTACGTATACAATCCGAGCAAGGAAAATCAAGCTTGATTGAATTTTTCCATGCGAGGGTTGTATTGATTTGCGCGTAAGCGGCAACGGCAGGTGTGGCACATTATGCCCCCAATCTTCCTTTGCCGAACGGGAGCTATAAATGGACGCGCAGCGTCCAAATATAGCGCGGCAGATTTATTTGACATGCCGAAGCATGAGCTGCAAATGGACTTACCGCGCATCCAAATACAGCTCACTGCTCCGATAAAATCATTTCCAGTCCGTAAAAAGACTGTCGGCATTGAGTTCGTTCTTCTTGACGAAGGAATTTATATCCTTGATATCCTGCAGAATCCTGTCATAATACTTCTTTTCCAGACCGGTTTTCATGAATTCGGATTCACTCATCCCGAAGACTGCCTTTCCGTCTATGACCTTGATATTCTCCTTAAGGATTGCTTCCAGTGTCTCCACCATTTTCTGCTGCTCGGGAGTACGTTCTTCTGCCGGAATCTGATGTACATACTCCTGCTGGGTTCCTGATTTATCGGCAGATTGCCCGGATTGTTCAGACTTTTCATTTTTTGCACTTCCGTTTCCCGAATTTCCGCAAGACACCGCACCTGTCATGACCAGTACGGCCGAGATTATAAAAAAGATTTTTTTCATAGCACTTGATTGTTTGATTTACTGCAAACTTAGCCCTTTCCAGCCTTATAATGCAAATCTTCAGCCTTGTAAAATCAAAACACAACTATCTGATTATCAACATAAATTCAAAACAAGTTCTTGTAATCATGGATTAGAGGGATACATTCTCCGTATTGAGCAGCTCTTCTAACCTTCCCTAAAAGGGCAGGTTACAATAGCAATAATATTTTGCCTCAAAATTATGTGACTTTATGCATGTTGCCATTCTATCAGTCTTTCAAACAGGCCAGGGGTATGACTTTTACTCCATCTACCCGAGAATATGCCATTTTACCGCCTGTCAAAACTATTAAAAGATCCGGTTCTCGTAAAGGAACTTGTTTTTCCGTCTTGTTGTACTCTTGAATAAGTCGTTTGATTTCCAATAAATGTTTTGCTTCTTATGGCCGGGCACCAGGCATCTATATCTTGAATGACGTACAATTTTTCCAGTGCTTCCACATAATCGTCATAAGTATCCATAGAAAATGTAATGTATTCTATTCAAACATACTATAAAATCGGGATTTTTGTGGCATTTTAATCGGTGTTTTTGTGGCATTTCAATCGGCATTCTTGCGGTATTTAAAATCGGGCTCTTATAGGCCCAGCATGCAACCACCTGATTATCAATAGAGGTTGAAAACAAATTCTTGTAATTCCCAATCAAAGGGATACATTCTCCGTATTGAGCAGCTCTTTCACGAGAAATTCCGCTATATCGGCACCGTCTCCGGTATGCAGGGTCTTCCTGAGATCGGACCTGTATTTACGCACCGTGAAATTGCTTTTGTTCCAGATACCGGCTATCTCTTCGGTCTTCATACCGACCAGCAGCATGCAGCACAGCTGCACATCCCTTTCGGAAAGCGAA
>CASFPH010000058.1 GCA_949296645.1 uncultured Bacteroidales bacterium
GAAAACCGGAGGCCCGAACGTGGAGGTATTCGCCCTCCGAGTTATCTTCTCCGGGGGACTTGTCAAGTGAAGCGGGGCTTATGATGCCATTTCATAGAAAAATATGGAAACAGGTACTATGGCTATATTGGGAAGATCCGTGAGTAACCATTTTTTGATTACTTTTGCTTTGCGATACAAACAAATTAAGGATTAGTTTCTGCATATTTCCTGCAAAAATGCTGGAATAAATTTGTCTGTATAAAATTAAAACGCTATTTTTGCAGAAAAGAAGCAGAATTATGATATTAAATCTCGAATTTAAGAACTATCGTTCGTTCAAGGGCATTTGCTCGTTTACAACGGAACCGTCCTCTTCAAAAGCAAAGGCCGAAAATCTTTGTGAAGTTGAAACCAATGCGGAAGGAAACAAGAAAGCATTGAAGATTTCTCTAATCTTCGGAGCCAACGCTTCCGGTAAAACTAATATCATAAAATTTCTATATGGATTCAGACGATGGGTTCTCAATTTAGATAATCGAGTCGGCGAGAATATAACTTTATACCAACCATTCAAGTTTGACAGTACAACAGTAAATGCACCTATCGAATTTGCAGTGGAGTTCATCGCTCAAAAAGTAAGGTATAAGTATGAAGTCTGTTTCACCCAGTTGCAAGTTGAGTCGGAATCGTTGATATCATATCCCAAGGGCAAGCTTACACTGCTTTACGAGCGTGTCTCGTTTCCCGGAGACAGAGAGTCAGATACTATAAAATTTGGTTCAAGCCTTTCTACTTCCAAACCGTTCCAGGTATTCAAGAATCAGCTGTTGATTTCAAAATTCTTGAAAGATACGCCGTGCGAGCCGATAACTAATGCTGCAAAATATTTGGCAGACATAGTCATATCCAACGGCTTTCATGAAGATACTGTGCTTGGAGAGGATAAGGAAATGCTCAGGTGGCTGTATTCACATCCTGACAATAAGAAGATGCTTGCCGAATTCCTGACTTTTGCGGATACAGGATTGGCTGACTTCCAATTGGAGAAGCGTAGCGACAGGGTGGAAGTTACGGGTCTGCATGGATTATATGAAGACGGTAAGAATGTAGGCAAAACTACGGATTTGCCATTGAGGGAGGAATCCTTTGGTACAAGAGCACTGTTCATCATTGGCTGTCACATATTACAGGCTTTGCAGAATGGCAGTCCGTTCTTCATAGATGAAATGGACTCGGGACTTCATTCTTATATTACCAAACTGATAGTTGATATTTTCAAGAACGAAAGAATCAACAAGCACAATGCCCAGTTGGTCTTTACCACACACGATGTGAATCTTCTTGACCAGAATACGATTCGTAAGGATCAAATATGGTTTACGGAAAAAGATAAATACGGCGTGTCTGAAATGTTTTCTCTGTCTGATTTTGATGATGTAAGAGAGGATACTCCATTTGCCAAATGGTATTTGAACAATAAGTTTGGTGGAGTACCTTCATTGCAGTCATTGGAAAAACTCTTTGTGGAGAATGGCGAGGATTAACGAAAATACACGGCATAGCAACTATGTCATAAGAATAGTGTGTGAAGGTGAAAAGACCGAGCCGCTGTTCTTCACAAGTCTGTGCGACCTATATTGTACGGACAGGGAAGGCTTGGATGTCCGGACTATTCCACAGCCTTATATACCTGAAGATAAGGAACCGGTCAATTCTTCCAGAGGCAACTATAAGGGCAGAAAACGCAGGACAAAACAAGGGAACAAACCGGTTGAAGAAGTGGTGATAACCGGAGTGCCGCCATTAAAATGGGTGCTTTATGCCCGACAGATTTTATCTGAGGGAGTTGATGAGTCCTGGGCTGTTTATGACAAGGACAATCATCCGAAGCATGAGGAAGCATTTTTAGAAGCGAATAAGGAAATTGATGGCAAGAAGGTCAATATTGCTTTCTCCTGCCGTAGTTTTGAGTATTATCTGCTGCTTCATTTCGAATACATCTACTATCGTTTTGATGAGACGGAATGCGGTGAAAAGATACGTGGCAAAAAGCATATATTCGAATGCGGAACCGGGAAAAATCCTGAGAAAGACTGTGGCGGCAGGATCTGCATAAACGGTTATGCAAGAAAACGGGGATATTGGCTGGAAACAAAATCATCCGAATCCACATTTCCTCTGGTTAAGGACAATCTGATAAAGGGAATGGTCAATGCTTGCAGATTAAGGGCCGAAAGTGATGCGAGAACAAAAGAACCTATATATAAAAGGAATCCATATACAAACGCAGACATCCTTGTAGGCAGGCTTATCGGCAAAGATACCGTCAGCTATGGCAATTCATTCATGTACAATGAACGGGGGCACAATTGGTCTGTCAGATTTTATGAAGACATTTTGAATATCGCGAACAACAAAAACGGGGCTGAATATTTCAGTAAAGATATGATTGTGATATACGATTATGAGGAAAAGTCTGAACATGAATTATATGAAAAGTCCCTGCTGCTGCAATCCAACGAATCCAAACAGCTGCCTTGTAAACTTGAGCAGAATCAGGTCATTTTAGTTAAAGTAAGTCCGGGAAAGGAAGTACTGCTTCTGCCTAAATTTATTATTTAGATGTTTAATCTTTGATTTTTGCAGAAAATCTGCAAAAATCAAGTTTTAATTCGGAAAATAAGGATTTTATCTTTCTCTCCTCCTCATTTGTAAAGCAAGCTTTTCCTCAATGCCGTATTCCAATGAAAAGACCGCCCATTCGGGGAAGTTGTCCCAAACGGGCGGCATGTAATTGTTCTCCTTCATACATCGGGATGCTTATTGCGGTGATGCCGTCAGTTTTCGGATAATGTTCCCAAGCTCCGTTTCCCATGTCCTGTCACCGTTCCCGGCAAAGGGATAAGTCAGCTGGTGCCAGTCGTGGTAATCGAAAAGTTTCATCCGCAACGGATAATAGTCAAAAAGT
>CASFPH010000059.1 GCA_949296645.1 uncultured Bacteroidales bacterium
TGGCACATACAAAGGAGACGGGACAAAGGTCTACACGACTGTAGACGGGGCGGATCTGATAATCAAAGACCGGTCCGGATGCGAGATTGCGCGTCACATTATCCCGGCCGGCTCCGGCATCAAGGTCCAGAACAGGAACCATAGGGCCGACCGTTCCGTGAAAGTCGCAGAGTACTGCAGAAACGTATCCGAGCTCTTCACAGACAAGGAAGCCATAGCGATGTTCCTTGACAAACTGACGGAGCGGTATCCGCGATACATGCGCGACCAGCTCATAACCATACACTCGTGCTATACGGACTATGGGCAGCCGGCCTGCGATGCAGCCCTGGCCAGATGTCTGAAGAATCATCTTTATAGCGCCAACTTCTTCAAGGAGACTGTCTCTGAGCTTGCTGCGGTACGGGATGTCATTCATGTAACTGTAAAGCCGCTGGGTGACGGCCAGAGCAGGATGATGGCCAATATCAATCCCGGCACATCAGACATAAGAACTTACGAGAGACTCTTCAAACAGGCATAGCCATGGAACATACTACCGATAAACTCGCTGCCATACGCAGTTGCGCAAGGCGTCTGAGACTGTCAAGTCTGACCATGAACGCCGCAGAGGAGCTGGTCAAGGCCCAGACATCATCGCCAAGTTATGATGACTTCCTTCTGAATATCCTCAAGACAGAGGTCGAAGGCCGTGAAGCGCGCCAGAAAGTGCTCCGCTACAAGGCAGCACGGCTGCCGATGGACCATGACCTGAACCGCTATGACTTCTCCAAATACAAGGGACTGAGCCTTACACAGCTGAACCAGCTCCGTGAACTGCATTGGGTGGAAGCCGGATATAACATCATGCTCGCGGGCCCCTCAGGTGTGGGAAAGACATACGTTGCCTCAGGCCTGTGCGCAGACGCTATAGAGCATGGCTATAAAGGTTACTTCAGAACGATGGAGAGCATCATGAACACCCTCAAAACCAGGGATGCCACGCCATATGCCAGAGCTGAATACCGGAACCTATGCTCGGCGCAGCTGATTGTCATTGACGACCTGATGAACATCATTGTCAGCAGGGAGGAAGGAAACATCCTCTTCGCCTGGATCAACTCGGTGTATGAGTCTACATCCTTCATCATAACCACCAACCGGTCGCCTGCGGAATGGGCCACAACTCTCAACGACGAGGTGCTGGCCACAGCCATACTCGACCGCCTGCTTTACAAATGCGAGCTCATCCAGCTCTCAGGACCCAGCTACAGAATGGAAAACCGAAAGACAATCTTCAACAATATAGGACAGAACAATGAAAACAGATAACATACAGGCACTTAAAGATGCTCTCGCTGACTTCAGCAAGGCTGAAACAGAATATGACAAATATATAAATACCACTTGGGCAACCGATCCTGATGCAGAGGAAATGACCACACAACTCATGGGGCTTATCATCACCTTTGGAGAAATACTGGCCGAGACCGTGGAGCATGTCATTGCAGACGAGACTGGTGTCCAATCTGTATAGAAGGGCCGCGCAGTTGCAGTGAAGCGGGGTAGCCCGCTTCACTGCAACACTTGTATCTTCATAAGAAAATCTTACCTTTGCAGACTGTGCAGTCTTGTTACCGAAAGTTGTGTATCGTTGTTACCGAAATCGGTGCATTATTGTTACCAAAATCTGAGCACTCCCGATTACCGAAATCTGTGTTTACATCCCGCCGCCGAAAGGCGAGTGGGGTATTAGGCTACCTGACTGATTGATTATTGGCATACGGGCAAGCCCGGAACGGATTGGTTCCACATCTCAAACAACACGTGGGCTGTCCGGATACCAGCGTACATACAAAAGGAAAATGGCAGATTGCACCTGTATGGTGAAACCTGCCATCACTTTGCTTTATTCTCATATCTACACCCCGGCAATAAAGTAAAGTCGGGAAATGTTACACCGATAGAGCTTAGCGGCATCGGCCTAATAATGGAAATCCCTGTTGGACCTGTATTCCTTGCCTTCTTTTACAACCATTCGCTTGTTGTTCAGGAATGTAGCTATCTTCACAGCCTTGTTGTGTCCAAGTTTTATGCCTTGTCGTCCGTAGCCCTCTTTCAGCCGTTCGAGAAAGTTGTCATAGCCGTTGATATTGCCGTTCTCAAAAGCGGCGTTTCGAGCGGAACGGTGCATATCCTCCAGGATTTCCTTGTAAGGGTCGAATGGCTCTTTGGATGGCCGTCCTGCCTGTCGTTTCTGGGGTTGGTAGAACTCCACCGTTTCGGGCAGGCATTCATCGTTTATCCGGAAAGCAAAAGATTCAAATTCACGGTCACGGATATGCAGGGCTTCCACCACGCTTATGGACTTGTCGTCTTTATCCGCTTCAATCTGCATGATGGTTTCTGCCTTGTTGTTCAGTTCCGTGCCGACATGTCCCCGTGCGTGTTCATCATTCTTGTTCTGATGCAGGATGGTATGAATGTGTATCTGCCTGTCGTCAGTCCACCGCATGAGTTTGGATATTACTTCGGTGGATTCACCGGGCGAATTGATGTCATAGACGAAGTCGCGGATGCCATCAATGATGACCAGTCCCAAGTCCGGTATCATGCCGATAGCTTGTTCCGTTATTGCCAATCGTACTTCGGGTGAATATTTCCGAAGTGCCAGCATCATTAAGTTGTCTGTGTTACTATCATTCGGCAGCCCTGCCAGTCTTAGGATTCTATTCAGAACAATTTGGCAATGGTTCTTGCCCTGTTCCGTGTCAATGTAGAGAATCTTTCTTTTGTCCTCCGGGAAGCAGGCACGGTAATGTAGCACCGTGCCGTTTATCAGAGCAGCCGCAGTGATAGCCGAGACATTGAAGGTCTTTTTGCTTTTGGCTTTCCCAATGGATGCGCTGAAGTTCCCCAAAGTTCCGATTATGGAGTCATCCACCATCAGCACGGAAGCGGATTGCTCGTATGTCCCGGTTACGCTGATGACCGATTCTTCTATGTAGGCTTTCAGTTCCTCCGGGGTAGGAATATTGCTGTTCGTCTTTTCCATATCCCTACAACTCTCTTGGTTTTGCCTTATGTCTTGTCGCAGCGAGCATCTGTTCGTGTTCTTCTTCGATGCTCAGCGGCACCTGGCCTTTCCTTCCGGTCTCCAGCCATTTGTCCAGTTCGTCCCGATAGACAAACAGGTGTTTTCCCTGCTTGATAGTGGGAATCCCTCCGTGCTTGGCCTTGTAATAGAAGGATGACTTGGATATTCCGAGATAGCTGCATACTTCTTCCACGGTCATGGGGACATGAAGATTTTCTTTGACCGGAGCCTGCTTTGCAAGATTGTCTTTCAACGCATTTTCGAGGCTCTCGATTCTTTCGCAAAGTTTGCCTACCATTTCCGGCAGGTCATTGAATGTAAGATTTTCTTTTAGCATGACTAAACGATTTAATTGTTTAACATGCTGCAAACCAATCCAATGATATTACGCAGACTATAATCAGCAAGAACTAATTTTCTTGTCAGCAAAATTTTTCATGCAGTCAAACCAATAGTCCCCGTTTTTAGGAACGTCGATCTTGATTTTGCTTGTAACAGAGTCCCTGAGGTTCTTGGAAAGATATTCGATTGTTGCGTTTCCCAGTTCGTGTGGGAATATTTCTTTTATGAATTTTGCCCTGTCGATTAGCGGAATATCAAGTCTCTCTCCGATATTCCATGCATAATGTCTCAGCGAAGGGGACTTGATTTGATTATCGGGCTTGGAACGAACCGGTTTATATAGTTCCGCTTGTCCGTATGCCAGAGATTCTATGTTCTCATGGAGAATTTCAAGATCGTCTATGGATAAGAACTGTGACATTTCGTGTGTGGTGTATTCATGTATCGCATGCACAATAGCGGTCTTCTTCTCCATTTCATTGCGCC
>CASFPH010000060.1 GCA_949296645.1 uncultured Bacteroidales bacterium
CGAATTGGTCAGGACCTGGCTCAAGGAAGCCTATCCGAGATACAAGTTTTCGGTCAGACGAGAAAACTACCATTCCATCTACATCCGTCTGATGAAAGCAGATTTCGAGGCTTTCACCAAAGAATCAGGGAAAATCCAGGGAGATATCAACCATTACCACATTGCATCCGACAAGTCCCTGACGGACCGCGCTAAGGAGGTAATGCTGAATGTCAGGGACTTCGTGATGTCATACAATTTTGACGATAGCGACCCGATGACAGACTATTTCCATACCAATTTCTACCTCACCCTCGGAATCGGCAGTTACAGGCAGCCGTATAAAGTGGAACTTCATAAACTTACGGGAAAAGACTGCCCCGAAGTGTTCGCGCATCCCGAAGGACCGGCACACAAGGCGGTGCGTCAGGCACTGGGCAAGGCACGGTTCGGCTTCATTGAGAGCCGGAAACATATCGGGGAAATGATACAAGACTATTACGGCTCACAGGGCGAACACTATTTTTGGCCGAAAGAATATTCAAGCGCGAAAACAGCCCAAAAACGGATTGACAAACTGGAGAAAGTGGGCATTCAATGCAAACTTACAGGCTTTAATGGCGGTTATATCCGCTTCCTCGGCTACACTCCGGAAATGGAAACGTTGCTGGAGCAAGAACGGCAGGAAGTCGCCATTGCTCATAAGGCATGGCAATCAAAAAACAATATACAAACCAATTTAATTTAAGATATTATGGATGCAAACAATATTAGCGAATGGTGGCGCAGCCTGCCGGAAAGCATCAGACTGAAACTCTCCGGGCATGGCATCACGGATATATTGCAGGAACCGGACACTTCAGTCCGGGCTGATTTATACAAGTATGCCCGGCTCAGAGCCGTCGGAACAGAGAAAGACAAGGACGAAGAGCAGTCACTGCTCAATGAAGTAGCCTGCGGACTAAGTGACCTTGCCCTCGCCGGAAACAACGGAATGGCTCTTGAAGACATGTGTAACAAAGACGGTGAGTTCCTTGAAGAATACCAGGAACAATTCGACAAACTCTACGACCACTATGAGGAAACCCTGATGGAGATAAACTGGGCTCTCATCATTTCACATACAGGGATGCCGGTCTCAGAACTGATCCGGCTGTTGAAAAAGTTCGGATACAAACGGGTGGATATAGATACGGACAGAAGAATACCCAAAACATTCTATACTTATTGTAAGAGCCTTCATATCAACGCCACAGAAAATCTGTCCTTCCACATCGTACCTCCGGAAGAGAGCTTTGGAATGGGACGCTTTGCCATGTGTGCGACTAAAAACGGGAAAAGTTCGCAACTGGGAGCAGACCATGCCCAACTCTTCTTTCCTGATTTCTTCGCATTCTTAAAAGGCGAAAAGAGCGAAAAGAAAATCATAGATGAAGTCTGTGGTTGTGATTGCGAATGAATCCAAAGAATATGTACAACGACATAATATAATATGTAATGAAAACAAAAGTTTTGAGATACAAGTTTGACGGCAACACCGTCGTCGCCCCATACATGGAGCTTGAGCCGTATGCCGAGAACGTATATGTTTCCCTGTCCAAGAAAAACGAATACGGCAATGAAAGCGAGGACTATTTCCATGTGGTATGCAAGATAAACAACGTCTATTTCTCCTGCGGGCAATATTCGCGGAGAATCCTTGACGAGGAGGGACACCGTGAAGAAGCAGCGGCCTATTGCAGGAACTGGATTGCCAATACCCTGAAGGATGCGGAAGAAGAAAAATACATATCAGTCCTGCCCATCCAAGTATTTAACGCGCTCGGCCTTGACCCGGCTCCTTTGGAGAAGGCGCGTGAAGCATACGTAAAAAGGCAGGAGCAGAAACGCATGGAATGGAAAATGAAAGAAGAGGAAAAAAGGAAACTGGAGGCAGAGCAATGGCAACGGCAACTCGATGATGCCAAACGGAATTTCCTGGCCGGTGAGAAAATCACGGCTTGACATCCATATCCGGACAAAAGGCACATTCAACAAGCATGTGACAGGCATTAACCGGGACGGAACCGTCAGTTTCCGGAAATACAGGGGATGCCGGACTCCGGACTTTACGGGATGCCACAAGGCGGTCAGAGATTATCTTGTCTTCCTATCCAGAAAATAAAAAAGCACCGAGCACAAAAATCCCGCTTATTTTATTTCCCACCAGCAAAGGTAGCCCCGCGCCCCGCGTACCGTACAAGGTCGGGCCCCGCCGGGGTTGGCTGAAAGAAAATCAT